>NZ_JAJMLX010000082.1 GCF_020991325.1 Bordetella petrii | reverse complement strand
TTGATCTCGCGGCCGCGAGCGCGACCGCCGCGGCGCGTCGGCCTACACGGCGCCGCGCCAGCCGGTCGATGACTTTTTCTACAAGCCGTACCAGCCGGCCAACCCGCCGGCGCCCGACCAGGCCGAATCCAAGTCCGACTCGCGTTCCACCGCTCCCAAGCGGCAGGTGGCGGTGCTGTTGGGCGGCAATCGCAAATCTTGATGGGTGTCGGCACTTCACCGCGCTTGTGCGCGACCCGCTCCGGGATGAAGACGGTGGGGCCGAAGCGGGCAAGCCGCGAGGTGGGAAGCGCGTAGCGCTTCGGGGTGGGGCTTTGTTTCAGCCGGCCAGCAGCGCCGGCACATTGGGCAGGCCGGTAGATACCGCGGGGCTGTCGGGCCCCAGGCTTTCCAGCAGGCGTTCCAGGTGGGCGATATGCGGCAGCATGGGCCCGTAGAACACCACGCGCGCGCCAATTTGCACCAGCAGGGTGGGGAAATTCTCGACGTCTTCGTCGCCGAGCAGGTCGGGGTGGTCTTCGATGTCGATCCACGCATACACCCGCCGGGGCTGGGCGGCGGCCAGGCTGGCCAGTTTGGGACGGTACTGCCCGCAGGTGTCGCACCACGCGGCGCAAAAGCACGCCACCAGCCATGTGTCGTTGTCTTGGGAACGCAGCGCGTCGCGCAGCGCGGGGGTGTCGGGTCCGGGAACGAGCAGGGGCATGGCATCAAATCGTAGCGTGTTTGAGACTATCATACCCGGCATGTATATCCACCCCTTGCCCGCGACATGATTCCTCCCCGTCCTGATTCCCCTGCACCCGGATCCGCGCGCGGCGCCGTGTCGGGCGCGGCTGGCGTGGCCCAGGCCTTCAAGCGCGCCCTGGTGTCGCAATGCCATCCCAACATGCTGTTCGCGGTGCTGTTGCCATTCCTGGTCGCCTTGCTGGGCGCCCTGTTGCTGCTGTGGCTGTTCTGGACGCCGCTGACCGAATGGCTGAACGTGCAGGCCTCGCAATGGCAGGTGGTCAACAACGTCGACGCCTGGCTGGTCGGCATCGGTCTGTTTTCGATCAAGCTGTACTTCATTCCCGTCATTGCCGCGGCCATCTTGTTGCCCATTTCGGGCATTCTGGGCCTGGCCATCGCGGCGGTGTTCGTCATGCCGCTGGTATTGCGCCATGTGGGCTCGCGCGAATACGCCGGCGTCGCGCGCCAGGGCCGCAACGCCACGGCCTACAGCGTATGGAACGCCATCTGGGTAACCGCGGTATTCGCCGCCGGCTGGGTGCTGACCCTGCCGTTCTGGCTGATTCCCCCCATGGCGGTGCTGCTGTCGATATTCTGGTGGGCCTTTGCGTTCTCGCGCATGATGCGCGTGGATGCCATTGTTGAACACGCCAGCCCGGCCGAACGCCGCGTGCTGTTCGAACGCCACAATACCGGCTTCTGGACCATCGGCCTGATCTGCGCGTTGTTGAACCTGCTGCCGCCGGCCTGGATCATCCTGCCGGTGTATGCGGGCCTGGTAAACGCCCATTATGGGCTGGAAGCCCTGCGGCGCCTGCGGCAGGAACGTGTCATCGAAGCCTGACGCTTATTCCGGAAACAACATGGCAGCCTCTCTTTCCCGCCGTATCGGCCTGATCATCGTGGGCGATGAAATCCTGTCCGGCCGGCGCCAGGACAAGCACTTCGGCAAAATCGTCGAATTGCTGGGCGCGCGCGGCCTGCATTTGTCCCGCGCCCAGATCCTGCCCGACGATCGCGCCGAACTGACCGCGGCGCTGCGCAGCAGTTTCGCGTCGGGCGACATCGTGCTGGTGTGCGGCGGCATCGGCGCCACCCCCGACGACCACACCCGCCAGGCCGCGGCCGCGGCGCTGGGCCTGCCGCTGCAATTGCACCCCGAAGCCGAACAGGCCATCACGCTGCGCGTGTCCGACATGGCGGCCAAGGGGCAGGGTACGGCCGACATGGCCGCCCCCGAAAACCAGCAGCGCCTGCAAATGGGCATGTTTCCGGCCGGCTGCGAGATCGTGCCCAACCCGTACAACCGCATCCCGGGGTTTTTCATCCAGGATCACACCTTCGTCCCGGGCTTTCCCGTCATGGCGTGGCCCATGCTGGAATGGACGCTGGATACACGCTATCGTGCACTGCACCACACCGTGGCCCATGTCGAGCATTCCTTCCTGGTGTTCGGCATTCCCGAATCCCGGGTGGCGCCGGTCATGAATTCCCTGCAACAGCGCTGGGCCCAGGTACGCGCGTTCAGCCTGCCCAGCGTGGGCGAAGCCGGCGGGCCGCCCCATATCGAACTGGGCGTCAAGGGCGAACCCGAAGGCGCCGCGCAGGCGCTGGCCTACCTGCAGGAAGAAGTGCTGCGCCTGGGGGGCCGGCTGGCGCCCTGACCCCATGCAATCGGGCGGTTGGGGCGGCCCGCTGGAATGCCGGGTTGCCAAAACGCCGACAAAATTTCACAATACGGGAAAAGGTCTGATGGTGCGCTGCCGCATAGGCGCCTCAGGCCGCCGCAACGTTTCGTACCGTCGATCCCACTGTGACTTCTTCCATGTCAGCTATTGCGCCGGGCCCGGACAGCGAGCATGCCTCGGCCCAGTCTCCCATTGCCATCCAGGTGATCGAGCGCGCCATGCGCCTGCTCGACGCGCTGGCCGCCCATTCCGATCCCGTTACCCTGAAAGAGCTGTCGGCCACCACGGGGCTGCATGCTTCCACCGCCCACCGCATTCTCAATGACCTGGTGGTGGGGCGCTATGTCGAACGCGTGGACAACGGCCTGTACCAACTGGGCATGCGGCTGCTGGAACTGGGCTCGTTGGTGAAAGGGCGCCTGAACGTGCGCGAGGCAGCCATTTCGGCCATGCGCTCGTTGCACAAGCTGACCGGGCAGACCATCAACCTGTCGGTGCAGCAGGGCGACGAAATCGTCTATATCGACCGCGCCTGGAGCGAGCGTTCCGGCATGCAGGTGGTGCGCGCCATCGGCGGCCGCGCTCCGCTGCATCTTACGTCCACCGGCAAGCTGTTCCTGTCCACCGGCGACAGCCGCCAGGTGCGCGCCTACGCGCTGCGCACTGGCCTGGCCGGCCACACCCGCAACAGCCTTACCGATCTGGAACGCCTGGAGCGCGAACTGGCGCTGGTGCGCCGCCACGGCTACGCGCGCGACAACGAAGAACTCGAGCTGGGCGTGCGATGTATTGCGGCGGGCATTTTCGACGACACCGGCAAGCTGGTGGCCGGCCTGTCGATTTCCGCGCCCGCCGAACGCCTGCAAGACGAATGGATCCAGGCCCTGGTCGAAGCGGCCCGCAACATTTCCGAGGCCCTGGGCTATGAACCCACGGTGGCGCCCAATGGCGCGGGCAAGGGCCTGGCGCCGCACGCCGTGCGCACGTGACGCGGCCCGCGCGGCCTGCGCGATCTGCGTAGCGCAGCGAAATATCCGCCTTCAGGCTGGCGGCTCCAGGTGGGGGGCGATCAATTCCTGGAACCATTCCTGAAAGGCCAGCAAGCGCCGCGAGCGTTGGCGGCGATGAGGGTAAAGCAGCGATACCGGCATGGGGGCAGCGCGCTTATCGGGCAGTACTTCGATCAGTTCGTTCCGGTCCAGCAGGTGCTGCACGTCGAAACGGGGAATCTGGATCAGTCCCAGCCCGGCCCGGCAGCATGCGATGTAGGTCTCGGCATTGTTCACCACCACGCGGCTGGGCACGGCCACGCTTTGCACGCGGCCGTCGGCGTGCGCGCATTCCCAGTCGAGTTCGCGCCCGGTGCTGGCCGACGCATAGCCTACCGACCAGTGGCCTTGCTGCAGGTCGTCCAGGCCGCGCGGCAGGCCGTGTTCGTACACATAGCCGGGGCTGGCGCAGTTGATCAAGGCAATGCGTCCTAGCGGGCGGACCACCAGGCTGCTGTCGTGCAGGATACCGAAGCGCACCACGCAGTCCACGCCTTCGTGTACCAGGTCGATGGCCCGGTCGGTCGACCCCAGCACCAGCCGCAGTTCGGGGTGGCGGCGCAGGAATTCCGGCAGAGCCGGCGCGACCAGGCGCCGGCCGATGCGGCTGGGCACGTCTACATGCAGGCGCCCCGTTACCTTGCGATGGCCGGCGCGGAACATATGGTCAATGTCTTCCACGCTGGCCAGCAGCGGCCGGACACATTCCATCAATTGCGCGCCATCGGCCGTCAAGGTCACGCGCCGCGTGGTCCGGTGCAGCAGCCGCACGCCAAGCTGGGTTTCCAGTTGCTGGACGGCAGCCGACACCGACGCCCGCGGCAATTCCAGCGCGTGGGCTGCCTTGATGAAGCTGCCCATGTCCGCCACCTGGGCGAACACCCGGTACTGGTCGAACCTATCCATGGGTACCGCCGCTGCTGGCCGGCCGTGCGTTGGTGCTTGCGGGATTCATGGGCGCGATTGCCACCACAGCCCCCAGGCCACCGCGGCCGGGACGCCGAACAGCGCCAGGTGGATGGGCAGTTCCTGCCCCAGGGTATAGCCGTGCGACAGGCCGGTGCACAGGTTCCAGGCCGAGACGGCCAGCCATGCCAGCGTGAACAGCCCGGCAGCCCATAAGCGATACGCCGGGGGCGTCAGCCGCACTGCCGCTGCGGCCAACACCACGCCCACCACAATGAATATCAAGGTACGCATAATTGCCTACTTGGTGGTATAGCCCCCGTTGATCAGGATGGTTTGCCCGGTAATCCACCAGCCATCGCTGACCAGGTGGCGGATAAAGGGCACGACATCCTCGATGTCGGTCAGGCCGGTTCTGGAAAACGGCGACAGGGCCGCGGCGGTCTTATGGTACGCCACGGCGTCCGCCTCTTCGGCGGGATAGAAAAACGGCGTGTCCATGGGCCCGGGGCCGACGGCCGTCACCGAAATGCCGCGCGCGCCGAATTCCTTGGCGGCGGCCCGCGTGAAATGCTCTACCGGGGCCTTGGTGCCCGCGTAAGCCGCATAGAACGGCGTGAATGCGCCCAGCAGCGAGGTCACCAGGGTCAGGATCTTGCCGTTGTCGTTCACCTGCCTGCCGGCTTCCTTGAGAAAGAAGAATGCCGATTTCGTGTTCACCGCGCTCATGTCATCGTACTCGGCCTCGGTGATCTCGCTGAATGGCTTCTTCAGCACCTTGCCTACCGTGTTGATGGCGATATCCGGGCGGCCCACGGCCGCCACTGTATCGGCGAACAGTTTTTCGATGGCGCCGGCGCTGGTCAGGTCGCCTTGCAGGGCCAGCCCCTGCGCGCCCGCGGCCTGGATGGCCTGGACAGTGGCGTCGGCGTCGGCCCGGGAAGACGCGCTGTTGTAATGGACGGCCACGGCCTTGGCGCCTTGCGCCGCCAGGTCGCGCGCCACCAGGCCGCCCAGATTCTTGGCGCCGCCGGCGATCAGCACCACTTTGCCTGCAATGGAATGGTCTGCCATACGAAATCTCCGTCATGGTGGGATGAAGAATTCAGTCTAGCGAGCCGCCGTGGCGCGATCAGCCCCCCGGCCCTGGATGGATTGTCCAGGAAACCGTTCTAATCGCACAATAAAAAACCCCCGGCATGCCGGGGGTTCAGGGGCCCGAAGGCCGGGATTATTAGTCTTATTGTTTCGGTACGCCGGCCTTCTTGAACAGCTCGGCCCATTGCGGTACTTGCTGCTGTACCTTGGCTTCCAGCGCCTTGGGATTGGCTTCTTCTTCCAGTACCGCCGCGCCCAGGCCCGCCATGCGTTCCTTGAACTTGGGGTCGGCCAGGCCGGCCTGCAGCGCCTTCACCAGCTTGTCAACCACCGGCTGGGGCGTGCCCTTCGGTACCCACATGCCGTGCCAGATACCTACTTGGAAGCCCTTGAAGCCCGATTCGTCCATGGTGGGCAGGTCGGGCAGGGTGGGCACGCGCTTCAGGCTGGTGACGGCGTAGGCCTTCACCTTCTTGGCATTGATGTGCTGCGTGGTGTTGGTGGTCTGGTCGCACAGCAGGTCGACCTGCTTGCCCAGCAGGTCGTTCATGGCCGGACCGGTGCCCTTGTAGGGGATGGTCAGCAGGTCGACGCCCAGGGCATCGACCAGCATGGTGCCGCACAGGTGGCTGGCCGCGCCGATGCCGGCGTTGGCCAGCGACACCTTGTCTTTATTGGCCTTGATGTACTCGACCAGTTCCTTGATGTTGTTGGGCGGGAAGTCTTCGCGCGCGATGACGGTCATGGGCACGTCGACCACCAGGCCCACTGGCACGAAGCTCTTGGCCGGATCGTAGCCGGGGTCTTTATACAGCGATGGCGCCGTGGTGAACCCCAGATGCATCAGCAGCACGGTGTAGCCGTCCGGTTCGGCGCGGGCCACGTACGAGGTGCCGATGGTGCCGCCGGCGCCAGCCTTGTTCTCGACCACCACGGTCTGGCCCAGCGTGGGGCGCATGGCCTCGGCCAGCGAGCGCGCCACGTTGTCGGTGGGGCCGCCCGCCGAGAAGGGCACGACCATGTTGATGGCCCGTTCCGGGTATTCCGCCTGGGCGGCGCCGGCTGCGAACAGGGCGCCCGCGGCCAGCAGCGCCGAAAGCGTACGGGGGATGAAAGTCATGAGGTCTCCTGAGCCGCGCGATTCGCGGCGGTGTTTTCACTTTAGGCTGACGATTCTTTCTTGGAGTGTCATCAGTTGGTCGCCAGTGTAGAAAACAATGGATACGCCGTCATCCGGGTATTTCCCCCGAGTCTGCGGTGCCGCAAGAATGCAACATCGGGGCAGTATGCTGCGATGCATCAAAATCGCTTGACAGCGGGTCCAGGACCCGTAAAATGGAGTTTGTGCAATGCAACAAACGGGCCGGCGATAGCTTGCAGTACCGGTTTTCGCGCACGTTTTCTTTCGTCGCCAAACATCGTTATTCGCCGGAACGCCCCCGGCTCTTCTTCTAGGAGACCCTCATGACCGCCATTCCGCAACAAATTCTGGATCAGCAAAAATCCGCCCTGGACACCCTGGTTGCCACCCAGGCCACGCTGTTCTCCGGCTTTGAAAAGCTGGTCGACCTGAACATGAAGGTCGTCAAGGCCACGCTGGACGAAGTGGCCCAGACGTCGCAACAAGCCGTCAGCCTGAAAGACCCCCAGGAAGCCGCCGCTTTCACCAGCGGGCTGGTGCAGCCGGGCGCCGAAAAGGCCCTGGCCTATGGCAAGCATGTGTATGACATCGTCGCCGGCGTGCAAGGCGAACTGGCCAAGCTGGCCGAAGCCCAGGTGGCTGAAGGCCAGCAACAGCTGGCTGCCGCCGTCGAGCAGTTCTCGAAGAACGCTCCCACCGGCTCGGAAAGCGCCGTGGCCCTGCTGAAATCGTCGCTGGCCACTGCCAACGGTGCCTACGAATCGCTGACCAAGGCCGCCAAGCAGGCCGCCGAAGTCGCCGAATCGAACCTGAACGCCGCCGCCAACGCCACGTTCAAGGCCGCCAGCGATGCCGCCGAGGTGGCCACGAAGTCCACGCGCACCCGCCGCGCCGCCTGATTGCCGCCGAAGGGCTGTTGTTGTATCGCAGTCTGTGTAGTACTGTTGAGTGACAGAGCAGAGCTGGAATTAGCCACCCTACGGGGTGGCTTTTTTTTGCGCCGCCGCCGGCGGGCTTTTGCTGCGTTGCGGGATGTTCAGGCGGCGATTGCCCGGACGCATTCGCCCACCAGGGCCGGGCCCCGGTAGATCAGGCCGGTGTACAGCTGCACGGCATTGGCGCCCGCATCCATTTTTTCGCGGGCATGGCGGCCCGATACCACGCCGCCCACCCCGATAATGGCCGCGTCCGGCCCCATGCGCTGGCGCAGGCGCGCAATAACGGCCAGCGACAGGGCATGCACCGGCGCGCCGGAAAGCCCGCCCGCCTCGTTGGCGTGGGGCTGCCCGGTTACCGCATCGCGCGACAGGGTGGTGTTGGTGGCAATGACGCCGTCCACGCCGTAGCGCGGCAGTACGTCGGCAATGGCGTCGATCTGGTCGTTGGACAGGTCGGGGGCGATTTTTACCGCCAGGGGCACGTGGCGCTGGTGGCGGTCGGCCAGTTCGGCGCGCTTGTCGCGCAGTTGCGCCAGCAGGGCCGACAATTCGTCGCCGCCCTGCAGGGCGCGCAGGTTCTGCGTATTGGGCGACGAGATATTCACCGTGACATAGTCGGCGTGGGCATACACGCCCTCCAGGCCCAGCAGGTAGTCGTCGGCCGCGCGCTCGATGGGCGTGTCGGCGTTCTTGCCGATGTTCAGCCCCAGCACGCCGCCTTGCTGGCGCCACTGGCTGCGCTGCACGTTGGCGATGAAGGCTTCCAGCCCCTGGTTGTTGAACCCCAGGCGGTTGATCAGCGCCTGCGAGCGCGGCAGGCGGAACATGCGCGGCTTGGGGTTGCCGGGTTGCGCGCGGGGCGTCACCGTGCCCACTTCCACGAAACCGAAACCCAGGTTGCCCAGGGCATCGATATAAGCGCCGTTCTTGTCCAGCCCCGCGGCCAGCCCCACGGGGTTGGACAGCGGCAGCCCCATCAGCCGGGTGGGGGCCTGCGGCTGCGCATGCAGCAGCCTGCGCGTGGCGCCGCAATCGTAGGCGCGTTGCAGGCCGGCCAGCGTGACTTCATGGGCGGTTTCCGCGTCCATGGCAAACAGGGCCGGACGCGCCAGGGGATAGGCTTGGAAAAAGATGGACATGGGGCGCCATTGTAGCCAGTTTGCCCCGCCGCGCGGGCCGGGTCAGAACAGATCGGACGGTGGTTCCTGCCAGGTGCCGTCCAGGTGCATCTGCAGGGGTTGGAAGCCCGACTTGTAGGCCATTTTCCGGCTGTCGCGGATCCAGTAGCCCAGGTACAGCCAGGGCAGGTTCAGGGTGCGGCACTGCTCGATTTGCCACATCACGTTGTAGGTGCCCAGGCTGCCGCGCGCCTGCGGGTCGTAGAAGGTATAAACAGACGACAGGCCATCGTCCAGCACGTCGATGATGGACACCATGGCCAGGGCGCCGCCGCTGTCGCGGAACTCGACCAGGCGGGTATTGACGCGGCTGGTCAGCAGGAACTGGGCATACTGGGTGCGGCTGTCTTCGTCCATGCCGCCGCCGGGGTGGCGGCCCTGCTGGTAGCGGGTGTACAGGTCGTAGTGTTCGGGCGACCAGGCCAGCTCGGCCACGAAGGCGCGCAGGCCCTGGTGGCCGCGCCAGGCGCGGCGCTGGCTACGATTGGGGGTGTAGCGGGCCGCGTCCACGCGCACCGGCACACAGGCGCGGCAGTTGTCGCAATGGGGGCGGTAAGTAAACAGGCCGCTGCGCCGGAAACCCTGTTCGACCAGTTGCGAATAGGCGCCCGCATTGATCAGGTGCCCGGGCGCCGCCACCTGCGAACGCGCCTGCCGTCCGGGCAGGTAGCTGCACGGGTAGGGGGCAGTCGAATAGAACTGCAGGGTGGCGAAAGGTAGTTCTTTTAGCTGGCTCATCGGCGCCCCGGGCAGGTAGCAGGCCGGCCCGGGTATTTCCACATCTTAACGCCGAAGCGGCTCAGGACCACAACCGGGAAGGGCTGGCCGGGCGCAGCGCGCCCTGGCTGTCCAGCCAGCCCGGCTGCCAGGCAGGCGCGGGCCGGGTCACTGCCTGGCGCACGTGTTCGACAAAGCGGGCGCGCGGCACCGGGCTTGCGCCCAGGCTGGCCAGGTGGCGCGTCTGTTGCTGGCAATCTATCCATTCCACCCCCGCATTGCGCAGGAACTGCACCAGATAGGCCAGCGCCACTTTCGACGCGTTGGGCGCCAGCGTGAACATCGATTCCCCGAAGAACATGCCGCCCAGGCTGATGCCGTAGAGGCCGCCGGCCAGTTCGCCGTCGATCCAGGTTTCGACGCTGTGCACCGCACCCGCCGCATGCCAGTCGCGATACGCCTGCTGCATGGAGGGGTTGATCCACGTACCCGCCTGGCCGTCGCGTGGGGCCGCGCAGTGCGCCATCACCGTTTCGAACGCCGTGTCGACCCGCACTTGCACGTGCGGCAGCAGCCCGTGTTCGTCGCGGGCGATTTGCCGCAGCAGTTTGCGCAGCGAGCGCGAGGGGGCGAAATCCGCGCAGGCCAGCACCATGCGCGGGTCGGGGCTCCACCACAGTATGGGCTCGCCTTCGCTGTACCAGGGAAATACGCCGTTGGCGTACGCCGCCGCCAGGCGCGGCAGGGACAGGTCGGCACCCGCCGCCAGCAGGCCGTCGGGGTCGCGCAGCGCCTGCTCAACCGGCGGAAAGGGCGTGTCGGGGGCGAGCCAGGGCAGTTTCAAGGGTCAGCGGTGCGATTCGAGCGTGTAGCGGTGCGTGCCGAAGCTGCCGCGCCTGCGGTCTTCCAGGAACTGCTTCAGGGTGGTGGCCACCGTGCGGAACGACAGGTCGTCCCAGGGGATGTCGGCCTCGTCGTAGTACCGGGCTTCCAGGCTTTCGGGGCCGGGGTCCAGTTCCGGGCCCAGGGCCCGCGCCAGGTAGAACACGTGCACCTGCTCGATCTGCGGCACGTCTATCATGGTGAACAGCTGGCCCAGCTCGATCTGCGCGCCCGATTCTTCCAGGGTTTCGCGGGCCGCCCCCTGCGTGGTGCTTTCGCCCAGTTCCATGAAGCCCGCCGGCAGCGTCCAGGTGTTGTAGCGCGGTTCTATGGCCCGCCGGCACAGCAGGATGCGGTTTTCCCAGACCGGCACCGTACCCACCACCAAGCGCGGGTTCTGATAATGAATGGCGCCGCAGTGGTCACAGATGTCGCGCTCGCGGTTGTCGCCATCTGGCACCCGGCGGTTGATGGGGGTGCCGCACTGGCTGCAGAAGCGCGCGCGGCGCGGCGCGGGGAAATACGTCGGGGGCGATTGGGCGGTCATGGCGTCGATTCTACCGGCACTCGGCGGCCTTGCGCCGCCTCGATATTACGCGCGCGGGTTGGCCACGAAGCCCAGCAGTCCGGGAATGTCGCCCCGGCGCACGCCGCACTGCAAGGGCGCGGCCGGCGCGTAGGCCGGATGCGCCAGGCGTACCGTGCCGGCCTGGCCAAAATCGGCCTGGTCCAGCGCATCCACCAGGGCCACGCCGGCGGGTTCGGCCCGCAGTTGCCGCAGCAAGGGTTCCAGCTCGCGGTCTTCGACCATGCCGGCGCCAGCGTCGGTGCGCGCATACAGCCTGCCGGTATCGTCCAACCACCAGCCCGCCACGCTGCCGACCGCCCGGCCAGTATGGGTAACCAGCCCGGTGCCGGCGTCGGCCCGCCGCAATATGCAAGGGGCCGCGTCCAGGCGCACGTATACGCGTTGCGGGCCGTTCTGGAAGTACCAGCGTCCGGCGTCGTCCGATTCGTAATTGCGGCCGATGAAGGCCACGATCTGCGGGCTGGTGATCGTGTCGCCCGGCCCGCCTTCGGCGGCGTCGCCCTGTTCGTGGATCAGCCAGCGTCCGCGCTCGTCCAGTGACAGCCAGCCGTATACGGCGGGAACGTCGGGCCATTTGGCCAGGGCTTGCTTGACGGAGGGATCCATGGCGGCGCCGATCAACCCAGGCCGAAATGGGTGCGGATGGCTTCGCCGCAATTGCCCTTGGCGGTGGTGTATTGATCGCCGATTTCGGCGCATTGCTCGGCCACGGCCAGGGCGAAAGCCTGCAGCGCGGATTCGTCGGCGGATTCCAGGCCGGCGCTGCGCGCCAGGCTCATTAGCTCACCCACGCCCAGGCCCAGGGCGTCGGGATCCGGCGGGGTCGCGTCGTTGCGGTTCATCCTGTTCTCCTTGCGGGCACCAGGCTTTCAAGGCTATCACTGTTTGCCCGGTAGCGGCCCGGTGCGGCAGCCCAAAGAAAAAGGCCCCCATTGCTGAGAGCCTTGTTCTTGCTGGAGGCGCAAGCCGGAATCGAACCGACGTACACGGATTTGCAATCCGCTGCATAACCACTCTGCCATTGCGCCAGGGCGTTAATTGCCAAGCCCACCATTATACAGGATTCCGTCTGCGGATGTTCTGTCGCCCCCGTACCCGGGTCAGGTGGGTGGATGAATAGGATCAGTCTTGTTCGGGAAGCGGCGGCCCCTGGCGCAGCCGGGTCGCATAGCGGCCGGGGGTAGCGCCGAAAGTGTCGCGGAACAGGGCGATGAAGGCGCTGACATTGTCATAGCCCAGGTCCAGTGCGACGGCCGTGACGGGCCGGCCCCCGGCCAGCAGTTCCAGTGCGCGCAGCAGGCGCACGCGTTGCCGCCATTCGGTCAGGCTGAAGCCGGTTTCGGCCACGAAGCGGCGGCTGAGCGTGCGTGGCGCCATGCCGGCCCAGGCGGCCCATTCGGGCAGCCGCCGTTCATCGCCGGGCCGGTTGGCCAGGGCCTGTGCAATTTTCAGCAGGCGTGCGTCGCGCGGCATGGGCAGGCCCAGTGAAGGCCGGGGCAGGGTGCGGATTTCATCCAGGATGACCCCGGCAAGCCGCGAGCGTGGCGCGTCGAAGGGCCCGTCCGCCCAGGACGCGGCCCGCAGTACGGCCGCGCGCAGCAGATCCGAGGCGGCCAGGATGCACGGCTGGGCGGGCAGTTCGGCGCAATCGGATGGCGCGACGTAGACGCTCCAGCCCGAGAACGGGCCGTGCGACCGCAGGCCGTGCGGGGTGCAGGGAGGTATCCAGACCGCATGTGTGGCCGGCACCACCCAGCGGCTGTGGCCGGCGTCCACCGACAGCAGGCCTTGCGAGGCGCCCAGCAGTTGCCCGCGCGCATGGCGGTGGCGGCGGGTCAGGCGCACCGTGCCGGACTGCCGCGCCACCGCGAGCAGCGGCGGCCCGCCGGCGGAGGAGGCCTGGTCGGGCGGAATCAGCGTGGGGCTCATGCGTGGCGCGAAAAGACTATCGATTGGCTGTTATACCGTACACAGGCCAGCTGTACGCGCCTACGATGGTACCGTCTGCAACTTCAAGGAAACCGCCATGCGTGCCGAAGACATACTGCCCAATGAGCAAGACCAGGTCGAGCGCGGGGGCGTGGTGATCCGGAAAGGCAGTGTGGGCGCCTTTCTGGCCAACGCCGCGGTCTGGGGCGACGCGGCCGCCGATGCCGCGCACCGGCAGGCCGCCGAACACGACATCATCCAGGCCTTGCCGGCCCTGCGGGCATTGGGATTGTTCCAGGTGTTCGCCATCCGCGACCCCGCGCTGCGGCGGCTGGTGGATGCCCATTGAGCCTCCTGCCGCTATTTTGAAATAGGCACCTTCAGGGTAAAGCCGGGTGTCTGGCACCCTGACGGGAGCCAGACACCCGGCAGTATCCGCGCAAACTTGCCACGATGGCCGAGGTAGCGCCTGGCCTACTGAGCCCGGCGCGCGGATGCCGCAGGCTCAAGCGTCACGCCTGGGCCGCCTGCCGCAGCCACCGCACATAAGCCGAGCGGGTCACTTCAGACACCGATTCCAGCACTTTCTGGTGCTTGACCTGGTGGCGTACCAGCAGGCGCGCGTCGGCGACGGTGCGGGATTTGCAGAACCAGTGGCAGCTGTGCTGCAGCAGGTACAGTTCGGCCGACAGGTGGAAGGCGCGCGTCTTGGGGTCCCAGCTGTCGACGTTGTCCACCGCGTGGCGCAAGCCGGCGGCATGGATATGCAGCAGGGCGCCGAAATCCCGCAGCGCCGCCGCGGGCAGAAAGCGTTCGCCGTAGGGCACGCAGAACGATAGCGCGCCCATGCGAGTGGCTTGCGGGCCGTCTTTCTGCATGGAACTGGCCAGCGTCTGTACCTGGGCCGCCACGGCGCGTTCGGTCTGGGCGAAGGTTTCCAGCACCTGGAGCTGGCGGCTTTCGGAGTCTTCATGGATGGCGCGGGTATAGCCCTGCGTCAGGGTTTCCATGTGCCGCTCGAGCTGCAGGTTGGCCAGATGCCTGCCCAGCAAGGCAATTTTCGAGCGCTGGTAGCGCGCCCGCAGCACCTGCCACACCACGAAGACAGCCAACAGGATCAGTGCAACGTCCACCGCTTGTGCCCCTTTAATGCCCGGCCACCGTGCCAGGCCAAAAAAAAGCCCAGACCGTGGTCTGGGCTTTTCCGGAAACTGGAGCGGGAGACGAGTCTCGAACTCGCGACCTCAACCTTGGCAAGGTTGCGCTCTACCAACTGAGCTACTCCCGCATGTTTTAGTGCTTGCCATGGGCGAGCACCAAAGAAAAAAATTATAGCATGGTTTTTTGCGGCCTGCCATCCACCTGTCGCCCTAGGCCGGTATCGGGCTTGGGGCTGGCGGCCGGCCGGTATAGAGTGGAGCGCGTCATTCACCCGTAACCCGGGCCGGGCGCCAGGCGCGCCTTGTGCTTTATCCATGTCTTCCCGCCCTGTTGCCCCCGCCGCCATCGCCGCCTTGGTCTATTCCCAGCCGCCCCATGGGGCGGATGAACTGCTGGCCGCATTTGCCGCCGACATGCAAGCCCGTGGCCACCGCATCCACGGGCTGGTGCAGCGCGAAACTACCGCGCCCGATGGCCGCGGCCGGCCGCAACGCCGCCTGGCCGATTTGCGCACGGGGCGGCTGTACCGTCTTTCCCAGGACCTGGGCCCGGGCTCGCGGGCGTGCAGCCTGGATCCGGGCGCGCTCAGCGGGGCCAGCCAGGTGCTGCGCGACGCGCTGCAGGCGCGGGCGGAATTGGTGATCGCGAATCGCTACGGGGCGCAGGAAGCGGAAGGCGGCGGCTTCGCCCAGGAAATGCTGGCCCTCATGAGCGAGGGCATACCCCTGGTAACGGTGGTGTCCGGTGCGCTGCTGCCCGCCTGGCGCCGCTTCACCGGCGAAGGCGGTGTCGAAATGCCGGTGGCCCGGGCCGCGCTGCAAGCCTGGTTCGACCAACTCTGCATCCATCGCCAGGGCGGGGCGTCATGACCATAGAATCTGTTGATTTCGCGCAGTTGTATCGCGATCATCTGGCACAGGCCCGCGGCAAGCCCAAAACCGCCCAGGCCTGGGACGAACGCGCCGGCGAACTGGGCCGCCGCATCGGGCACAGCCGCTATGCGCAAGACTTCATCGCCCGCATGCGGTTCGACGACGCCCGCACGCTGCTGGATGTGGGCTGTGGTCCGGGCACCCTGGCGCTGCCTTTGGCCGGCAGAATGGAACACGTGGTGGGCCTGGACTACAGCCAGGGCATGCTCGACGCGCTGGCGCGCAATGCGCAGGCACAGGGGCTGCATAACGTGCGGCCGCTGCTGCGCGCCTGGGAAGATGACTGGTCCGACGTGCCGGCATGCGACATCGTGATCGCCTCGCGGTCGTCGGTGGTGGAGAACCTGGCCGGGGCGCTGGAAAAGCTGCACGCCAAGGCTCGGCGGCGGGCCTACCTGACGCACCTGGCGGGCGGGCATTTCATTGACCCGGCCATCCAGCGGGTGGTCGGCCGCGCGCGGCCGGCCATGCCCGACTACATCTACGTGATCAACATGCTGCACGGCATGGGCATCCAGCCTACGCTGGACTACATCACGGTGGACAGCCAGTTGGCCGGCGCCGCCGACTTCGATGATTATGCCCGGCGCGTGGCGCGTTCGATGGGCGGGTTGGACGACGCCGAACGCCAGCGCCTGCAGGACTGGTACAAAGACGCATCGCCGCGCCAGCGTGCCGGGGCGCCGTTGCGTTGGGCCCTCATCCATTGGGAAACCGAATCCAGCGCGTAGCACTGCCGCCGTCCTGCGTTCACCCGTCCAGTGTCACCGCTTCGCGTTGCAGCACGGTCTGCACCGCGGGCCGTTGAGCCGCCTGCAGGCTGGAGGCCGTCCAGGCCGGGCAATCGGTGCGCATGTCCAGGCCGATGCGGTTGCCCCACCGGTACAGCACCAGCAGGAAGGGATCCACGATGGAATAGCCCGAAGCCAGCGCCCAGGCATTGCCGTCGGCGAAATGGCGTTCGATTTTCCGGTTGGCCTCGATGATGGTCTGCCGGCCCTGGGCGCGAATGCCGTCGTGCAGGGTTGTGTCGGCGCTAAACCGCGCGGGGCGCCATAGTGCGCCATAGCCGGTGGCATGCACCCAGGCCGCCAGCCATCCCAGCCATTCCAGTCCGCGTGCGGACTCGATGGCCGAGTCCGCCGGCAACAGGCCGGCTTGCGGATACTGCCGGGCCAGGAACGCCAGGATAGCCGGCAACTCGGTCAGCACGCGCGGCTGGCCTGGAATTTCCAGTGCCGGTACGCGTGCCTTGGGGTTGATGGCCAGGTAATCCGGTTGCAGATGGGCGCCCTGTGCCAGGTTAAGGCCTTCCAGGGTGAAGTCCGCGTGGACTTCTTCCAGGACGATGTGCGCCGCCATGGAACATGCGCCAGGGGAATAAAAGAGTCGGTATGTCATGACAGGCAGTCTATGGACGGCCCGGCGGCGCGACAAACCAAGATTTGTGAGAGCTGGGTATTAGTGATATTAATGCGCACATCATGGCCGGCCGACCCTTACCTCCGCTACAGACGCTGCGCGCCTTCGAGGCGGCCGTGCGGCTGCGCAGCTTCACGCGCGCGGCCGACGAACTAGCGCTGACCCAGGGCGCGGTCAGCCAGCACATCCGGCGGCTGGAATTGGCGCTGGGCGCGCCGCTGTTCACCCGCGAGCACCAGGGCGTGGC
>NZ_JAJMLX010000081.1 GCF_020991325.1 Bordetella petrii | reverse complement strand
AGGCATCCGGCGCGCCGGCGGCGCCGGCGCCCGCGTTCACCGCGCGTCACGCGCAGACCTTGCGCTACTCGCTGCCGGCGCTGGCTTGCCTGGTGCTGGTGCTGCTGGCTACCGAGATCATGCTGGGCCGCTCGCTGACGCATTGGGGCTACTGGAATTCGTTGATCGTGCTGGCCAGTTTCCTGGCCATTCTCGCGCTGGGGCAGGGGGCGGTGATCTTGACGGGCGGACTAGACCTGTCGCTGCCCTGGACGATAGGGTTGTCCGGCATTCTGTTCGCCGGTATTGCGCAAGGCGCCGATGCCTCGTTGCCTCATGCCTTGCTCATCGTGCTGGCGCTGGGCTGCCTGGTGGGCCTGGCCAACGGAGTGGCGGTCGTGGTGCTGGGCTTGTCGCCAATCGTTGCCACGCTGGCCGTCAACGGCATTCTGCAGGGACTGGCGTTGTTGTACTCGGGCGGCACGCCCGCGGGTTTTGCGCCGCCGCTGCTGCGCAGCTTCATGACCGGGCAGGTGCTGGGGGTGACTCCCGTGGTGCTTTTCGTGCTGCTGTTCGCGGTGGCCGCGGTATTGCTGTTGTCCTGCAGTGTGTTCGGCCGGCGCGTCTACGCCGTGGGAAACAGCGCCCTGGCGGCGCGCCTGGCCGGCGTGCCGGTGGGGCGTACGCTTATCGGCGTGTACATACTGTCCGGCTTGTGCGCCGCGCTGGTCGGTGTGCTGCTGACTGGGTTCTCGGGGCAGGCCAGCCTGGGCATGGGCGACGACTACTTGCTGCCGTCTATCGCCGTGGTGGTGGTGGGCGGCGGCCTGATCACCGGCGGCCGCGGGCACTATCTGGGCATGCTGGCCGGCGTGCTGCTGCTGACGGCGCTGCAGACACTGCTGGCGGGCAGCAATTTGCCCTATGCCACGCGCGCCATCCTGTACGGCGCGGTCGTGCTGGGCGCAGTGATCGCGCTGCGGGAAAAGTAAATGTACCAACAGCGGCGCGTGCCGCGAGGAGACCAGATGGGCAATCGATCGGACGGACTGGAAGGTTTGCGTGTCGTGGTGACGGCCGGGGCGGGAGGCATCGGGCTGGCCATCGTGTCGCACCTGGCCGAGCGCGGGGCGCGCGTGTTTACCTGCGATATCTCCGAGCCGGCCCTGGCGCAGCTGGCGCAACGGTATCCGCAGGTCGGCGCGGTGCGCGCCGACGTGTCCAGCGAAAGCGATGTGGCGGCCCTGTTCGATGCGGCCGGACGGCACCTGGGCGGGCTGGATGCGTTGGTGAACAATGCCGGCATCGCGGGGCCGACCGGGGCGGTGGAAGACCTGGACCCCGATGAATGGCGCCGCTGCCTCGACATCTGCCTGACCGGCCAGTTCCTGTGCACCCGCCTGGCAGTGCCCTTGCTCAAGGCGGCGGGCGGCGGCGCCATCGTCAACATGTCGTCGTCGGCGGGGCGCCACGGCTACGCTTACCGTACGCCATATTCCTCCGCCAAGTTCGGCGTTATCGGTTTCACGCAAAGCCTGGCCAAGGAACTCGGCCCGGCCGGCATCCGCGTCAATGCGATCCTGCCCGGCATTGTGGAAGGGCCACGCATGGAAGGCGTGATCCGCGCGCGCGCCGAGCAAGTGGGCGTGCCGTATGAACGCATGGAGGCCACCTACCTGGAACGCATATCGCTGCGCCGCATGGTCACGCCGCACGACGTGGCGCTGTCCACCGCCTACCTGCTGTCTGACGCCGGCCGCAATATTTCGGGCCAGTCCCTCAGTGTCGACGGCAACGTCGAGACGCTCTGACGGAGAAACCGCCATGCTCAATATCGCCATCGTCGGCGCCGGCCTGATCGGCCGGGCCTGGGCCATTGTGTTCGCGCGGGGCGGACATCGCGTCGCCCTGTGGGACAGTTCGCCCGGCCAGTCCGCCCGAGCGCGTGCCTTCGCCGAGTCGGTGCTGCCCGACCTGCATGCCCAGGGCTTGCTGCACGCCCAGGATCCTTCCGCCGTGCTGGCCCGCATGCGCGAGGAAACCGAGTTGGAGGCCGCCCTGGCCCAAGCCGACTACGTGCAGGAAAGCACGCCCGAAGTCCTGGACAGCAAGCGCGAGGTCTACGCGCAACTGGACAGCCTGGCGCCGCCCCAGGCCGTGCTGGCCAGTTCCACGTCGGCCTTGCTGCCGTCGCGCTTCACGGATCATCTGCCAGGGCGGGCCCGGTGCCTGGTGGCGCATCCGATCAATCCACCTTATCTGGTGCCGGCCGTCGAGGTCGTTCCGGCTCCCTGGACCGACCCGAAGGTCATGGAGCGCGCGCGCCAGGTGCTGGAGGATGCCGGCCAGGTGCCCATCATGATGCGCCGCGAGATCGACGGCTTTGTCATGAACCGCCTGCAGGGCGCGCTGTTGCAGGAAGCCTTCCGGCTGGTGGCCGACGGGTATGCCGGGGTCGAGGACGTCGACATCGGCATCCGCGAAGGCTTGGCGCTGCGCTGGTCGTTCATGGGGCCGTTCGAGACCATCGACCTGAATGCGCCCGGCGGCGTGCGCGATTACGCCGACCGCTACGAAGCCATGTATGCCGGCCTGTTCGAGCAGATGCAGCGGCGCGTGCCCTGGGGCGGCGCCACCATGGACCGTGTCGAGGCGGAACGCCGTGCGCTCCTGCCCGCCGAGGCGCTGCCCGACCGCCAGTTGTGGCGCGACCGCAAACTCATGGCCCTGGCCGCCCACAAGCAGGCCGGCCGCGACACTGAAACCCCCTGAGCGCGCCGCCAGCGCGCCCGATTTCCGGAGCCCAGCATGTCCCAGGATAAAGTCATCATCACCTGCGCCATCACCGGCGCGATCCATACGCCGTCCATGTCGCCGCATTTGCCGATCACGCCCGAACACATTGCGCGCGAAGCGGTGGCCGCGGCCGAGGCCGGCGCCGCCATTCTGCACTTGCACGCCCGCGACCCGCAGAACGGCAAGCCGGACCAGACGCCCGAGGCCTTTGCGCGCTTCCTGCCGGAGGTCAAGCAGCGCACCGATGCCGTGATCAACATCACCACCGGCGGCAGCCCCTATATGCGCGTGGAAGAGCGCGTGCGGCCGGCCGCGCAGTTCAAGCCCGAGGTCGCTTCCCTGAATATGGGCTCGATCAACTTCGGCCTGTACCACCTGCTGAACAAGTACAAGGACTTCCAGTTCGACTGGGAACGCGAGCACCTGGAGGCCACGCGCGACCTGGTGTTCCGCAACAGCTTCAAGGACATCGAATACATACTGTCCACGTGCTACGACAACGGCACCCGCTTCGAGTTCGAGTGCTATGACATCGCGCACCTGTACAACCTGGCGCACTTCGCCGACCGCGGCCTGGTCAAGGCCCCGTTCTTCGTGCAGTCGGTGTTCGGCCTGCTGGGCGGCATCGGCACGCACCCGGAAGATGTCATCCATATGCGCCGCACCGCCGACCGGTTGTTCGGCTCGGACTATCGCTGGTCGGTGCTCGGGGCGGGCGCCAGCCAGTTCCGCATCGCCGCGCAGTCCGTGGCCATGGGCGGCAACGTGCGGGTAGGGTTGGAAGACAGCCTGTGGGCGGGCAAGGGCCGCCTGGCGCAATCCAATGCCGAACAGGTGCGCTCGGTGCGCCAGGTGATCGAGGGCCTGGGCATGCAAATAGCCACCCCGGAAGAGGCGCGCCGCATTCTTCAACTGAAGGGCGCCGACCAGGTCGCATTCTGAGCCGCCGGTACCCGCCTGGACAAGGAGACATTCATGCGCATCGAAATACTGGCCGACGTGAAGACCACGCTGGGCGAAGGCCCGCTGTGGGACGTGCAAGAGCAGCGGCTGTACTGGATAGACAGCGCCGATGGCCGCATCTTCCGCTGCACCGCCGACGGGCGCGAACTGCGCGCCTGGGACTTGCCGCAAAAGATCGGCTCCATGGCCTTGCGCCAGCAGGGCGGCGCCGTGCTTTCCCTGGCGCGGGGCTTTCATTTCCTGGACTTCAAGACGGGAGACGTGGAACTGATCGTGGACCCCGAACCCGACAAGCCATCCAACCGCCTGAACGATGGCAAGGTCGACCGGCACGGCCGTTTCCTGGCCGGCAGCATGGACACCAATGAAGACGGCCCGAACGGCAGCTTGTATCGGCTGGACCCCGACCTGTCGCTGCATACCCTGGAGCGCGGCATCGTGGTGTCCAACGGCCCATGCTGGAGCCCCGACGGCAATACGTTCTACTTCAACGACACGTGGTCGGGCGAGATCTGGGCCTACGACTACGACCAGCAGACGGGCCAGGTGTCCAATCGCCGCGCCCATGCCAAAGTGGACATGAGTCGCGGCGGCGGGGCCGATGGATCCACGGTCGACGCGGACGGGTATCTGTGGAACGCCCTGGTGTACGACGGCAAGCTGGTGCGCTACGCGCCCGACGGCTCAGTGGACCGCGTCATCGACATGCCCGTGAAGAAGGTCACCAGCGTCATGTTCGGCGGCCCGGACCTGGACGTGCTGTACGTCACCTCCATGGCCAGGCCGCCGCTGCCGCGCTTCCCGGATGACGGCGTGGCGCGCGGCAGCCTGTTCGCCATTTACGGGCTGGGTGTGCGCGGCTTGCCGGAAAACCGGTTTGGAGGCTAGCCCCAAGGGGCTGTCCGGGAGGCCTTGTGCCGCCCGGACTGGGCGCGATCAGAAGTCGACGGACATCGACAGCTTGTAGACGCGGCCCATGCCCTGGGTGATTTGCCCGAACTGATTACCCACGGTGGCCCAGTAGTCCTTGTCGGCTACGTTGTCCACGCCGGCGCGCCATACGACATTGCGTCCGTCGATCTTGGTGGCGTAGCGCGCACCCAGGTCGATGCGGGTCCAGGCGGGAATCTTGCCCGTGTTGTCGATGTTTATGTACTGCGAGCCGCGACGTTGTACGTAGGCTTGCAGCGTCAGGCCCGTAAGGGCGGGTACGTCCCATTCGGCGCCCAGCACGGCCTGATAGCGAGGCACGCCCACCGCATCGTTGCCATCTTGCAGCGCTGCCTTGGTGCCGCGCAGCTCCGGATCCATGAAGGTGACGCCGCCAAGCAGCCGCACGCCGCGCATGGGTTCGCCGTAGATGTTCAGCTCCAGGCCGCGATTACGCTGCGAGCCGGCCAGCCCGAATATGTTGTCGGAGTTGACATACGCCTGGGGCTTCTCGATCTGGAAGACGCCGATGTTGCCGCCAATATCGCCGAAATCCAGCTTTACGCCCGCTTCGGTCTGCTTGGTGCGGTAGGGCGCCAACGACGCGCTGGGGTTGGCGGCGGTGTCCGGGGCCGAGTCGCCTTTGGTGAGACCTTCGATGTGGTTCACATAAAAGGCCACCGGTTCCCAGGGCCGCACGACCAGGCCGTATGCCGGTGTCCAGACCGAATCGTCGTAGTCGCCGGTAGACTCGCCAGTTGGCGTGTATGTCTGGTTTTTCAGCCGCTGGTGACGGACACCCGCGGTCAAGAGCACCTTGCCGTCCAGGAACGACAACTGATCCGACATGGCGATACTTTGCAGGCGGGTGCGGTCAGTGATTCCCGGGTCGCTCATGTCGCCCGTCGGCGTGCCGCCGGTAGGGCGCGGGATATAGGTCGGGTCCGAAATATCCACGACCCCGCCGCTTACGAATTCGAATGCCTGGCGCGAGTCGCTGCGCATCGCCGACAGGCCCAGGTTGACGGTATGCCCGACCGGGCCCGTGTCGAACTTGCCCCGGACGCCGATTTCGCCGCTGACGGCATCCCGTTCGAAGGGCACCGTCAAGCGGCTGACCGTTCCGATGCCATCGGCGCCGACGCGAGGCTGGCCGTAGTCTCCGCTTTCATGGTCGTGGCTTGCGCCGATTGCCGCATAGCCCATCCAACTGCTGGAAAAGTCGTATTCCGCCCGCAGTACGCCGAACGTGCTTTCCAGTTCGCTGTATGTCCAGGGCTGCCCATAATTGATGTGGTTCGACGGCGGCGAGGGCGCGTCGTCTCCGGTGGGCACGATGGTGGGCCGCGGTTGCGAATAACGGTACTTCTGGTAACCCGCATCCAGCGATACCCGCAGCCGCTCGCCTAGGTAATCCAGCCCTACGGTGCCCACTGTCATGCGTTCGCCGGCATCGTCCACGACCGTATCGCCGTCGCGGTGCGCCGCATTGACCCGGATGCCGAATTGCTGGCTGTCGCCCCAACGCCGGCCGATGTCGACGCTACCGCCCACCTGCGTATCACTGGTGTAGTCCAGCGTGGCGCGGGTTAGCGGATCGGCCCCGGCACGCTTGGGCTGGATGTTGATCGACCCACCCAACCCCGAACCGCCCGGGGCGGCGCCATTCAGGAACGCGTTGGCGCCCTTCAGGATCTCGACGCGCTCGACCATTTGCGTGGGCAGCACCTGGCGCGGCAGGATGCCGTACAGGCCATTGAACGAGAGGTCGTCGTTGTTCAACGCAAAGCCTCGGATGGAAAAGGTTTCGGCCGAATTGCCGAACCCATTGCCCACCTGCACCGATGCATCGTTCTTCACGACATCGCCCAGGGTACGCGCCTGCTGGTCTTCGATTAGCTTGGACGTGTAGCTGGTAACCACAAAGGGAGCGTCCATATTGTCGATGTTGCCCAGCACGCCCAATTGCCCGCCGCGCGCCACCTGGCCGCCGGCAAATTCGATGGGAGTGGGCGCGGATACGCTGCCTTCACCTACCACCGTGGTGGTTTCCATCGTGGTGATGGCGCCTTGAACCGTTTGCGACCACGCTGGCGTGCAAGTAACCGCGGCAGCGGACAATGCACCCTGCAGAGCCAGGTTCAGCGGTTTGAGTCGGGTGCGGCGCGCAAGCGGGGATAGGGGGGTAGAAGCGTGGACGGGCATGAAGGCAGAGAGAATGAAGGGTGAAAATAAGAATTTGTCGTATTATCCGGGCCGTGGCCGGCGGATGCAAACAGTTTCACGACCATGTCACGGGGATGTGCCGCCTTCCCGCCACATTGGCCTGGCACGATAATGTCCCATTTCCGGGCGCCCGCCGCCTTGGTGCATGTCCCGATGAAAGGTTCCCGCAATTCCGTCACGTCGCTGCGCATTTTCCTGGCCGCGGCGCGCAGCCTGAATTTCAGCCGCAGCGCGGAAGAACTCAGCCTGACCCAGAGCGCGGTCAGCAAGCACATCAGCGCGCTGGAAGGGCGCCTGGGCGTGGCGCTGTTCCAGCGCCTGCCCACCGGCCTGCGCCTGACTTACGCCGGCGCCATGTATTTCGAACGCATCAGCGCCGCGCTGCGCCTGATCGACGAGGCCGATGCGCTGGTGGCGCAGCCCGGATCCCGGGTGGCGCTGAATGTGGCCGTTTCGCCGTCATTCGCCCAGTTCTGTTTGCTGCCCGGCCTGGCCGAGTTCTTTGAACGCCACCCAGGCATACGCGTGAATGTCAGGCCGCGCCTGCTGTACGGCCGCGGCGAGGCCGAGCGCTTCGATGCCGAGATCCAGCTGCATGCGGGCTATGTATCGGGCATGTCGGCCACCTACCTGTGCGGCCGGGAAATGGTCCTGGTGGCGGCGCCGCGCCTGTTGCAGCGTCACCCCGTGCGCTGTGTCGACGACCTGGACGGCCTGCCGCTGCTCAAGCGCGCGCAGCGCGGCTATGGCTGGGATGAATGGCGGGCCGACGTGGCGCCGCTGTGGCCGGGGCCTTCCATGACGGCACCCGAATACGAGGGCTTTTCCGTGTTGTTGCCCGCCGTCATGCATGGCCTGGGCGCAGCCATCGTGCCCCTGTGCATGGTGTTGCAGCCCCTGCAAGACGGCACGCTGTGCCGCCCGCTGGGCGAGGTGGTGGAAGGGCGCTTCGGGTATCACCTGATGCAGCCGCGGCCCAATGTGGGCGGGCCCTACGCCGATGCGTTCTGCGCCTGGATGGAAGAGCGCGCCCAGGCCCTGAACCAGGCCGTGCGCGCCTTCGTACAACGCTGAGTCCGACGCTATTCCATTACGGAATGGCGCATGCGCATACATCCCTTGTCCGCGCCATTCCGACGGCTCAGAATGGTTACCGGTTCTAACAAAAACGGCTCGGTAACTATGAACAAGTGGAAAAAACTCCTGCGCGGCATTGTGGCTGTCGCCTGCGTCTCGCTGCCTGCCCTGGCGGCGGCGTATCCCGATAAACCCGTGAAAATCGTCGTGCCTTATTCGGCGGGCGGCAGTTCCGACCTGATCGCGCGCGCCATCGGCGAGCAGCTGGGAACCGAACTGGGGCAGCCCGTGGTGGTCGAGAACCGCGCCGGCGCGGGCTCCATGATAGGCACCGCTTATGTCTCGGCCGAAGCGCCCGACGGCTACACACTGCTGCTGGCCGATGTGCCCTTCACCATCGTGCCCGCGCTGTACCGCGACCGCGTCAAGTACGACGCCGGCAAGGATTTCGCGCCGATTGCCCTGGTGGGCCTATCGCCCATGTATCTGTTCGCCAGCCCGAACTACCCCGACAAGGACGTGGCCGGCCTGGTGGCCGATGCCAAAGCGCGGCCGGGGGTGATCTCCGTGGGCTCCGGCGGCAACGGCTCGTTGACCCACCTGCTGGCCGAACTGTTCATGCTCACCACCGATACCAGGCTGGTGCACGTGCCCTACAAGGGCGCCGCCGCTTCGGTCAGCGATCTGGCCGGCGGGCAGATCGACGTCAGCTTCAGCAGCATGCCCAGCGCCGCGGCCCTGTTCCAGGCCGGCAAGATCCGCCCCATGGCCGTCTCGTCGCCGCAGCGCCAGCCCGCCACGCCCGATGTGCCCACCTTCCAGGAAAGCGGCCTGTCCGGCATGAGCGTGCAAAGCTGGTGGGGCCTGGTGGCGCCGGCCGGTACCCCCCAGGCGGTGCTGGACAAGCTGGGCGCCGCCATGGCCAAGGTAATGCAGTCGCCCGCCATCGCGCAGCGCTATGCGGGCATAGGCGCCAACGTGCCCGGGCAGACCGATGCGCAGGCGCTGCAGGCCTTGCTGGCGGCGGACTTCCAGCGCTGGCAGGATGTGGTCAGCCGCGCCGGCATCAATCTGGAATAACTCTCGCAGGCGCCCGGGTGGGCGCCTGGTCTTTCAAGGAAGGTCATGACTCAGTGGTTGCAGGCGGCCGCGCAGGACGCGCATTTGATGGACGATTTTCTTGCGCTGTGCGGGTTCGGCGGCCGCCTGACCGGCAGCGGCCAGGACGTTGCCGCGGCCCGTTGGGCCTTGCAGCGCCTGCAGGCCGTGGCGGCGGGCGACGTGCAGCACCTGCGGGTACCCTACGATGGTTGGCGCTGCCTGCAGGCCAGCCTGGAACTGCTGGACGCCCAGGGCCGGGCCACGCTGCTGCCGTGTAAACCCTTGTTGCGCTCGGCATCCACCAGCCCCGCGGGGCTGGTGGCCCCGGTACTGGACCTGGGGCAGGGCCGCGCGGAAGATTTCGAGCGCGCCGGCGAGCAGGTGCGGGGCAAGATCGTGCTGGTGCGGCATGAATACCCCTTCACGCCGCATCACCTGCATCGCCGCCGCAAGTACGACATGGCAGTGCAGGCCGGCGCCGTCGGTTTTCTTATTGCCAACCCCTGGCCGGGTGGCGGACTGCTGTCGGGTTCGTCGGGCCGTCCGCGCGATGGCGCCGGCATTCCCGCGGCATATATCGACGAAGCCGGCGCCCGCATGCTGGCCGGCGCGGGCGGGCAGGCACGGCTGCTGATCCAGGGCCAGGAAGACCTGGACGCGTTGGCGGACGTAGCTATCCTGGATATTCCGGGCGGACGCGACAGCCGGATCGTCATCAGTGCCCACCTGGACGGACACGACCTGGGCTGCAGCGCGCTGGACAACGCCACCGGGGTGGCCGTGGCGCTGGCGGCCGCGCGCATCCTGGCGCCGCATGTCTCCGCGCAAACCCCGGGCCTGCGCATCTGCTTTTTCTGCGCCGAAGAATGGGCGCTGGCCGGCTCGGCGCGTTACCTGGCCGACCTGCCCGAAACAGAACGCGCCCGCCTGAAGCTGAACATCAACCTGGACACGGTGGCGGGCGACGATACCCTCACCGCCCTGATCAGCGATTTTCCCGAACTGGCCCGCTATGTTGCGCAGTCCGCACAGGCGGCTGGTGTGGCGGTGGGCAGCTGGCTGCCCTTCATGCCCAATTCCGACCACGCCAATTTCGCGCGCCACGGCATTCCGGCGCTGCGCCTGGTGGCGGGCTTCGACCGGCCCGATACGCGCGTGAACCGCATCCTGACGGCGCAGGACACGCCCGACATCATCCAGGAACCGGAACTGCGGCGCGCCCTGGCGGTCACTTGCGCCATGGGCGCGGTGGCGCTGGGGCTCGGCGACGGCCAACTGGACGCGCTGGCCCGCCGCGACTGAGGCGGGAGGCCAGGCACGCCCGGCCTGCTTACTTTTCCGCCCAGGGCGTGTCTTTCCAGAAGGCCTGGAACAGTTCTTCATTGGCCCGCAGTTCCGCTTCATACTCGGCGGGCGCCAGGTAGCGCAGCGGGGCGTACATGGTCTTGGCCTTCTCCTGGAAGCCGGGATCCTGCACCGCCTGCTGCACGGCCTTGACCAGTTTCTCCTTCACGTCGGCCGGCAGGCCCTTGGGCGCGCCGATGCCCCGCAGCGATGACATGATGATGTCGTGGCCTTGTTCCTTGAACGTGGGCAGGTCCGGGGCGATGGGCGAGCGTTCCTGGCTCATGACGCCCAGGTCGCGCATGGGCGAACCCGCCTTGATGTAGGCCATGGCTTCGCCGATGTTCATGGCGGCCATGGCGATTTCGCCGCTGGAAATCGCGCTGCGCACTTCGCCCGCGCCCTTGTAGGGCACGTGGGTCAGTTTCGTGCCCGTGGCCTTTTCAAACAGCAGCATCGAAAGGTGGTCGTCCGAGCCTATGCCGGTGGTGCCCACGGTCACCTTGCCCGGGTTGGCCTTGGCGTACTCGGCCAGGTCTTTCAGGTTCTTGATGTTGCTGCTGGTATTGACGGCAAAACTGTCGGGGTCGTCGATCAAGTTGCCGATCAGGTCGAAGTCGGTCCAGTGGTACTGGGCCTTGCGCTCGATCGGGATGGTGATCATGTTGGGGGTGTTCAGGAAGCCGATGGTGTAGCCGTCCGGCTTGGCGCGCGCAATCTCGGCAAAACCGATGGCTCCGCCCGCGCCGGGCCGGTTCAGCACCACAATGGTCGCGCCGTTGCCCAGGTATTTTTCAATATAGGGCGCCAGCGCGCGCGCGATCAGGTCGGTTCCGCCGCCGGGTCCGTACGACACCACCATATTGATCGGATGCTCGGGGTAATCGGCCTGCGCCGCCGGGCTGGCCAGCGCGGCGGCCAGCATCAGGCTGGTGGCCGCCAGGGCCGTGAACTTGTCCTTCAGTTTGTTTTTCAGGGTGATGCTTGGCTGCATGGATGTCTCCTTCTCGTTGTGGAAATCAGGCCTGGAACCTGCGCTGGAAAGCGGGCAGTACTTCGGGGTTGATCATGCGGGGGGGCGTGCCGCCGGCGCACAGCAGCGCGATCTGCTCGGCAGCGATGGTTGCCACATTGCGCCGGCCTTCGTGGCTGACGCCGGCCGTATGGAACGTGGACACCACGTTGCCCAGCCCCAGCAAGGGGTGGTCGTGCGGCGGCGGCTCGATCTTCCATACATCCAGGCCGGCGCCGCCCAGGTGCCCGGCCGCCAGCGCGTCGTACAGCGCCGCTTCATCATGGATGCCGCCACGCGCCGTGGTAATGAACAGTGCGCCGCGCTTCATGGCGCCGAATGCCGCCTGGCCGAACATGTTGGCGGTCTCGGCGTTGCGCGGGCAGTGCAGCGACACCACGTCGCTGCTGGCCAGCAATTCATCCAGCGCCACGGCGCGCGCGCCGCGCGCCTGGATTTCCGCCGCGTCCAGGTACGGATCGTAGGCCAGCACTTCCATGCCGAATGCCCGGCCCAGTTGCGCGGCGCGGCGGCCGATATGGCCTATGCCCACCAGCCCCAGCACCTTGCCGTTGATCTCGTGTCCCATCAGGTCTTCGCGCGTGAAGCCGCTGGCGGTCTTCAGCAGATGGTCGGATTCGACGATGCGGCGCGCCACCGCCAATATCAGGCCGAAGGCCATTTCGGCCACGGATGCCGCATTGCCGCCGGCCTGGTTCACCACCAGGATGCCGTGCTCAGTGCAGGCCGGCACGTCGACCGTGTCGTATCCCGCGCCTGAAGTCGATACGCACGCCAGGCGGGGGCAGCGCTGGATCAGGTCCCGGGTCACCTGCCATTGCGGGGGAACTTCATCCTTCGCGGCCGACACATGATAAATGTCCGCCTGGCTGAACTCCTCCCAAAGCGATGGTTCGGGGGCTTTCAGGTCCAGCACCCGCAGTTCGGCATGCGGGCTGGCGCCCAGGATCCTGTCGAAACTGGCGTCGGTCCATAGATTCAGCCGCACTACTTTTTTGCCCATGTCGCTTGTCTCCATCCAATGAGCGGGATTCGTTGGGCTCAAAGTCTAAGGGGGGGCAGGGGCCTGAATCCGCAAAATTTTTGCGTTTTCAACGCAAAGGAATTTGCGCGGGCCGGCGGGCGGGCCGCTTCAGAAGGTGTGCTGGGCGTGTTCCACCAGGGTTTGCGCCACGCTGACGCGCGGACCCTGGCTGCCCCAGATCAGGCCGATGCGCCGGATGGGCGTGCGCTCGGGCAGGGGGATCTTCACCAGCCCGTCGGCCTTGTACCAGATCGAGAACGAATCGGGCACCAGGGACACGCCTACGCCGCGTTCCACCAGCGACACAATGGTCAGCAGGCTGTCCACTTCGATGCGCTGGTTGGGAACCAGCGCGTTGTCTTTCAGATATCGATCCACCAGCTTGCCGCTGTGCGCCATGCGGTCATAGCGGATGAAGGGCTCCTGCAGCAGCAGATCGTGGGCGTCGCGGCCGGCCATGTGGGCGGGCGCGATCACGATCAGGGGTTCTTCCTGCAAGGTGTGCCAGCCGCAATTCTTGTGGATGGCGAACGACGGCTCGATAACCACGGCGATGTCCAGCTGGCCCATGTGTACGCGCCGGCACAATTCCGCCGAGGCGTCGTAGGCAATGTAGATGGACAGTTCGGGATACCTGGCGCAGAAGCCCTCCAGCAGCACCGGCAGGTGCGTGGTCAGCGCCGACGGAAACACGCCCAGCCGCAGCTCGCCTTCGAAGGTTCCGGAACTGGCAATGGCCTGCAGGTCGCGGGCCGACTGGATCAGTTCCTTGGCGCGGTCATAGATGCGCATGCCGGCCTCGGTGGGGGTCAAGGTTTGGCCGGACCGCTGCAGCAATGGGGTGCCCAGCTCATTTTCCAGGATGCGGATGCGCGCCGCCACGGCGCCGGGGGTCAGGTGCAGGCGGCGTGCCGCCTCGGCCAGTGAGCGGCATTCCACCACCTTGGCGTAGCTTTCCAGGTACTCGGTATTCAAACGCAGCCTCCGTGCCGGCTATGCCTGCCGGTTGTCGATGGCTGCATGGTAGATCAATCGTGCGCGCGGACAGAAAATGCCCCCACGCTGCGCCTTCGGCTTGCTGCCCCCCAAGGGGGCTTTTTTGCCTTGGGGCGGCCCGGCGGCAAAAAAATGCCCCCACGCTGCGCCTACGGCTTGCTGCCCCCCAAGGGGGCTTTTTGCCTTGGGGCGGCCCGGCGGCAAAAAAAACCCCCGGGCGGACCCGCCCGGGGATGCATGCGCCTTGGCCAGTGGCCCGCGGCTTTAGACTTCGATGACGTCGGCTACATCTTTGTAGTCGGCGATCTTGTCGAAGTTCAGGTACTGGTAGATCTGGTCGCCGCTCTTGTTGATGACGCCCATGTCGGCCATGTACTCGTCCTTGGTGGGGATGCGGCCCAGGCGCGAGCAGATGGCGGCCAGTTCGGCCGAACCCAGATACACGTTGGTGTTCTTGCCCAGGCGGTTCGGGAAGTTGCGCGTGCTGGTGGACATGACCGTGGCGCCTTCGCGTACTTGGGCCTGGTTGCCCATGCACAGCGAGCAGCCCGGCATTTCGGTGCGGGCACCGGCCGTGCCGAACACGCCATAGTGGCCTTCTTCGGTAAGCTGCTGCGCGTCCATCTTGGTGGGCGGGGCCACCCACAGCTTGACCGGAATGTCCCGCTTGCCTTCCAGCAGCTTCGATGCCGCGCGGAAGTGGCCGATGTTGGTCATGCAGCTGCCGATGAACACTTCGTCGATCTTGGCGCCGGCCACGTCCGACAGCGTTTTCACGTCGTCCGGGTCGTTCGGGCAGGCCACGATGGGCTCGTGCACGTCGGCCAGATCGATCTCGATGACGGCGGCGTATTCGGCGTCGGCATCCGGTTCCAGCAGCTTGGGGTCGGCCAGCCAGGCTTCCATGGCCTTGATGCGGCGGCCCAGCGAGCGCTCGTCTTCATAGCCATTGGCGATCATCCACTTCAGCATGACGATGTTGCTGTTGATGTATTCGATGATCGGTTCTTTGTTCAGGTGTACCGAGCAGCCGGCGGCCGAGCGCTCGGCCGAGGCATCGGACAGTTCGAATGCCTGTTCCACCTTCAGGTCGGGCAGGCCCTCGATTTCCAGGATGCGGCCGGAGAAGATGTTCTTCTTGCCTTGCTTGGCCACGGTAAGCAGGCCTTGCTTGATGGCATACAGCGGAATGGCATTGACCAGGTCGCGCAGCGTGACGCCGGGCTGCATCTTGCCCTTGAAGCGCACCAGCACCGATTCCGGCATGTCCAGCGGCATGACGCCGGTAGCGGCGGCAAAGGCCACCAGGCCCGAACCGGCCGGGAACGAGATGCCGATGGGGAAGCGCGTGTGCGAATCGCCGCCGGTGCCCACGGTATCGGGCAGCAGCATGCGGTTCAGCCACGAGTGGATCACGCCATCGCCCGGACGCAGCGAAATACCGCCGCGGGTGCTGATGAACTGCGGCAGGGTGTGGTGCGTTTTCACGTCCACGGGCTTGGGATAGGCTGCGGTGTGGCAGAACGACTGCATGACCAGGTCGGCCGAGAAGCCCAGGCAGGCCAGGTCTTTCAGTTCGTCGCGGGTCATGGGGCCGGTGGTGTCCTGGCTGCCCACCGAGGTCATGCGCGGTTCGCAGTAAGTGCCCGGGCGCACGCCCTGGCCTTCCGGCAGGCCGCAGGCGCGGCCCACCATTTTCTGGGCCAGCGAGAAGCCGCGGCCCGAATCGGCCGGGTTCTTGGGCAGGCGGAACAGTGTCGACGGAGCCAGGCCCAGCGCCTCGCGGGCCTTGGCGGTCAGGCCGCGGCCAATGATCAGGGGAATACGGCCGCCGGCGCGCACTTCGTCGAACAGCACGTCGGACTTGACCTGGAACTCGGCCACGACTTCGCCGTTCTTCAAGGCCTTGCCTTCATAGGGGCGCAACTCGATGACATCGCCCATTTCCATCTTGGACGTGTCCAGTTCGATGGGCAGCGCGCCCGCGTCTTCCATGGTGTTGTAGAAGATGGGGGCGATCTTGCCGCCCAGGCACACGCCGCCGTAGCGCTTGTTGGGCACGAAGGGGATGTCTTCGCCGGTAAACCACAGCACCGAGTTGGTGGCCGACTTGCGCGACGAACCCGTGCCCACCACGTCGCCCACATAGGCAACCAGGTGGCCTTTTTCTTTCAGCGATTCGATGAACTTCACCGGGCCGCGCTTGCCGTCTTCTTCGGGCTGGAAGGCCGCGCCGTCGCGCTTGTTCTTCAGCATCGCCAGCGCGTGCATGGGGATGTCGGGGCGCGTGGTGGCGTCGGGGGCCGGCGACAGGTCGTCGGTGTTGGTTTCGCCCGGCACCTTGAACACGGTAATGGTCAGGCTTTCCGGCAGTTCCGGACGGCTGGTGAACCATTCGGCGTCGGCCCAGCTCTGGACGACGGCGCGCGCATTGGCATTGCCCTTGTCGGCTTTTTCCTTCACGTCGTGGAAGGCGTCGAACATCAGCAGGGTTTTCTTCAGCCCGTTGGCGGCGATGGTGCCAACTTCGGCGTCGTCCAGCAGTTCGATCAGCGGGCCGATGTTGTAGCCACCCAGCATGGTGCCTAGCAGTTCAGTCGCCTTGGCCCGGCTGATCAGCGCACACGATTCCTTGCCCAGCGCCACGGCCGCCAGGTACGACGCCTTGACCTTGGCGGCGTCATCCACGCCAGCGGGCACGCGGTGCGTCAGCAGGTCCAGCAGGTTTTCTGCCTCGCCCTCGGGCGGGTTCTTCAGCAGTTCGATCAGGTCGGCGGTTTGTTGGGCCGAGAGCGGCAGCGGGGGAATGCCCAGCGCGGCGCGCTCGGCAACGTGTTGGCGGTACGTTTCCAGCATGAGAAGGCCTGCAAAAAAGTCGGGTTGCGGGAAGGGTTGTTGCCGGGGATTGTAGAGGGAGGAGGGGGGTGGGAGCAAGTGTCTTATATCTTATATAAGACTTGATCGCGGTATCGGGCCGGACCTGTTGCTGTCCCGCATACAATGGCCGCTTGCCCAGGCCCGCCATGCGATATTTCCGCCGCTACACCACCACCAATCCTTATCTGGACCACGACCCGTTCGCGCCGCCTCGGCCGGCGCAGGCCGCGCCATCGCGCGCGGTCCGGCAGCGCTCGGCGCTGCAGGCGCTGGACGGCCGCTTTGCGGTGGCCGACCTGGAAACCACCGGGCTGTCCACCTCCAGCTGCGAAATCCTGGAATTCGCGGCCGTGCATGTGGCGTCGGACGGCAGCATCGAACGCGAGTTTTCCCAGGTGGTGCGTACCTGCGGGCCCGTGCCGCCTTTCATTACCCGCCTGACGGGCATCACCCAGGCCGAGGTGGACCGCCACGGCATTCCGGTGGTCGAGGCATTCTCGGCGTTCCTGGCATTCCTGGCGGATACGCCGGTGTTCTTCCACAACGCATCGTTCGACCGCCGTTTTCTGCAGGCCGCCGCCAGCCAGACCGGCCTGCCCTTCGACAACGCCACCCATTGCACGCTGCAGCTCGCCCGCCAGGCCTGGCCCGAACTGCCGTCGCACAAGCTGCAGATCCTGGCGCGCCACGTGGGCGCCGCTGACCCCACCCACCGGGCGCTGGCCGACGTGCGCAGCACCGTGGCCGTGGCCTTGGCGGCCCGG
>NZ_JAJMLX010000080.1 GCF_020991325.1 Bordetella petrii | reverse complement strand
ACCGTCGGCCCCGGCGTGGACGGAGAGGCGGCGCAGCCGGACCAGGGTGAGCCAGGTCTGCGCATCGGGCTCCACATACGCTGCCCGGACCGCATACCGCCCGGCCACCAGGTCGATCCGCAGATGTGCCTCCTGACGGCACTCCTCGCCCGTCCACGCCGCGTCGAACAGGACGACCGGCCCCGGCACCTGCCAGATCACCTCCGGCTCCCAGGCGGCGGCGAGCAGCGCCGCATCGACCTGCCGGACGGCAGCCTGCTTACCCTGAACACGGCCAGCGCAGTGGACATCGCCTTTACCGAAGGGCTGCGGGAAATTTCGCTGCGCAGCGGTGAAATCCTGGTGGAAACCGCCGGCGCGGCGCGGCAGGATCCGCGCCCCTTGCGGGTGCGCACCGCGCAGGGCAGCGTAACGGCCCGGCAAACGCGCTTTACCGTACGGCAATTCGATGCGCGCAGCGCGGTGGCCGTCATCGATGGCAGCGTCGGCATCCAGCCGGCGGCGGGCGCCGCCCACGACCTGGCGGCCGGCTATTGGGCCGATTTCTCGCGCGAATCCGTGGGGCCTGCGCACGCGTTCCGCTATCCGCCCCAGGCCTGGGCGCAGGGCATCCTATACGCCGACAACCTGTCGCTGGCCGACTTCGGCGCGGAAATCGGCCGCTACCGGCCGGGCATCGTGCGTTGCGACCCGGAAGTGGCCCGGCTGCGCGTATCCGGCGCGTTCCAGTTGCGCGAGACGGATACCGCTCTGCGTGCCGTCACCCGCAGTCTGCCCGTGCAGCTGGTGTACCGCACGCGCTACTGGGTCACGCTGGCGGCGGCCTGATTGCCCGCCAGCCGTCCCGGCTCCGGCTCGCGTGGCACCTTTTCCGGTCTCGTACGACATAGATGGCAGAACCCCCATACGGATCCTGCCAGCATGACCCGATTTCACTCAGTTTCTCCCCGTCGTTCCGCCCGCCGCACCCCCACTGCCGGCCTGACCGCCCTGTCCATGGCGCTTGCCCTGTCGCTGGGCGGCGTGGCAATCGACGCGAACGCCCAGGCGCGCGCCGCATCCGCCCAGTCTTTCAACATTCCCGCCGGCCCGCTGGGCGCCGCGCTGACGACGTTTGCCGGCGCCGCCGGCATCAACCTGTCGTTCGACCCGGCGCTGGCCAGCGGACTGCGTTCCGCCGGCCTTCAGGGCAACTGGACAGTAGACCAGGGCCTGCAGCACCTGCTGTCCGGCACGGGCCTGATGCCGGTGCGCGAAGGCGGCAATGTGTACAGCCTGCGGCGGGTGCCCGCGGGCGCCACGGCAGTGCTGCCGGCCGTCACGGTGGAAGGCGCGCAGGAATCGGCCCGCGGCCCGGTGATAGGCTTCGTGGCGCGGCGCAGTGCCACGGGCACGAAAACCGATGCCCCCCTGATCGAGGTTCCACAGACCGTAAACGTGGTGACGCGCGACGAAATAGCCGCGCGCGGCTCGCGCACCATCGTCGAGGCGCTGTCGTATACCCCCGGCCTGTACGCCCCCGGCGGCAGCTCCGACCTGCGCTACGACAACATTTACTTGCGCGGCGGCTATGCGGCGCGCAACAACCTGGACGGCTCGCGCCTGCCGTATGGCGCCTACAGCTTCGGCATGCTTCAGATCGAGCCCTTTGGCCTGGAACGCGTGGAAGTGCTGAAGGGGCCATCGTCGGTGCTGTACGGCCAGAACACGCCGGGCGGGCTGATCAATATGGTCAGCAAGCTGCCCACCGATACGCCGTTGCGCGAAGTGTCCGTGCAGACCGGCAGCTATGGCCGGGCCCAGGCCACCGTGGATCTCGGCGGGCCGCTGGACGAAGAAGGCCAGTGGAGCTACCGCCTGACGGCCCTGCAGCGCGACGCCGCGCAATCGGCCAACTATTCCAAAGACGACCGCACCTTTGTCGCCCCGGCCCTGACCTGGAAGCCCTCGGCCGCCACCTCACTGACCTTCCTGGGTTTCTATCAGAAGGATTACCAAGTGCCGCTGTATGGCACCCTGCCCGCGGCGGGCACGCTGTACGACAACCCCAACGGCCGCATCCCGCGCGACCGGTTCGCCGGCGAACCCGACTGGGACCGCTACAAGCGTGAGCAGTTTTCGGTGGGCTATTTGTTCAGCCACCAGGCCAACGACACCTGGACCTTCAAGCAGAACCTGCGCTACAACCACATGCGCGGCGAAGCGCGCGCCATGCCGGGCTACCTGCTGAACCCGGTGGACATGCGCACCTGGTCGCGCACCATGTCGCGCGGACGCGGCACCGGCGCCACGTTCACCGTCGACACGCAGGCCCTGGCGCGTTTCGACACCGGCCCGGTCAGCCACGAGGCCCTGTTCGGCTTCGACGTCCTGAACATGCGCGACACCTACGAATTCGCCAATGCCATCGCGGGCGTACCGCCGCTGGACTTGTTCGATCCGGTGTACGGGAAACCCATGCCGGGCGTGGACGACCTGATCACCCGCATCGACTCCCGCCAGTCGACCGAGCAATACGGTTTTTATGCGCAAGACCAGCTGCGCTATCAAAACTGGATACTGACCCTGGGCGGGCGCTATGACATTGCCGACAGCACCACCCGCAATTTGCTGGCTGCGCAGAAAGTCACGCAGCGCGACCATGCATTCACCGGCCGCGCCGGCCTGACGTACCTGTTCGACAACGGCTGGGCGCCCTATGTGGCGTACTCGACATCATTTGCCCCCACCGGCGGGACGGACTTCGAAGGCAACCCCTTCAAGGCCAGCAAGGGCAAGCAGATCGAAGCTGGGGTGAAATACCAGCCGCCCGGGTCCAACAGCCTGGTCACGCTGTCGGTGTATCAGCTAACGCAAACCAATGTGCTGACCAGCGATACCACGCCCGGCCGCCCGCCCGGCTTCCAGTCGCAGGCCGGCGAAACGCGCGCGCGCGGCATCGAACTGGAAGGCAAGGCCAGCCTGGCCCGCGGCCTGGACCTGGTGGCGTCGTATGCCTATGTCGATTCCGTGGTGACGCGCAGCGCCAACACCGACCTGATCAACGGCGTCCCGGAATCGCGCGAAGGCAAACACCCTTACTACGCGCCGCGCCACCAGGCGGCGGCCTGGCTGGGCTACACCGTGCAAAGCGGCGCGCTGCAAGGACTGGGGCTGGGCGCGGGCGTGCGCTACGTCGGCGCCGACTGGGGCGATCCGGCCAACACTTTGCGCATTCCCGCGGTTACGCTGGTGGACGCCGCGCTGTCGTATGACTTCGGCCGCGCACACCCCTCGCTGGGCGGCCTGAGCCTGGCCCTGAACGCCACCAACCTGTTCGACCGCCGCTATGTCGGCACTTGCATCACCGCGACCTCATGCTCGTACGGCGCCGGCCGCATGGTATACGCCACGCTTAAGTACGCCTGGTAAGGCGCGGTCGCGTGGCCGGGCGCGGCCGTCATTGCCGGGCCGCGCAGACAAACGCAATTTTGTTGCCCTCGGGGTCGCGGCAATAGGCCGCGTAGAAATCGGGCGCATACCTGCTGCGCAGCCCGGGGCGCCCCTCGTCGGTACCGCCGCGGTCGATGGCGGCGGCCCAGCAGCGATCGACCACTTCGCATGACGGCGCCTGAAAACTGATCTGGACGCCGTTGCCCCAGGTCGCCGGCAAGCCGTTGAACGGCGGCGCCACGACGAACGAGGGCCAGCGCTGCCGGGGCGGACGCCAGACGACGCCAGCCGGCCCGGCGGTTTCCACGGTGTCCTGGTGCAGCAGCCCCAGCGGCGCAAGCACGGCGTCATAGAAGGCGACCAGGCGCGGCCAATCGCGCGCGCCAACCTGGATATGGGTATACATGACAAATACTGTCAGCCCCGGCTAGGCGGGTTGGCTGCGCGCCTGCCTGATCAAGTCATCGGCCTGGCGGCGCACGTTGTCTTCCACTTCGCGCAAGACCCGCCATTCGTCGTACTTGCCGGCTTCGAGAACATTATTGGCCTCGTAGAAGTCCATCACCGCGGTGTGGGCTTCGTGCCAGAGGCGCATGGCAGCTTGCACATCGTTGATGTCAGTCATGGTGGGCTCCTGGTCGGGAAGATGAACTGCGCGCTGAGCAAATACTGTTCCTGTCCGGCATGCGCCGGCCTGCGGAGCATGGGTGAGCGCCTGAGCACTCGTAATTCTTACGGCATCTTTGCAAACCCGCCGAACCTCGCACGCCAGGTTTCACTTTCATACAACAGATATTGCCACTGTCAAGTAACGCCTGATAAGATTCGGCCTCGGGTATTTCCCTACCCACCTCTTCCATCTTCTTCACTCAACCACCAGGGAGGCGTTCGATGTACGTAATCCGCACCGCTATCCCCAGCGTGGCCGCACGACACCGTTAAGTCGTCGCTGGCGCTGGGCCGCCTGCTAGTCATTTTCAGCTTGTAAGCCTCGCTTACGGCCGGCCCTCGCCCGTTCCAGACAAATCATGCTTTGCATGCCGGCATCGGCCGGCGCGCTCGATGCGTCTGTTCCCTATTGCTTCCGATTGGAGTCCCGGTGCAGTTGATCGCACCGGGCAATGACAAATGGCTCGAAGAAAAATCGACTTGCGCGGACAGGCTTTCAAGCATGTCCTGGGCTTTACCTTTCGCCACTGGCGCGAACAACCCTGGCGCATCGCGCTGATCGTGGCGCTGGTGCTGCTGTCGGCGGCGGCCGACGTGCTGACGCCGCTGTACGCCGGACGGCTGATCGACGCGGTGGCATCCGGCCTGGCCGACGCTGCCTGGGACAGCGCCGCCGCCTCGTTCTGGGCGCTGTTCACCCTGGGCCTGGCCAGCACGCTGCTGCTGCAGATGGTGTACTTCAACATCATCGCGCTGACGCTCAAGATGATGAGCGCCATTGCCTCGCGCGCGTTCCACCGCGTGCAGCACCTGTCCACCGACTGGCATGCCAACAGCTTCGCCGGATCGACAGTGCGCAAGATCACGCGCGGCATGTGGGCGCTGGACTTGCTGAACGACACGCTGCTGGTGGCCCTGCTGCCCTCGGTGGCCATGCTGGTGGGCGCCACCGTGGTACTGGGCTGGCACTGGCCTGTCATGGGCGCGGTGGTGGGCGTGGGCTCGCTGCTTTACATCAGCATCACCGCCGCGCTGTCCCTGGGTTTCGTGGCGCCGGCCGCGCGCCTGGGCAATGCCTGGGACACGCGCCTGGGCGGCGCGCTGGCCGACGCCGTCACCTGCAACCCGGTGGTGAAAGCCTTCGGCGCCGAACAGCGCGAAGAGGCCCGCCTGGGCCGGGTGCTGGGCAAGTGGCGTCACCGCACCCGCCGCGGCTGGGTCCGCGGTTCGGTCAACGGCGGTGTGCAGGGCGTCATGCTGGCCGCCATGCAGGCCGCGATCCTGGGTTCCGCGCTGCTGTTGTGGAGCCGCGGCGAAGCCTCGGTGGGCGACATCACGTTCGCCTTGACCATGTTCTTCATCTTGCAAGGCTATCTGCGCGACATCGGCATGCATATCCGCAACCTGCAGCGCTCGGTCAACGACATGGAAGAACTGGTTTCCCTGCACGCCCAGCCGCTGGGCGTGGACGACCGCCCCGGCGCGCGCGACATTGCCATCGAGCACGGCGAGATCCGCTTCGACAATGTGACGTTCCGCTACGGCGCGCACCCGACGCCGCTGTACGACCGGTTTTCGGTGCGCATCGCGCCGGGCGAACGCGTGGGCCTGGTGGGCCATTCCGGCTCGGGCAAGACCACATTCATCAAGCTGATCCAGCGGCTGTACGACATCAACGATGGACACATCACCATCGACGGGCAGGACATCGCCGACGTGCGCCAGGCCTCGCTGCGCAGCCAGATCGCCATCGTGCAGCAGGAACCGGTGCTGTTCCACCGCACTCTGGCCGAGAACATCGCCTACGCGCGCCCGGGCGCCACGCGCGCCGACATCGAGCGGGCGGCGCGGCAGGCCAGCGCGCACGACTTCATCATGGCCCTGCCCCAGGGCTATGAAACCCTGGTGGGCGAACGCGGCGTGAAATTGTCGGGCGGCGAACGCCAGCGCGTGGCCATCGCGCGCGCGTTCCTGGCGGATGCGCCGGTGCTGATCCTGGACGAGGCCACGTCCAGCCTGGACAGCGAAAGCGAGGCGCTGATACAGCGCGCCATGGAACGGCTGATGGCGGGCCGCACTACGCTAGTGGTGGCCCACCGCCTGTCCACCGTGCGCGCCATGGACCGCCTGCTGGTGCTGGACAAGGGCCGCATCGCCGAGGAAGGCAGCCACGACATGCTGGTGCGCCGCGCGGGCGGGCTGTACCGCCGCCTGCTGGAGCGCCAGGCCCTGGAACTGACGCAAGGCCTGGAACTGCCCGCCCCGGCACGGCGCGGCGCCCCGGCATCCCGCGACGACGCCGACGCCGACGACGAAGCCATGCTGGCCCCCAGCTAAGGAACCCCATATGTCCAGAACCCAACGGCTGTTCGCCCTGATCGAGTTGCTGCGCACACACCGCTATCCGGTATCGGGCGCCGAGCTGGCGGCCGAGCTCGACGTCAGCCTGCGCACGCTGTACCGCGACATTGCCACCCTGCAGGAACAGGGCGCCCAGATCGACGCGGAACCGGGGCGCGGCTATCTGCTGCGGCCGGGCTTCGCGCTACCGTCGCTGATGTTCTCGGAAGACGAGATCGAAGCGCTGGTGCTGGGCTCGCGCTGGGTGGCCGACCGGGGCGGAGACGCCCGCCTGAGCGGCGCGGCCTGCAGCGCCCTGGCCAAGATCGCCGCCGTGCTGCCGCATGAGCTGCGTGCCCTGGTGGACGACGACACGCTGCTGATCGGTGCCGGGGAGACGGTGCCGGTGGACGGCGCGGTGCTGCTCGCCCTGCGGCGCGCCATCCGTTCCGAGCACAAGCTGGACATTGTGTACCGCGACCTGCAAGACGCCGAGTCCGCGCGCACGATCTGGCCGTTTGCGCTGGCCTGCTTCGACCACGTGTGGCTGGTGGTGGCCTGGTGCGAACTGCGCCAGGCCTTCCGGCATTTCCGGGCCGACCGCATCGCCAGCCTGACGGTTTCCGGGCAGCCCTATCCGCGCAAGCGCCAGGTGCTCATGCAGGCCTGGCGGGCGGTTCGCGTCATGGCGCCGCCCTGATCTCCCTTAGTGTTCACCCTACTGACAATTTTTGACAGCATGCCTCTTTACGATGCGTCAGGCCGCCGCGGCGAACCCGTAACGCGGCCGATGCCATCGCCTTTGCGGAGCATTCCCCATGATCGATCCCAACCTGATCATCCTGTATGTCGACAGCCCGGACCGCAGTGCCCGGTTCTACACCGAACTGCTGCACAAGGAACCGATACATTCCACGGCCAGCTTCGCCAAATTCAAGCTGGATTCCGGCCTGATGCTGGGGTTGTGGGCCCGCCAGACCGTCTCGCCCCGGGCCATATCCGCCGGGCGCGCCGGCGAACTGGCCATTCCGGTTCCCGACCGCGAAACCGTGCGCGCCCTGCACGCCGACTGGACCGAGCGCGGCATTCCCATTGCCCAGCCGCCCACCGACCTGGACATCGGCCACACCTTCGTGGCGCTGGACCCTGACGGGCACCGGCTGCGGGTCATCACGCGCGCCTGATCCCGGCCGCGGCTCCGCCCCGTTGCCGCCGCGCTGTCACAGGCGGCGGCTACAATGACGCCCTGCACGCCCGCGCGCCCACGGCGCGCGGGCAGCCATCAACCCCGCATGATCCGCCTCCCATGACTTCCGCTATTTCCGGGCACCGTTCGCCCGGCCTGGTGCTGTTCGCGCTCGCCGTCGGCGCCTTCGCCATCGGCACCACCGAATTCGCCACCATGAGCCTGCTGCCTTATTTCGCGCAGAGCCTGCATATCGACGCCCCCACCGCCGGGCACGTCATCAGCGCCTATGCGCTGGGCGTGGTGGTGGGCGCGCCGCTGATCACCGTGGCCGCCGCGCGCCTGCCCCGCCGGGCCATGCTGATCATGCTGATGAGCATGTTCGCCCTGTTCAACGGCCTGTGCGCCTTCGCCCCCACCTATGAATGGATGATGGCGCTGCGCTTCCTGGCCGGCCTGCCCCATGGCGCGTACTTCGGCATTGCCTCGCTGGTGGCCGTGTCCATGGTGCCCGAGCACCGCCGCACCCAGGCGGTGGGCCGCATGTTCCTGGGCCTGACCGTAGCCACCATCATCGGCGTTCCCATGGCCAACTGGCTGGGCCAGGCCGTGGGCTGGCGCTGGGGCTTTGCACTGGTGGCGGCGGCCGGCCTGCTGACGGTGGCGCTGGTGGCTCTGTTCGCGCCCTCGACCCCGGCCGACCCGGGCGCCAGCCCGCTGCGCGAACTGGGCGCGCTCAAGCGCGCCCAGGTATGGATCACGCTGGGCATCGGCGCCGTCGGCTTTGGCGGCCTGTTCGCCGTGTATACCTACCTGGCCGATATCCTGATGACGGTGACCGGCGTGGCCCCCGACAACGTGCCGTGGGTGCTGGCGGTGTTCGGCATCGGCATGACAGCGGGCAACCTGATCATCCCCAAGTTCGCCGACCGCGCGCTCATGCCCACCGCGGGCGGGCTGCTGCTGTTCAGCGCCGCGTCGCTGGCGCTGTTCATGGTCAGCATCGACCATGTCTGGGCGATTACCCTGGCCGTGTTCCTGGTGGGCATGGGCGGCGCGCTGGGCACAGTGCTACAGACCCGCCTGATGGACGTGGCCGACCACGCCCAGGGGCTGGCGGCCGCCCTGAATCATTCCGCCTTCAATACGGCCAATGCGCTGGGACCCTGGCTGGGCGGACTGGCGCTGGCCCATGGCCACGGCTGGCGCTCACCGGGCTGGGTCGGGGCACTGCTCGCGCTGGGCGGCTTCGCGCTGTGGGTGCTGTCGGTATCGCTGGATCGCCAGCGCCGCCTGGTGCGCGCGGCCGCGCAAACCTAGGCAAAACCGCCTGCTTTACCTATGATCGGGACACCCACGGCGCGCAACGCCGCGTCCAGGGTGTTCCGCCCATCGCTTCAACCCAAGGAGTCACATCATGGCAGGTTGGTTTGAATTGAAAAAAGCCACGAACGGACAGTTCCATTTTTCCCTGAAGGCCGGCAACGGGGAAACCATACTGACCAGCGAGATGTATGCCGCCAAGGCATCGGCCGAGAACGGCATCGCTTCCGTGCAGAAGAACAGCGTCGACACCGCCCGCTACAACCCGGCCACCTCGTCCAACGGCAAGTTCTACTTCACGCTGCGTGCCGCCAACAATCAGATCATCGGCAACAGCCAGATGTACGGCACCGAGGCCGCGCGCGACAACGGCATCGCCTCGGTGAAACAGAACGGATCCACGCAGGACATCCGCGACAACAGTTGAATGCCCGCGCGCGGCGCGCCTACAAGAACGATTTGCCCTGCTCCAGCACTTGGTCGCACGCCTTGCGGGTGATTTCTTCTTTCAGGCCGCCGCCGCTCAAATCCACTGATTTGCCGTCGCTGCCCGTCAGGATGCCCTGCGCCCCCTTGCTGTAGCCCGGGTCGCTCTCGGCCTGGCCCGAACCGCCGGAAATCTTGCCCATCAACTGGTCTTTCACGCCCTGGGCGTCGTTGCCTTCCAGGTAGTTGTTCTTGATGCAGAACTCCAGCACGCCCGCGGCATTGCCCGCGCTGCCGGCGCTCAACGACGACAGCGACAGGCCATCGCCCAGCCCTTGCGCGGCGCTGCCCGCCGAGCCGCCCTGCGCGCCTCCCAGCTGGCCTTTGACACTATCCAGCAATTGCGCGTAGGCGCCCGCACTGGCGAACTGCAGCGCCACAACCATTGCCGCGCCGATGACATGCCGATGGTGGAACTTCATAGCTTGCTCCCAAGGCCAAGGAAAACCGCCACCATCCTAGCGGCCCGCCCAGCCCGTTCACAAGACAGGCGCCGGCCGCCAGCCCGGCCGGATGCGACAAAATATGTGAAACCCACCCGCCGGCCCTCGCTGGCGTAGCACCTGGAAGCGCATTGTCACCAAGACGCCGGCCCTTACCGGGCGCAGCAGGCCTGCAAGGCCGCCACGTCGGGCTCCACGCCTATGCCCGGCGCGTGCCCCAGGCTGGCCACGCCATTGTCCAGCCGCGACAAGGCCGGGCTGAGCAGCGTGCGCAGCGGGTTGTCGTTGGAATCGATCTCGAGCAGGCCGCCGTGGGCCATGCCATCGACGGCCGCCAGCAAGTGCGCCGACGCCATCAGCCCCACGCCCGCCCCCAGGTAGTGGGGGCAATACCGCAAGCCGGCCGCGCGCACGGCGCGGATGACGGGCAGGCAGCCGGAAATGCCGCCCCACTTGGCCAGGTCCGGCTGCAGCACCTTCAGGTAGCCGGCCTCGATGGCCTGGCTGAAGGCGGCTACGCCCAGGAAATTCTCGCCGGCGGCGAGCGGCACGGGCGAATGGTGCGCCAGCGCCTGCCATTCCGCCAGGGGCCGGTCGGCGCGCAGGGGTTCTTCAAGCCAGGCAATATCCAGTTCGGCCATGGCAGCGGCCATGGCGGCTGCGTCGGGCGCGTCCCAGCCCTGGTTGGCGTCGGTCATCAGTGGCACGCCCGGCCCGAGCGTATCGCGCAGCGTGCGCAGGTTGCGCAGGTCGCGCTCGTGGCCGAAGCCCAGTTTCAACTTGAATGCCCGGTACCCTTCGCCCTGCTTCTGCAGCACGGTTTGCTCGGGCTCGTCGGGGTTGATGCCGCTGGCATAGACCTCGACGCGGTCGCTGCTGCCGCCCAGGTGAGCCCACAGCGGCTCGCCCGCGCGACGCGCGCACAGGTCCCATAGCGCCAGGTCCACGCCGGCAATGGCTTGCGCCATGGGTCCGGGTTCGCCGGACTGCAGCGCCAGCACTTCGGTCATCGCGGTGAGGTGGGCAAATGCGTCGGCCGGCCCGTCGAAAGTACGGCCCAGCAACAATGGCTTCAGCACCGTGTCGACCAGGCGCGCACGATGTTCCGCGCCACAGGACGGGAAATTGCACCAGACTTCCCCCCAGCCATGCGCGCCATCGCGGTCTTCGATGCGCACGAACACGGCGGGGCGGTCGTGCATGGTACCGAACGAGGTGCGCACCGGCCGTTCGACGGGATACCGCAACACGTGCACACTGAGTTCAACGGGAGCAAGACTGCGGGTTACGCCCATGGCGGCCTCAAGGAATCAGGTTCATTTCAACGTGGATGAAGTCGCCGCGGTACGAGACTTCGCTCAGGTAGATGACGCAGCCATCGGCATCGACGAACACGCGCCGCACTTCGGCGATAGGTGCGTTGACGGCCACCTGCAATTGCTGCGCCACCTCGGTGTCGGCCGTGCCGATGGTCAGTGTCTGGCGCGCCTGCGCGATATTCACGCCCGGCATCGATACCAGCAGCGGGATCACCGTCTCGTTGCGAAAGCGCGACGGGTCTTGCCGGAACACATGCTCGGCCAAGTAAATATTGATGACGCAGTAAGGGCGGCCTTCGCGCTCGTGGATGCGGCGCATGAATACATAGCGCGCGGCCGCCACGCCGTCTTGCGGGGTCAGCGGCGCGTTGTGCAGCGATTCGTCGATGGTGACGATCTTGGGCTTGGTATCGCGGTACACCTTGGCCAGTTCGGCCAGCGTGGTCTGCACGCGCAACCAGCGGTCGTTGGGCGGCAAGCCCGTGACGAAGGTGCCGCGCCCCTGCTGCGGCGACACCAGCCCTTCGCGCGTAAGCACATCGATGGCCTGGCGCACAGTAACGCGCGCCACCCCGAATTCGGCCACCAGGTCTTCCAGCGAGGGCACCTTCTGCCCTTGTTCCCACACCCCGCGCGCGATGCGCTGGCGCATCAGGTCGGCAAGCTGAAGATAGCGAGGAATGGGGCTGTCGTGAAAGTTGATAGCCATAAACAAATAGCCATATATTGTTTGCCGAACGTATGGTCTACAGTACGATTTGACCACTAAAAGGTCAAGCGCCATCAACACCAGATGGAGGAGACATTTTGCGCAACCGTTCCCTGCCGCAGCGCGCGGCACTGATAGCGGCACCCTGGCTGCTGATCATCCTGGCCTGGTATGTCGTGCGCGCCAGCGGCCTGGTCAGTCCGGCCCTGGTGCCCAGCCCCCACGAAGTGCTGGCCAAGTTCGGCGACTTGATGCAGACGCGCCTGCCGCACGACATCCTGATGTCCACGCAGCGCGTGCTGATCGGCGTATTGCTGGGCATTGTGCTGGCGGTGCCGGTGGGCTTCCTGCTGGGCTGGTACAGAAGCGTGCGCAGCTTCGTGGACCCGGTCATCAACTTCTTCCGCGCCCTGCCCCCCATCGCGCTGATTCCGCTGGTCATCGTGTATTTCGGCATTGGCGAATCGGCCAAGATCGCCATCCTGTTCTATGCGTCGTTCTTCGCCGGGGTCATCGTCATGTACGAAGGCATCGCGCAGATCAACCCGATTTTCGTGCGCGTATCGCGCACCCTGGGCGCCAGCGACGGCGAGATTTTCCGCAAGGTGATCGTGCCGCTCACCATCCCGCACATGCTCACCGCCCTGCGCGTGGCGCTGGGGGTGGCCTGGGCCACCCTGGTGGCCTCGGAACTGATCGCGGCCCAGCAGGGCCTGGGCGCGCTGATCCAGGACGCGTCATCATTCTTCCAACTGGACATCATCTACGTAGGCATCATCTGCATCGGCCTGATCGCCCTGGTCATGGACCTGATTCTGCGCGCCGTGGCGCGCCGGCTGGTGGCCTGGCAGGAGCGCATTGCATGACCGATACCCCCGCCCGCATCCGCTTCAGCAACGTGGCGGTGGACTACCCCACCGCCGACGGCCCCATGCGCGTGCTCGACGGCATCGACTACGAAATCCGGCAAGGCGAGTTCGTGTCGGTGATCGGCCCCTCGGGCTGCGGCAAGACCACCATGATGAACATCGTGGCCGGCTTCGTGCAGCCCACCCAGGGCGAAGTGCTGCTGGACGGCAAGCCCATCGCCGGCCCCGGGCCGGACCGCGGCGTGATCTTCCAGGAGTACGGCGTCTTCCCGTGGCTGACGGTGAAGGAAAACATCGCCTTCGGCCTGACGCTGCGGGCCAACCAGGCCGGCCGGGCCGAACGCGAAGAGATCTGCCAGCGCTACATGCAGTTGATGGGCCTGGCCGATTTCGCCAACCACCATCCCAAGCACTTGTCGGGCGGCATGCGCCAGCGGCTGGCGCTGGCCCGGGCCTACGCGGTGAAGCCGCAGTTCCTGCTGATGGACGAGCCCTTCGGCGCGCTGGATGCCCAGACGCGCTCTTCCATGCAGGATCTGCTGCTGCAAGTGCTGCTGGCCGAAGACAAGACGGTGATGTTGATCACCCATTCGGTGGAAGAAGCCATTTACCTGTCTTCGCGCATCGTGGTGGTCACGGCCCGCCCGGCCCGCATACGCACGGTGATCGACGTGCCTTTCGGCTATCCGCGCGCCGAGAACCTGCATGAAGATCCCCGCTTTGGCGAACTGCGTTCGCAAATCCGCGCCCTGGTGATGGAAGAGTACGCCAGGCAGGCCAGCCAGACCGTCCGGCTGGCTGATTAGTGTTGTCCCACGCAAGCAAGAAAGGAACCCACACCATGAACCCGCAGCGCAGAACTCTACTGAAAACCGGCGCCCTGGCGGCCGCCATGTCCGGCATCGGCATGCCCTGGGTGGCGCAGGCCGCGCAGAAGGTGCGCGTGGGCTACCTGCACACGCCCGCGGTCGACGGCCAGATCTGGACGGGCCTGGAAACCGGCGCGTTCACCGACCAGGGCCTGGACCTGGAAATGATCAAGTTCACTACCGGCCTGGAATTGTTCCAGGCCATGATAGGCGGCAGCCTGGACATGCTGTCCACCGGCGCCGTGGTATCGAATTTCCCGGCGCGTGGCCAGGGCAAGGTGTTCCTGCTGAACAACGTGGAATATGCCACCGCGCAGCTCTGGGTGCGCGGCGATTCCGGCATCAAGACGGCCGCCGACCTGAAGGGCAAGAAGATCTCCACCACGGCGGGCACCACCGCCCACGTATTCCTGGACCGCGTCCTGAAAGGCGCGAACCTGCAGGAAGGCAAGGACGTGCAGATCGTGAACCAGCGCATGACCGAGGCCGTCACCTCGTTCATCTCGGGCGCGGTGCCGGCCGTGGCATTGTGGGTACCGTTCGATGTGACGATCAAGCAGAAGGTCGAGGGCGCGCACAAGCTGGTGGACGCCTCGGCGTTCTACCCCGAAGCCGCCATCGTGGGCGGCTGGGCGGCGCGCAACGACTACTACGACAAGAACCCGCAGGTGATCCAGTCGCTGATCAAGGGCTGGGTGAAGGCCAACGACTACCTGCTTTCCAACACCGACGAGGCCGTGGAGGTGCTGCAGAAGAAGCATTATCCCCAGGTGCCGTTGCCCGACCTGAAAGAACAGTTCAAGGCATCGAAGTACTTCAGCTCGGCCGAATGGCGCGGCAAGTATGCCGACGGCACCGTCACCAAGTGGCTGCAGCAGGTCACCGACTTTTTCGTGCAGACGGCCAACATCTCGAACGCCGTGCCGGCCAAGACCTATTTCGACCCCAAGCCCTATATGGATGCGGTGAAGGGCTAGGCCCGCGGCTGCGCCATGACCCAGGCCTACGACTACATCATCGTCGGCGCAGGCTCGGCCGGCTGCGTGCTGGCCAATCGCCTGAGCGCCGACCCGGCCTGCCGCGTGCTGTTGCTGGAAGCCGGCGGCGCCGACACAGGCTTCTGGCTGAAGCTGCCGGTGGGCTATTTCCGTTCCATCTACGACCCGCGCTACTCGCGGCAGTTCGCGGTAGAGCCCCAGGAAGCCACCGGCAACCGCCCGATCATGTGGCCGCGCGGCCGCGTGCTGGGCGGTTCCAGCTCGATCAACGGCCTGATCTATATCCGCGGCCAGCATGCCGACTATGACGACTGGGCCCGGCTGGGCGCCACGGGCTGGAGCTACCGCGAGGTGCTGCCCACGTTCAGGAAATCGGAATGCTATGCCGGCGGCGCCAGCGAATACCACGGCGGCAGCGGCGAACTGCAGGTTTCGGACCTGCGCAATGACCACCCGCTGTGTGACGCCTGGCTGCGGGCCGGCGCCCAGGCAGGGCTGCCCGCCAGCCCGGATTTCAACGGCGCGCAGGACAGCGGCCTGGGCAGCTATCAGCTGACGCTGCGGGGCCGCTGGCGCGACAGCGCGGCCACCGCCTTTCTGCGTCCGGTGCGCGCCCGCCCGAACCTGACGGTGATCACGGACGCCCATGTCACACGGCTGCTGATCGAGCGCGGCGCCTGCCATGGCGTGGCCTGGCGGCAGAACGGCCAGAAGATGCGCGCGCAGGCCGGCAGCGAGGTCATCCTGGCGGCCGGCGCGCTGCAGTCGCCCCAGTTGCTGCAACTGTCGGGGGTGGGGCCCGCCGCCCTGCTGAAAAAGCACCGCATCACGGTCCAGGCGGATGCGCCGGAAGTCGGCCGCAACCTGCAAGACCACTACCAGGCGCGGGTCATCGTGCGCGTGAAAGACAAGCTTTCTCTCAATGACGAGGTGCGCAACCCGTTGAAGCTGGCCCGCATGGGCGCGCGCTGGCTATTCGGCCAGGACGGCCCGCTGACCGTGGGCGCCGGCCAGGTCGGCGGCATGGCGTGCACGGAACATGCGCGCAATGGGCGGGCCGACGTGCTGTTCAACGTGATGCCGCTATCGGTGGACAAGCCGGGCGACCCCCTGCACCCCTTTTCCGGATTCTCGGCTTCGGCCACGCAGTGCCGGCCGGATTCGCGCGGCACGGTCGAGATACAGTCGGCCGACCCGTTCAAGCCGCCCCGCATCGTTTCCAACTACCTGACCGAGCCGCTGGACATCAAGGTGCTGGTGGCGGGCTTGCGCATGCTGCGCGACATTTACCAACAGCCCGCCTTCCGCGAGTATCTGGCGGGCGACGAATACATGCCGGGCGCGTCGCTGCGCAGCGATGCGGAACTGGCCGAGTTCGCGCGCCAGCGCGGCGGCACGGTGTTCCATGTGTCGGGCACCTGCCGCATGGGCAGCGACGCCGCGGCCGTGGTCGACCCCAGCCTACGCGTGCAGGGCGTCGACCGCCTGCGCGTCATCGATGCCTCGGCAATGCCGGCGATGGTGTCGGCCAACACCAACGCCGCCACCATCCTGATCGCCGAGAAAGGCGCGGAACTGGTGCTGCAGGGCCGCTGACGGCCGGCCGCGGGCCGGCATCCGCCGCTGCGATACCGGGTGTCTGGCTCCCGCCAGGGCGCCAGACACCCGACAGCCAATTTGCCCCGGACTACTCGGCCTTGACGTTGGCGTCCTTGATCACCTTGGCCCATTTCGCGCGCTCGGCCGCGATGCGGGCGGCGGCGTCCTGGGGGCTGGTCCAGGTAGCCACGGCGCCCTGGTTCAGCAGGGCCGCCTTGACCTCGGGCTTGGACACGATCTGCTTGAGCGCGCCGTTGATCTTTTCCACCACCGGCGCGGGCGTGCCGGCCGGCGCCACGATGCCGAACATGGAACTGACCTGGAAGTTGGCCAGGCCCGCTTCGGCGGTGGTGGGCACGTCGGGCAAGGCTTCGGCGCGTTGGTCCGAGGCCACCGCCAGCGCGCGCAGCTTGCCGGCCTTGACGTGCCCCTGGGCGGCGGGCACGGTCTCGATCATGCTCAGCACCTGTCCGCCCATCAGGTCGGTCATGGCCGGACCGCTGCCTTTGTACGGCACGTGCAGCACCTTCACGCCCGTCATGCTCATGAACATCTCGGCCGCCAGATGCTGCGGCGAACCATTCCCGGATGAAGCCATCGTCAGGTAACCGGGCTTCGACTTTGCCAGCGCAATGAACTCTTGCAGCGATTTCGCCTGCACGGACGGATGCACCACGAATACCAGCGGCACCGTGCCCACGATGGATACCGGCGCGAAACTCTTTTCGATGTCGTAGGGCACCTTGCCCTTGTAGAGCTCGGCGTTGATGGAATGGCTGGTCAGCGCCCCCATCAGCAACGTGTATCCGTCGGGGTCGGCCTTGGCAACCTGGTCGGCGCCAATGTTGCCGGTTGCGCCGGCGCGGTTTTCCACGACCACCTGCTGCCCCAGGGCAACCGACAGCTCCTGCGCCATGACACGGCCGATGACGTCGGTGGCGCCGCCGGGCGGGTACGGCACCACCAGCCGCACCGGCCGCTCGGGATACGCGGCCGCCGCGGGCGCC
>NZ_JAJMLX010000008.1 GCF_020991325.1 Bordetella petrii | reverse complement strand
AGCGGCCGACCTGGCCCGCCGCGCCGGCCTGCCGCGCGCCGTGACACAACGTTGCCTGCATACGCTGATCCGCCTGGCCTGCGCCTTCCGCCGCCAAGATCTGTTCGACAACCGCAATTTGTTCTATGTGGGCGAAGTGGGTATAGGCGTCAACCCCGCGCTGGCCAAAGCGGTGCGCGACGCCGACCTGCTGATCGCCGTGGGAACTCGGCTGGGCGAAATGGTAACCGGCGGCTATACCCTGCTGGACGTGCCCGTGCCGCGCCAGAAGCTCGTGCACGTCCTGGCATCGGCGGAAGAGCTGGGCCGCGTGTACCAGGCAGAGACGCAGATCCTCAGCGACATGAACACCTTCGCGGCCGCCGTCGGTGAATGGGAACCCGCCCTGGCTGCCGCGCAATCGGCACGCGGCGCCTGGCGCGCGGCGCTGCGCGACGAATACGAACAGTATGTCACCCCGGCGCCGCGCCAGGTTGCGCTGGACCCCGCCCGCGTCATCGCGGTCTTGCGCGATACCCTGGCGCCCGACGCCATCCTGACCAATGGCGCGGGCAACTACAGTGCCTGGGCACACCGCTACTACCAGTTCTCGCAACCCGGCTGCCAACTGGCGCCCACCAGCGGCGCCATGGGCTACGGTGTGCCGTCGGCCATCGCGGCCAAGCTGCTGCACCCCGGTCGGCAGGTGATCTGCCTGGCCGGCGACGGATGTTTCCTGATGAGCTCCCAGGAACTGGCCACCGTCCGCCGCCACGGCCTGCACATTGTGTTCATCGTCTTCAACAACAGCATGTACGGCACGATACGCATGCATCAAGAGAACAATTACCCAGGCCGCGCCATCGGCACCGACCTGAGCAACCCCGACTTCGTGAAGTATGCCCAGTCTTTCGGGCTGCAGGCGGAACGGGTCTGCCGCGACGAAGACTTCGCGCCGGCGCTGCGGCGCGCGCTGTCCTGCCCCCAGGCGGCACTGATAGAACTGCAGATCGACCCCGAGATCATCACCCCGCGCGCCACGCTGACCGAACTGCGCAAGCGCGCCCAGCAAGCCGCCGCCTGAAGCGGCAAATACACCAAAGAGAAAGGAGACCGACATGCACCTGAAACCCTCCCGCGGCCTTGTCCGCCTGGCCTTGAGCGCCGCGCTGGCCTGGTCGGCGCTGGGCCCCGCCCATGCCGCCACCACCCTGAAACTGGCGCATTTCGCGGCGGAATCGCACCCCGCCCATACCGCGTCGCTGCAGTTCAAGAAGAACGTCGAGGCCCGCACCAAGGGCGAAGTATTGGTCGAGCTGTATCCCGCCAATCAACTGGGCTCACCACCCGATCAGCTGGAACAGACTTCGCTGGGCGTCATCGACATGAACCTGCCCACCCAGGGCGCGCTGGACAAGTACGAGAAAGCCTTCGCCACTGTCATGACGCCTTACGCCTTCTCCAGCTACGCGGACGCGCACCGCGTGCTGGACGGCCCGTTCTACGACTGGGTTGCGCCGCGCCTGGAAAAGAAAGGGCTGGTGCTGCTGTCGACGTGGGAATACGGCTTTCGCAACGTGACGAACTCGCGCCACCCTATCAATACCCCCGATGACATGAAGGGGCTGAAGCTGCGCACGCCGCCGGAACTGCAGATCATCGCCGCGCTGGAGGCGGCGGGTGCGTCCACGACGCAAATCGCCTTCCCCGAACTGGTGGCCGCGCTGAACCAGGGCGTGGTCGACGGCCAGGAAAACCCGATAGGCGTCATCTACCACTTCAAGCTCTATGAAGTGCAGAAGAACCTGGCGCTGACCCAGCATGTGTACAACAGCATGACGCACGTGATCAGCCTTTCCAGCTGGAAGAAACTCACCCCGGAACAACAGGCGGTGGTGCGCGAGGAAAGCCGGTCGGCCGGCCTGCTGATGCGCAAACTGGTGGCCGAACAAGAGGCCTCCGAAATCGCCAAGATCGAGGCCGCTGGCGTGAACGTTACCCGGCCCGACATCGCGAAGTTCCGCGCCCTGATGCAACCCGCCTACGACCGCGTGGCGGCATACGCGGGCAAGGAGAACATGAAGACATTCCTGGACATGCTGGCGAAGTAACCGGCGCGCGCCCCGGCGTCCGGCCTGCCGGCGTCCGCGGCGCGGCAACACTGAGAGAACTGCTATGCAAGCCGTACTAGTCGTGGGCGGACTGCTCGCCCTCATCATGCTGGGCGTGCCCATTGCCGTGGCGCTGGGCGCAACCGCGATCATCAGCTACCTGCTCGCCGGCGAGACCCAGGCCCTGACCATGATGGCCCAGCGCATGTTTTCCGCGTCATCGGGATTCACGCTGCTTGCCATTCCTTTCTTCATCCTGGCCGGCGCGCTGATGAACACCGGCGGCATCACCGACCGCATCTTCCGCTTCGCGCACGCCCTGGTGGGCCATTTCACGGGCGGCCTGGCCCAGGTCAATGTCGTGGGCAGCCTGATCTTCTCGGGCATGTCGGGCACCGCGGTCGGCGACGCCGCCGGCATGGGCCAGGTGGAAATCAAGGCCATGAACGACGCCGGCTTCGAACCCCGGTTCTCGGCGGCCGTCACCGCGGCATCGGCCACCATCGGCCCGGTGTTTCCCCCCAGCGTCCCCATGGTCATCTTCGGCGGCCTGACAGGGGTGTCGGTGGTGCAGTTGTTCATCGCGGGCATCGTCCCCGGCATTCTGCTGACCGTGGCCCTGATGACGGCAATCTGGGTGATTTCCCGGCGCCGCAACTATCCCGTGGAACGCCGCGCCAGCCTGCGCGAATTGCGGGAATCCTTCATGGGCGCGCTGCTGCCCATGCTGGCGCCAGTCATCATCATCGGCGGGCTGGCCGTCGGCGTGTTCACTCCCACCGAAGGCGGCGTGGTCGCCGTGCTGTACTGCCTGGCACTGGGGCTGTTCGTCTACAAGGAGATCCGTCTTTCAGACTTGCCCGGCGTGCTGTGGACCACGCTGCAGCACACCATACGCGTGCTGTTCATTATTGCCTCGGCAGGGTTCCTGACCTGGTTCCTGGTGCACAAGCGCATTCCCGACGCCATGATCCAGGGCATTACGGCCATTTCCACCGTGCCCTGGGAAATCGTGGCGCTGATCATCCTGGTGCTGGTAGTAGTAGGCCTGTTCCTGGAGGGCGTGGCCGTCATCATCATCACGGTGCCCATTTTCATGCCTGTCATCAGCCACATCGGCATGGACCCGGTGCAGTTCGGCATGCTGATGGTCATGTGCTCGATGATCGGCCTGCTGACGCCTCCGGTCGGCATCCTGCTGTTCGCGGTCAGCAGTGTATCCGGCGTGAAGGTGGGCGCGATCGTTGCCGAACTGTGGCCCCTGCTGATCGCCATCGCGGCGGTGACATTGATGGTGGCCTACTGGCCCGCCGTATCCCTGTGGCTGCCAAGGACTCTGCTATGAACCATGATTTCGTCGCCCGCCTAGACCAGGCCCTGGGCACCCTGCTGCGGGTGTTCACGATCGCCTGCCTGGCCGCCCTGACCCTGCTCGTGGCGGTCAATATCGTCAACCGCCTTGTGGGCCTGTTCTCGATGAACTGGTTCGACGAGGTCGTCACCGCGCTGTTCGCCTGGCTGGTATTCATCGGCGCCAGCGCGCTGTGGCGAGAGCGCGAGCACTTTTCCATCGACCTGCTGGCCGATTATCTGGCGGACAAGCGCGGCGCCTGGGCGCAGCGCCTGGCCATCGCGCTGCTGGGCCTGTTGTTCGCGAGCGTGCTGCTGGTGTATGGCGCGCTGTTCGTTTCGCGAACCTCGGCCACCACCCCGGTGCTGGAACTGCCGCAGTCGTGGGCCTACGCCTGCGTGCCGATAGCCGGCCTGTTAATGACGATTTATGCATTGCGCGATGTCTGGACTGCCATCAAGACAACCCGGCCGCGCAGCGCGCCAGCCGGCACCCGCCCCCAGGCCCAATGACCCTGCCTGGCCTCTTTATCCCTACCCTTCGGAGAACCCCATGCTTTACGACGTAAGAACCTATACCTGCCACCCCGGCAAGATCAAGAAGCACCTGGCGCTGTACGCCGAACACGGCTTCGCGGTACAACGCCGGCACCTGGGCGAGCCGCTGGCGTACATGCAGACCGAGACCGGCGATGTGAACAGCTATGTGCACATCTGGGTGTATGACGACGCCGCCGACCGTGCCCGCAAGCGTGCCGCCCTGCAGGCCGACCCGGACTGGGCACAGTACCTGACGCGCAGCGGCGACGCGGGCTACCTGCTGGCGCAGCGCAATCAGCTGATGACATCGGTGCCGTTCTTCACGCCCAAGCCCTGATCCGTCTTATTCCTGTTCTACGAGTACCCACCATGCAAAACTACCGTCAGTTGTTCGACCTGGCCGGCAAGACCGCCGTCGTGCTGGGCGCGGGATCCGGCATAGGCCAGGCATCGGCGCAGGCGCTCGGCGCGCTGGGCGCGCATGTCGTGTGCGCCGACCGCGACACCCAGGCCGTACAGGACACCGCCGCGCAGATCTCCCGGGCGGGATCCGCCGAATGGCACACGATCGACGGCGCCAGCGGCGCCGACATCGCCGGCCTGGCCGAGCGCGTGCTGTCCGCGCACGGCAAAGTGGATATTGCCGTCAGCACGCCAGCGCTGAACATACGCAAACTGATCGTCGACTACACCGAAGAAGAGTTCGATTCGGTCATCAACCTGAACTTGAAAGGCGCCTTCCGTTTCCTGCGCGCGTTCGGCGCACCGATGATGAAACAGGGCGGCGGCAGCCTGGTCCTGTGCTCGTCGATGCGCGCGGTCACCATCGAGCCGGGGTTGGGCATCTATGCCGCCAGCAAGGCCGGCATCGCCCAGATGATCAAGGGGTTTGCCGCCGAAGCCGGGCCGTACGGGGTGCGCGTCAACGCCGTCATGCCCGGTGTCATCGAAACCCGCCTGACCGCCCCGCTGAAAGAGCGCCGCGATATCTACGACACCTATGCGTCGCATACAGTGTTCAACCGCTGGGGGCAGCCGTCGGAAGTCGGCTCGGCGGTGGCATTCCTGGCGTCCGATGCGGCCAGCTATATCACCGGCACCTCGCTTGCCGTGGACGGCGGATGGACGGCCATCGATGGCGCGCCCACCGGACTGACCGCCACCCGCCCATCGGAGTGAATCAGGCCCCGGCCATGCCGCGCGCCATGTCCTGCGCCAGCTGGCGGCGATAGGCGCGTCCATCTACTTCCAGCGTATAGCGCGCCGACCCGACATAGCGGCGCGCGCGCTGCTGGTGGTGGGCCTCGATTTCCGCGCGCATCGCATCCTGGGCCGGCAGCCGCGTCTCATCGGCCAGCACCGATGCCAGCCAGCGGCCTTGCACCTCTACAAGGGGAATGGTGGGCCCTATGGGCTGCACCAACCCCAGCAGATACAGGCCGGGATGGCCGGGCACCAGCATCCGGCGGTACAGGTTCGCACGCCCCTCGCGCACCGCAAACACCTCGGGCGCCAGGAAAGGAAAGCTGGCCTGGTAGCCAGTGGCGTGGATGATCACGTCGATGGCTTCGCTTGAGCCATCCTGGAACGCGACGCTGGCGCCATCCAGTTGCGCGACGTCCGGCTTGATCTTGATCCAGCCATGGCCGCAGTACGGAATCAGTTCCTGGCTGAGCGTGGCGTGCTCGCGCCACACCGGGTGCGCGGGCCGCGGAATGCCGAAGCGCGCCTGGTCTCCGGTGGCCAGATACGCCAGCCACCGCACGATGGCGCGCGCGGCGCGGGTGGGCAGGCGCAGCCGGCCGGCGAAGAAACCCAGCCAGCGGTCGATGGGATGCCCCATGATGTACTTGGGCATGATCCAGGCGCTGCGCCGCGTGGACAAGAACGTGGCGTCGGCGGTCTTGCACAGGTCCACCGCCACGTCCACCGCCGAATTGCCTATGCCCACGATCAGCACGCGCTTGCCCTTGAAGGGCTCGGCCGTACGGTAATGATGCGAATGCAGCTGTTCGCCGTCGAACCCGCCGTCGAAGGCCGCCCAGCGCGGATCCCACAGGTGCCCGTTGGCAACCACCACGGCGCGATAGCGCCGTGCCTGCCCGCCCTGCACCGCTACCCGCCAGGTGCCATCCGGCTGCGGTTCCACGCGTTCGACCCGGGTGTTGAAGCGGATATGCGGCCGCACGCCGAAATGGTCCGCATAGTTTTCCAGGTACTGCAGCACCTCGAAGTGCGACAGGAAATCGGGATACGTGTCCGGTATGGGGTAGTCCGAGTAACCCAGGTTGCGGCGGCTGGTGTCGATATGCAGGCTGCGGTATGCCGACGACATGCCGTTGTCGTTCTCGTAGCGCCACATGCCGCCCAGGTTCGAGCCGATCTCGAAGCACTCGAAGGCGACGCCTTTTTCTTTCAGGGCCTTGGCCGCGGTCATGCCGGACGACCCGGCGCCGATGATGCATACCGGCAGTCCGGCGCCGGAAGGGTTGCTGGTATCGGTCATGGTGGAAGTCGAAGTTGGGCGATCAGCCGGCCTGGTCATGGGCCAGGTACTGATCGATGATGGCGTCGAAATCGGCATCGGCCCGCAGGCCCAGGCCCTGTGCGTGGCGCGACACAAAGCCTTTCGGCCAGCTGTCCACAATGCGCTGCAGCGCCGCGTCGGGTTGGTAACGCACCTGCCCCAGAGGCCGGCCCGCGCCGCGCCGCCGCATGCTGTCCACCATGTCGCCGATGCTGACGGTCAGCGCGGGCAGATTCATGGCCCGCCCATGGGGCAGTTGTTCCGCCGGCACGTCGTGCAGGCGCAGCAAGGCCTGCGCCACGGCGTCCGCCGAGGCCACCGGAATGCGCGTGCCGGGTGCCAGACCCACTACCGTGTCCTGGCCGGCCAGCGGTTCGCGCACGATGGCGGCCACGCGGTCGGACACCGCGGGGCTGGCTGCGCCCGGGCGGATCAGCACAATAGGCAGGCGCAACGCGCGGCCATCGGCCTTGCCCAGGCGGCTGTAATTGGCCAGCAGCAGCTCCACCATGGCCTTGTGCGTACCGTAGGTGGTGTCTGGCTCGGCGCGCACCGAGTCATCTACCATTTCCGGCAAGACGCCGCCAAAAACCGCGATTGAACTGGCGAACACAAAACGCGGCGGCCTGGCGGCGCATTCGATCAACTGCCGCACCGGCGCCACATTGGTGGCGTAGGCCTGTTCGTGGTCCTGCTCGGCCTGCAGCGTCAGGCTGGCCGCCAAGTGGAAGATCGAATCGCAACCCTGCGCGGCCAGCTTGGCGGTGAAGGCCGGGTCGGCCACATCGCCCGCCAGGGTGCGCACCGGCAGCGGCGCATCCGCGGGCACGGCAACGGGCTGCCTGTCGACCAGCAGCAGGTCACTGATAGGTTCCGGCGCCCCTGCCGGCGCCAGGCGCCCGGCACGTATCAGGCTGCGGGTCAGCGCCGTTCCCAGAAAACCGGCCGCGCCGGTAATCATCACACGCATGAGTTTGCTCCTTTTTTGCCCAAAAACATCCTACTCGGTATGTTTTTTTGATGCAAGCCAGGGTATCCTTGGACCCAGCGCGCCGCGGCGCCCCGGCCCCGCCGGGTAAACTGGCCTGCGCCCCGCGGCATCCTCCGGACCCCTCCTATGCAACGCCGAGCCATATCCACCCAGGAAATCCTGCAGACCGCCGCCGAGTGCTTCATGGAACAGGGTTTCCACGCCACCACGCTGGACGACGTCGCGCGGCGCATGGGGGCCACCAAGGGCCGCATCTACCACTATTACGCGTCCAAGGTCGACCTGTTCTTCGACGTGCACCGCCACGGCATGGCGCTGCTGTTCGCTGCCGTCGAACCCGCCATGCGCACCCGCGGCAATGGCCTGGCCGTGCTCGAGGCCATGCTAACGGCCCATGCCATGGCCCTGTTCGAGCACCACGCCTACGAAAGCGTGGTGGTGCAGGGCGTGCAGCTGCACCGGTTCGGCGCGCTGACACCGGCGCAGCGCCAGGTGCTCGACGAACTCATCGACAGCCGCGACCGCTTTGAACATCTGTTCAAGCAGCAGATGGCGGCCGCCAAGGCAGACAAATCGCTGGCCGCGCTGGATGTCTCCATTGCCGTGAAAACCGTGCTGGGCGGGCTGCAATGGTCATTGATCTGGTACCGGCCCGAAGCGGACGCCGGCGCGCAAGCGAAAAAACGCCTGGCGGCGAAAATGGTGCGCACCCTGATAGGCGGCCTGCAGGCCCGGTAGTGTCCGGCGGCCTCAGCGCAAGGCGAACGCGCTCAGCAGGCCCAGCACCACCAGCAGCCCCGTGGCGCCGCCCTGCCCGCGCAGAGCTTCCGGAACCATCGTGTCCACGATCATGGTCAGCAGGGCCCCCGCGGCCACGGCGTTGACCGCGGCCAGCGTCTGCGGCGAGGCATTGCTGAATACGGTGGCGCCCAGCCCGGCCGCCAGGCCCGACAGCAGCGCCACTCCTACCCATACGCCGAACACATAAGCCTTGCCGCGTCCCGCGCGCCGCATGTCGGCGGCACTGGACATGCCTTCCGGCAGGTTCGACAGCAGAATCGCCACCAGCATGGGCATGCTGATGGCGCCGCCAGCCACCAATCCCACGCCCAGCACCAGGGATTCGGGAATGCCGTCCAGCAAGGCGCCGATGGCGATGGCGGTGCCGCTGCTTTCGCCGTCGGCGGACGGGCCGCTGGCGCGGCGCCTGCGGCGGCGTCCGCCATGGTGGGTGACCAGCCAGTTGGCGATGGTGTAGATCACCGAGCCCGCCAGGGCGCCGCCCAGAATCGGCGCGAAGCCGCCCAGCTTGAAGCCTTCGGCCAGCAGGTCGTACGCCACCGCCGATATCAGCACCCCGCAGCCGAATGCCAACACGCCCGACGTGACACGGCGCGGCAAGCGCAACAGGTAGGCCAGTGCCGCGCCCAGCACCAATGCGGACGCGCCCAGCAAGCCCCATAGCCCTGCCTGCAGGCCTATGGGCATGGCGAGCTCTCTGGTTGGCGGCGGCCTGCCATGGCTAGAACGCGGCCCGCACGACCCCGCCGTCCACCCGCAGCGCCGCCCCGTTAGTGGCGGAGGACGCTTCCGAGCACACGTACACCACCAGGTTCGCCACCTCTTCGGGCGTGGCAAAACGCTTCAGCAATGAACTGGGACGCGCGGTTTCGAAGAACTCTTTCTCGAATTCCCCGAACGGCCTGCCTCCCGAAAGCTTGTCGACAAATTCGTGCACGCCGGCGGACTTGGTCGGCCCGGGCAGCACCGCGTTCACGGTGACCCCGGTGCCCGCGCAGCTTTCCGCCAGCCCGCGCGACAAGCCTAGCTGCGCCGTCTTGGTCACGCCGTAGTGGATCATCTCGACCGGAATCTGGATGCCGCTTTCGCTGCTGATGAACACCACGCGCCCCCAGTTGGCGGCCTTCATGCCGGGCAGATAGGCACGCGCCAGGCGCACGCCCGACATGACATTGGTATCGAAGAAACTCTGCCAGTCCTCATCCGGAATGTCCTCGAACGGCTTGGGGTCGAAAATGCCCAGATTGTTCACCAGCACGTCCACCGCCGGAAACCGCTGCACCAGCGCGGCGATATCGGCCGGGCGCGACAGATCGCCGGCATGGCCCTCGGCCTGGGCGGCGGGCACTTGCGCGCGCAACGTCTCAAGGGCGGCGTCCACCGACTGCTGCGTGCGGCCGTTCACGATAACGCGCGCGCCCTCGCGCGCCAGGCCCGTGGCAATGGCGTGGCCGATGCCCTTGCTGGAGCCCGACACCAGCGCCAGCTTGCCTTGCAGATGCAGATCCATGCTCATCTCCTGAAATCCTGCCCGCCGGACGCGGGGCATCCCAGCCAGACAGTCTAGACCCCGAGGGCGACCATCCCATTAAAAGCCCTGGCCGCGACGGGTGTTATGGCCGCCGCCTCGCGCCCCGCGCAGGCCGCCCCGCTGTGTAACGGCCTGACTCATATTTTTGTCGCCCGGCAGTCGCCAGGCCTTGCGCGATCGCCTATCCTGGCATTCCTGTTTTTATCGCACTAATCATGAAAAAACTCGTCTGGCTGGGCTTCATTGTGCTGGCAACCCTGTGGACCGCCCTGGTCGCCCTGGCCCTGCAGTTGTCCGACTGGCTGCTGAACACAGTGGCCTCCGCGCAACTGCCCGATACGCTGGCAACCGCACCGTGGGTGCCGCCCGCCTGGGCGCAGGCCTGGCTGGGGCCTGCCTTCCTGGAATCGCTGCAGGCCGCCGTGGCGGCGCTGCTGCAAGGCGCCAACCAGATCCTGCCGGCCTTTGCCGGCCTGGGCACCGTGATCTCGATACTGGGCTGGATCTTCTGGGGCATGATCATGGCCGGCCTGCTGGCCGCCGCCCTGGCGCTGCACTGGCTGGCCAACCGGCGCCAGCGCAGTAACGCGGGCCCCTCCGGAGACCGCCCCACCCTGCCGCAGTAACCCGGCCCGGCGCCACGGCCAGGCCAAGGCCTGGCTATAAAAATCGTATGATTGTTAACAATCGAATTGTGATCTACGATAAAAGCACGTTCCGCAACCCGCCGCCCCGCCGTGCCCAAGCCCAGCCAACTTCTTACCGACCTGGAAAACGCCGTGGCCTTCCGCCTGTTCGAAGGCCGCCAGCAAGCCCCCACCCTGACCGTGCCCGAACAGATCGCCGCCCAGGTGGGCGACGCCATCATCAAGGGCAAGCTGCTGCCGGGCGAAGCGCTGAACGAGCAGCGCCTGGCCGATTCCTTCCATGTCAGCCGCGGGCCGGTGCGCGACGCCATCCGCATCCTGGAACGCGAGGGGCTGGCCACCATCTACCCGCGCCGAGGCGCCGTGGTCACCGACCTGAGCGTGGACGAAGTGCGCGACATCTTCGAAATCCGCGTCGGCCTGCTGGAAATCGTGGCGCGCAAGATCGCGGCACGGCACAGCCCCGAATACCTGGCCACGCTGCGCGCCGGCGTGGAAAAACTGGAAACCCTGGCCCGCCTGGAAAACGACCAGGGCCGCTACGCGGAAACCTCGTACCGCCTGTCTATTCTGTCGGTGCGCAACTGCAATAACCCGCGCCTGACACAGATGCTGACCGCCCTGTCATTGCAGACGCTGCGCTATTCATACATCAGCCTGGCATCGCCCCAGCGGCGGCGCGCATCCGCCGCGCTGTGGCGCAAGGGCCTGGACGCACTCGAACGCGGCGACGCCGCCACTTACATCGCCATTTCGCGGCAACGCGTCGAAGATTCGGGCAATGCCGTCGTCCAACGCTTGTCGCAACCCATTCCCCAACCCGCACGGAGACGGGCATGACCCCCACGCCCCACGATGGCCCGCTTGCGGGCCTGAAAGTGGTGGAGATCTGCTCCACCATCGCCGGCCCGGCCTGCGCCCGCCTGCTGGCAGACTTCGGCGCCGACGTCACCAAGGTCGAACCCCTGGAAGGCGACGGTGTGCGCCAGATGGGCAGGCACGTGGACGACGTGTCGCTGTACGCCGCCACCATCCTGCGCGGCAAGCGTTCCGTGTCGCTGGACCTGAAATCAGACCAGGGCCGCGCCATTACGCGCGCCCTGATCGACCGGGCCGACATCCTGGTGGAAAACAACCGTCCCGGCGTCATGGAGCGTCTGGGCCTGGGCTACGACACACTGTCGGCCAGCAACCCCGGCCTGGTCATGGTGCGCATCAGCGGCTACGGGCAGGACGGCCCCTATGCCAGCCGGCCCGGCTACGGCGCCATCTGCGAAGCCTTTGGCGGCGTGCGCCACATGACGGGCGACCCCGACCGCCCGCCGGCCCGCGTGGCGCTGGCCACCACCGACTACCTTACCGCGGTCTACGCGGCATTCGGCGCCATGATGGCCATTCATGAACGCGGCCGCACCGGCCTGGGCCAGGTAGTGGACACGGCGCTTTATGAAACCTCGTTCAGCCAGATGGAGCCCTACGTACCGGCCTTCGAGAAACTGGGCTTCGTGCCCAAGCGGGTGGGGCCCAACCTGCCCACCATGGCGCCCAACAGCCTGTACCCCAGCGCCGACGGCGCCTGGGTGCTTATCGCCGCGAACAGCAACATCATCTTCAGCCGCCTGGCCCAGGTCATGGGGCAGCCCGGATTGCTGACCGACCCGCGCTTTGCCACCATACGCGCGCGCGGCGAACGCCAGAACATGGCGGCCCTGGACGCCATCATCGGCGACTGGACCCGCCAGCACGATGCCGAAGCCCTGGAACAGCTGCTGATCGCCGAATCCATTCCCGCTTCGCGCATCTACACCATCGCGGACATCTACGACGACCCGCATTATCTCGACCGCGGCATGCTGGTGCGCGTGCCCCATGCCACGCTGGGCCACACCACCCAGGCAGGCGTGGTGCCGAAGCTGTCGCGCACCCCGGGCCACATCCGCCACAGCGGCCCGGACCTGGGCGCCGACACGCGGCGCGTGCTGCAGGAACTGGGCATGACGGCGGACGACATCCGGGCACTGCAGGCACAGAACCTCATCAAGACCCGCCCCTAGGGCACCATTGGAGAACAGCCCATGGAAGAAACTCGCGGCACCGTCGCCGCCCAGGATTGGGAACCCGAACGCCAGGAACTGGCCAGGCGGCGCGAACAGGCCGCCGCCATGGGCGGCCCCGAGGCGCTGGCCAAGCACAAGGCACGCGGCCGCCTGAATGCCCGCGAACGCATTGCGCTGCTGTGCGACACCGGGTCGTTCCGCGAACTGGGCCGCATCGCCGGCAAGGGCCGCTACGATGCCGACGGCTTCTTCCAGTCGTTGTCGCCGGTGAACGCGATCATCGGCTCCGGGCGCGTCGAAGGCCGCAAGGCCATGATCTCGGCCGACGACTACACCCTGCGCGCGGGCTCGTCGGAAGCCACGATCTCCGACAAGTGGATCTACGCCGAGCGCATGGCGCTGGACTTGAAGATGCCCCTGGTGCGGCTGGTGGACACGGCCGGCGGCAGCGTCAAATTGCTGGAACAGCAAGGCAGCAGCAAGATCCCCGGCTACCCGACCTGGCCGGTGGTGGCCCTGCTGGACGCCGTCCCCGTGGTGGGCGTGGCGCTGGGCGCCTGCGCCGGCCTGGGCGCCATCAAAGTACTAATGTCGCATTTCTCGGTCATGGTGCGCGACCAGTCGCAAGTATTCGCCGCGGGCCCGCCGGTGGTGAAGCAGGCCTACGGCATCGACATCGACAAGAACGAATTGGGCGGCTATCAGGTGCACCGCCGCAGCGCCCTGGTGCACAACGAGGCCGACAGCGAGGCCGACGCTTTCGCGCAGGTGCGCCGCTTCCTGTCGTATCTGCCGCGCCACGCCGGCCAGATGGCCGAACGCACCGCCTGCGACGACCCGCCCGGCCGGGCCGACGACTGGCTGAAAGACGCCATTCCCAAAGACCGTCGCAAAGTCTACGACCCGCGCAAGATCCTGGCCTCGGTATTCGACCGCGACAGCCTGTTCGAAATCGGCCGCCACCAGGGCGGTTCCACCATCACCGCGCTGGCGCGCCTGAACGGCTACCCCGTGGGCGTCCTGTGCAGCGACCCGCGCGTATCCGGCGGCGCCATGACCACCACCTCGGCCTGGAAGATCGAGCGGCACGTCAAACTGTGCCAGACCTTCAACCTGCCCGTGGTGCACCTGGTAGACCAGCCCGGCAACGCCACCGGCCCGGAAGCCGAGCTCAGCGGCACCCTGCTGGGCGCGGTGCGCGTACTGACCACCATCGAGAAATCGACGGTGCCCTGGCTGTCCATCATCATGCGCCGGGCCTTCGGCATGGCGGGCGGCCTGCACGCGCCCAAGCACTTTCCCAAGCTGAACCACCGCTACGCATGGCCCTCGGCGCGCTGGGGCTCCATTCCCATCGAAGGCGGCGTGGCGGCGGCCCACCGCAACGAGATCGCTTCGGCCGACGACCCGGCGGCCGAGCAAGCGCGCCTGGAAGCCTACTACCACCGCATCGCCTCGCCTTTCCGCACCGCCGAGAAGTTCGGCATGCTGGACGTGATCGACCCGCGCGAAACCCGCGACGTGCTGTGCGACTGGGTCGAAGACGCCTGGGAGGTCTTGCAGGCCCGATAACGCTTTCCCCTTCACGCCATTCAGGATCCAGACGCAGCAGTTCCGGTTTTCCACAACGACGGACGCGCCGGCATCCAGGCCCCCCCGGGCCTGCCACCGAGCCGATTCCGCAAGGAGACAGACAATGAACGCGACTCTACGCAGCTTGATGACCTGGGCGGCATGCGCCGCCGCCACCTTTGGCTGGCCCGCCGACGCCCAGCAATGGGCGCCGAAGCACAGCGTGGAATACGTGGTGCCCGCCGGGCCCGGCGCCGCGCTGGACACTGCCGCGCGCGAACTGCAGCGCCTGCTCGAGAAACAGAAGATCCTGGACCAGACCCTGGTCATTACCAACAAGCCCGGCGGCAGCGGGGCCGTGGGGCTGCAGACCCTGCGGGCCCATGAAGGCGATGCCCACTGGGTGGGTACCTTCAGCACTGGCATGATCAGCGCCCGCGTGCTGCACCCCGACGCGCTGTCGTACGCCGAGATGACGCCCATTGCGCTGTTGCTGGAAGAATCCATGCTGGTGGCGGTGCGGGCCGACTCGCCCTTCAAGAACGTCCACGACCTGGTTGCCCAGTTGAAGAAGCAGCCCGATTCACTGACGATCGCGATCGCCACTTCGGTGGGCAACCACATACACCTGGCCATCGCCAAGCCGCTGAAGAAGGCCGGGGTGGACATTACCAAGCTGGTCATCGTGCCGTACAAATCATCGGGCGAATCCATGACCGCGCTGCTGGGCGGCCACGTCGATGTGGTGTCGGCCTCGTCGCCCAATGTGCTGTCGCAGTACAAGGCCGGCACCATCCGCCTGCTGGCCGCCACCACGGCCGAGCGCCTGCCGGGCCAGCTGTCGGACGTGCCCACCTGGAAAGAACAGGGCATAGACGCGGTCTCCACCTCGGTGCAGGGCGTGCTGGGCCCCAGGAACATGACACCGTCCCAGTTGCAGTACTGGGAATCGGCCCTGGCCAAAGTCACGGCCAGCGAAGAATGGAACGAGTTCCTGAAAACCCAGCTGTGGCGCCCGCGCTTTGCCAGGCATGAAGACATGCAGAAAGTGCTGGACGCGGAATATGCGTCGACCCGCGAGCTGCTGGTGGACCTGAAACTGGCCAAGCCCTGAACCCCCAGCCCCCAAGGAGAACCTGACGTGGCGCGCATAAATGTAGTGGCCGAAGTCACCGGCACGGTATGGAAAATCGAAACACGGCCCGGCACCCAGGTCGGGCCGGACGATGTCGTGATGCTGGTGGAATCCATGAAAATGGAAATCCCCGTGCTGGCCGCCGCCAGCGGCGCCATTGCCGAGATCCTGGTGGCGGAAGGAGAAATGGTGCAGGAAGGACAGGCTGTGGCGGTGGTGGTGGCGTAAGGGGGCGGCGGACGTCCGGCCAGGCCTGGCGCCGTCACGCACGCATCAAAGCATCCCGGTGCTCGGGATGCGCGATGGCAATCAACGCCCTGCGGCGCGCATCCCCGTAACAGCCGCGCACCGCGGCAACCCCATGCTCGGTGACGTAGCAATCCACGTCTTCAGGCTCAAGCGAAGACGGACGGTTCGCAGGCAAGGACGGAACAATGGTGCTGCGCCCCTGGCGATCGAGGGAACGCAGGGCAATGATGCTGCGCCCCTTGGGCGACGAAGCCGCGGCCCGGGAAAAATCCGGCAGTCCGCCAGGCAGCGACACTTGCCTGGCGCCCGCCCATTCCGCGTTCACGCGGCCGTCCAGGTCTACCTGCAAGGCGGCGTTGATCGCATTCAGGCTGTGCAGGTGGCCCAATACCCCACTGTCGTGCGTAATCGAGCAGGGATGCAGTTCCACCGCGGCGTTACCGTCCAGGAATGTGTAGAGCCTGCTGCTGCCCACCGCCATCGTGGCCACGCTGACGCCCGGACGAATCTCTTTCGCGCTGTTGTCGATGATGCCGCGCGCGATGAGATCCACCGCCGCATCGCCGATGATTCCCGTGTGCAACCCCAGGTGCCGCAGGTGACCCAGCTTGGCCAGCACGCGATCGGGCAACGCGCCCACGCCCAGTTGCAGTACCGATCCATCTTCCAGCAGGCCGGCCACATGGTTCGCGATCGCGTCGTCGATGGCGTCCGCCGGCGCGGCGTGCACCTCATGCGGGCCGTCTTCGGCATGAACGAATGCGTCGATGCGACCGGCGCTGATCCAGCCATCGCCGCAGACCCTGGGCATGCTCGGGTCGATCTCGGCGATCACCAGGCGCGCCCTGCGCAGCGCGGCAGGCATATAGTCCACCGAAACACCCAGGCTTACCCGCCCCTTGCCGTCTGGGGGCGATACCCTCAGCAGCACGGCGCCTACCGCCTTTTCGCGCCCGAATAAAGCCGGAGCGTGGGACAAGGGCTGCCGCAGGGCTAGCAGACGCCCGACATCCATGGCCGGGCGCAAACCGGCACCCGGCAGAAATGTCGCAATTTCCAGGCGATCCAGCGCCGGCGCTTGCGCATACGGCACCGGCCCGTATGGCAGCAAAACATGAACCCGATGTCCATCGAGCAGCCGGGCCGACTCGGCCAGTTGGCGTGACAACACGGTGGGATGGGCTGCCCCCGAATGTACGACCACGCACTCATCCGCCGCCATCCCTGCCAGGAACTCTTCCACGTGCGCCACGGATCTCATTCACGAACCTTTAAAAGTTGTACGTATTTATTTTCAACAGACCAACCATAACTCAATATCAAATACTTAAATACCTATAAAACCATGATTGACGGCTCAAATTTTTACTGGAATACTTGTACGTACTTATTTATTTCAAGGCAAAATTGTGGATACTGCTGCCAAGCCCCGCTGCATTTCGGCCGAAGATGAGGCCGAACTTCTTTCCGCCATCGACCGCTGGGTCAGCCGATCCCTTGCGCCCGAGGTCGTGCGGGAATTCGATCACGCCGACCGATACCCCGCTCACATCGTCGAAGAAATGAAAGCGCTGGGCCTGTTCGGAGCAACCATCAGTACAGAATTTGGCGGACTGGGCTTGCCGGCCAGCACCTACGCCAAGATCGTCATGCGCATTTCTTCAACCTGGATGGCCGTTACCGGCATCTTCAACTCACACCTGATGCTTGCGCTGGCCATCGAGAAGTTTGGCACCCCCGCGCAAAAGCAGGCGTGGCTGCCGCGCCTGGCATCGGGAGAAGTCCGCGGCGGCCTGGCGCTTACCGAACCGGACGCAGGCACCGACCTGCAGGGCATACGCATGACTGCGCGGCGCGATGGCGACCACTATGTCATCAACGGGTCCAAAACCTGGATCACCAATGCGGTGGAGGGCAGCTGCTTTGCGTTGCTGGTGAAAACCGACCCTGAAGCCCAACCCCGCCACAAAGGCATGAGCCTGTTCATTGCCCCTAAAGGGCCGGGGTTCTCCAGCAGCCGGAAACTCCCCAAGCTGGGCTACAAGGCCATCGACAGCGGGGAACTTGTCGCCGACGGCTATAAGCTGCCGGTAGATCATCTTATTGGCGGTGTCGAGGGCCAAGGTTTCTACCAAGCCACCGGAGGCCTGGAACTGGGGCGCATCAATGTCGCCTCGCGGGGGGTGGGCATCGCCGAAGGGGCCCTGCGGTTGGCCACCGAGTATGCGCAAATCCGCAAGACATTCGGCAAACCCATCGCCGAACACCAGGCCATCGCCCTGAAACTGGGTGAAATGGCGACGCGCGCCAGAGCGGCGCGCCTGCTCACGCTGGACGCCGCCGCCAGCTTCGATCGCGGCGAACGCTGCGACATGGAGGCAGGCATGGCAAAGTTCTTTGCGTCCGAAGCCGCCCTTGAGAACAGCACGGAATCCATGCGCATCCACGGCGCCTATGGATACTCGAAGGAATACGACATAGAACGGCTTTATCGGGATGCGCCGCTCACCTGCATAGGAGAAGGCACGAACGAAATGCAGCGCATCATCATCGCAAAGCAGTGGATCAAAAGGAACCCTGTCCAATGACAGCCGGGTGCCGCCGCGCCGGGCAAACCACGCCCCGCCCCGCCCACCTTCCCCTGCAGGGCGTTCGCATCATCGCTATAGAGCAGTTTGGCGCCGGGCCTTACGGCACTATGTTCCTGGCACACCTGGGGGCCGAAGTCATCAAGATCGAAAACCCGGCCACACAAGGCGACCCCTCGCGCCAGACCGGCCCGTTTATGCTCGGCCCGGACGACAGCCAGTATTTCCAAAGCTGGAACACCAACAAGCGCAGCATCACGCTGGACATCAAGTCGGACGAAGGCCGGCGCCGTTTCGAAACCCTGGCCAGCGAAGCCGACGTTGTCCTGAACAATCTGCGCGGCGACCAGCCCGCAAAACTGAAGCTGGATTACGCCGCGCTGTCCGCGGTGAATCCCGCGCTGGTCTGCGTCCATATCTCTGCCTATGGCCGGGACAACAGCCGCAGCTCGTGGCCGGGGTACGACTACCTGATGCAGGCCGAAAGCGGCCTCATGCACCTGACCGGCGAGCCGGCCACCCCGCCCGCTCGTATCGGCGCGCCGTCCATCGTGGATCACATGACAGGCATCACGTCCATGGTCGGCCTGCTTTCCGCGCTGCTGCGCGCGCGCGAAACCGGACAGGGGTGCGACGTAGACACCAGCCTGTTCGACGTAACCCTGCATCAGCTGGGCTATACAGCCACCTGGTTTCTCAACGAGGAATACCTTTCCGAACGCCAGCAGCGCAGTGCACACTACTCGCTGACGCCCGTACAGACCTTTCCCACCGCCGACGGCTGGATCTTCCTCATGTGCATGACCCAGAAGTTCTGGGAAGCGCTGCTGAAAGTGCTGAACCGCCAGGATCTGGCCACGGCACCCGAGTTTCTTACCGCCGCCGCGCGCACGCAGCATCGTGAACGCCTGACCGCACTGCTGGACGCCGATTTCCGTCGCCATTCCACACAACATTGGCTAGCCCGGCTCGAGGGCGTGCTACCGGTGGCGCCCGTGCTGAGCCTGTCGCAAGCCTTGCAGACCGCCTTCCTGGATGAAAGCGGCATGCTGTCGAGCATCGACCACCAAGCCCGGCCGGGCCTGAACATGCTGTCGAATCCATTGAAGTTCAACGGGAAACGTCCCGAGTTGCGGCCGTGCTCGGCATTGGGAGCCGATACGGACGCCGTGCTTTCGCGCAGTGCCACGCCGCGCGTGAAGGAACAGCCATGAAACTGACGGGCATACGCGTTCTCGACCTGTCCAACTTCCTGCCTGGGCCGTACCTCACCCTGGAACTGGCAGACCACGGGGCCGAAGTCATCAAGATCGAGCAGCCGGGCGAAGGCGATCCGGCCCGGCATATCGGCCTTTCCGACGGGCCGCACACCGTGCTTTTTCGCAATCTCAACCGCGGCAAGAAAAGTATCGTCCTGAACCTCAAATCTCCCGAAGGCCAGGCAGCCTTGCTGGGCTTGGTGGATGATGCCGATGTCTTCGTTGAATCGTTCCGGCCCGGCGTCGCCGCTCGGCTGGGGATGGACTACGCAAGCCTGCGCCGCAGGAATCCCGGACTGGTCTACTGTTCCATCAGCGCTTTCGGACAGGAGGGCCCCTATCGCAACCGCCCCGCCCATGATCTTGCCGTCGAGGCCCTGACAGGAACCCTGACGTTGGCCGCCCATTCCGATGCCGGCCCCGGGTTGCCGCAGCTGCCCTACGCCGACCTGCTCAGCGGGCTGCAGGGGCTGGCCGGCGTACTGATGGCACTATTGCGGCGCCGCGATACAGGCCAGGGAGACTACATCGATATCGCCATGGCCGATTGCATGCTTGCGGCCACGCGCAACGTACTGGGCTCAACATTTGCCCATGGCCAGGCACCCATTCCCGGACAAGACCGGACCACGGGCGGCAGTGCGTTCTATCGCCTGTACCAGACCAGTGACGGTAACCACATCGCCCTTGCGGGCCAAGAACCGAAGTTCGTGCACGCCCTGCTGAATGCCCTGAACCGGGCCGACCTGGCGCCGCTGTGCCTGCAGGGTCCCGGGCCGCATCAGGCTCCGGTCATCGCCTTCCTCGAAGAGGCTTTCCGGCAAGCCACGCGCGCCGAGTGGGAAGCGCGGCTGGAATCACTGGACCTATGCTTCGGCGCAGTGAACACATTGCCGCAGGCCCTGCACGACCCGCAAACCCAGGCGCGCGGCATGGTGCTGCGCGACGGTGAAAACCGGCCTCATATCGGTAGCCCGATACGGTTTCTGAACGAACCCGCAGACATCGACCTGAACTCGCCCGAGTTGGACGAGCACCGCGGTCTTCTAGACACGCCGCCGCGCGCCGGCTGATTTTCGGCTGCGCTCAACTCGGCTCGATCCCCGCCTCATGGATTGCGGCGCCCCAAGCGCGCTGCTGGTCCACAATAAGTTGGGCCAGATCCTGCGCGCTGCTGGGTTTCACTTCCAGGCCAAGCGCTCCCATGCGCGCCTTGACTTCCGGCGTTTCCAGAACCTTGATAAGCGCGGCATTCAAGGTGGCTATCACCGCCGGCGGCGTGCCCGCCGGGGCCATCAATCCACCCCAGTTCGAGAAATCGAAACCTGGATAGGCCTCGCCAACGGCGGGCAGATCCGGCAATACTGGCGAACGTTGGTCGGCCATGACTCCAATCGCCCGCAACCGCCCCCCTTCCACGAAGGGCCGCGCCGACCCCCAGTCGCTGAACATGAACTCGACGCGGCCCGCCGCCAGATCCGTCATGGCGTCCGGCGAGCTTTTGTACGCGACCTCGGTTCCCTTCAGCTTGGCCAGCCGGTTGAAATGGGCCGCCCCGACCCGGCCCGAAGCGTTGCCGAATCCATAGAAAACCTGGTCCTTGGCATGCAATTGCTGCACCAATTGGTGTGGTGTCCTGGCCGTGGATCCGGCGGGCACCAGCAGCACGAACGTGTAATTGTTCAGCCCTCCCACCGCGGAGAAATCCTTGATGGGGTCATAAGGCACATTCTTGGTCAGGAACGTCGCGGTGGAATGGGTAGACGAACTCCCCATGCCCAGGGTGTAGCCGTCGGCAGGCGCACGCGCCAGCGCGCTGGTGGCGATTTGCCCCAACGCCCCTACCTTGTTTTCCACGACTATGGGCGTGTTCAACTCGGGCTGCAGGTACTGGGCTAGAAGCCGGGCGAGTATATCGCCCCCGCTGCCCGGTCCGAACGCGACAATGATCTTGATGGGCTTGGAGGGGAATGTATCCGCCTGGACGGCCTGGGCGAACAAGCAGAACAGAACACACAGCAGAGTCCGTACGGTCTTCATGACATACTCCAGATAAGTCAATTTGTGCGCAACGCGTGACGGCCCCATCGCACCGAATGCGGGGCGTCAGCAATCAGGCGGCCGGAAAGCCATATAGCAACCGTGGGTTGTCGGCCAGGACCGCATTGCGCACAGCCGGGTCCGGCACGCATTCCCCCAACAGGTCCAGCAGGTCGCCGGTGTTTGGCATAGGGCCGCCAAAGCTGACATGCGGCCAGTCAGATCCCCATACACACCGGCTGGGCGCCGCCTGCGCCAGGGCCCGAGCGTACGGAACGACGTCCCGGTATGGCGGCCCCGCCAACGAATTGCGGAAGCCGCCCGACAGCTTCACCCAGGCCCCGTCGCGCACCAGATGCAGCAACGTACGCCCCTCCGCTTGATCCTGTAGATCGGGCGATACGTATCCCATGTGGTCGAACACTGCCGGCACCCGCAGGCGCGCGATCTGCGGCGCCAGCTGCGGAATCTGCCCGGCATTGACCAGAAACTGCAGATGCCAATCCATTTCCCGGCAAATGGCCTCGTAAGTCTCCAGCTTTTCTACGCCGGTTCCCCCCGCTGTCGTGGTGTTCAGGCGCAACCCGACCACGCCCGCCTCTTTCAAGTCGCGCAAGGCCGCCTGCTGCAGGTCGTGCGGAATCACGGCAATGCCTCGCAGCCGATTGCCATGGGCCTTCACCGTATCGCGCATCAAGGTGTTGTCCGACCCATGCACGCTTACCTGGATCAACACGCCATAGGCCATTCCCGTGGCATCCAGCATGCCCAGGTAGGCCTCGGGTGGCGCCGGATGCGGCGTATAGCTCCGCTGCTCGATCCAGCTCGTGCCGATGACGTGTGCGTGCGTATCCACGGCGCCGGCCGGCAGGGAATACGCGCGCGGCGGGTGAGGCCGGCCTTCCGGCGGCGGATCAGGTTGCAATCTGTGGCGGCCGCTGGTGTGCGCCATGTCAGGCCCCTGGCTTGATGCGGCCGGACACCACCATCGTGCGCATGAAATCATCTTCCTTGCTCATGATGCGTGCGTAGTCATCCGGACCGCCCCACTGCACGAACGAACCCATTTTTTTCATGCCTTCGACGTAGCGACTGTCTTTCACCGCCTCGGCCGCCGATTTCTGCAGCGTGTCCATGACATCGCCAGGCAGTTTGTCCGGCGCCGCAACGCCCAGATAGGTGGTCACGTCAAACGGTTCAGGCCCCAGCGTGGAAACAGATGGGACACCGGGCAGGGCTTCTTGAGGCGCGCCAAAAACCGCCACCGGCACCAGGTCGCCCGACTCGATATAAGGCCGGGACGTGGACACCTGGTCGGCCGCTACTTCGATCTGGCCCGCCAGCATATCCTGCAGCATGGGGCTGGAGCCCTTGTAGGCAATCCCGTTGAAGCGCACCTGGCCCACGGCCTCCAGATCCAGCATGGCCAGGTGATTGGGTGTTCCCAGTCCGCTGTAACCCATGGGTACGCCGCCGGGCTGCGCGCGCGCGGCCTGCACAATATCGGCCAACGACTTGAAACGGCTACCTTTTTTCACCACCAGCACCAGGGGTGTCTTGCTTACCAGACAAACGGGCTGAATGCTGCCAGTGCCATAGCTGACCTTGGTCAGGTGCGGGGTAACAGAAAACACGCTGGGCGCCGAGAACAATAGGTTATAGCCGTCCGGCGCCGAGCCTATGATGTGCATGGCGCCAATGGCCCCGCCTCCGCCCGGCTTGTTGCCCACAATGACCGACTGCCCCAGGGCGCGCCCCAGCGCATCGGCGAACAGTCTGGCCGTCAGGTCGCCATTGCCTCCCACGGCGTATGGCACCCATAGCGTCACGGCACGCGCGGGATAAGCCTTCGCCAGCACCGTGCGCGCCGAAGCGGTCGCGATCGCCGCAGCCGAGACCTGCAGGAATTTTCGACGTAGCATCATGGCCTCGCGCGTCAGTCCGCGTCCGGCGCGAAGAACGCGCCGGCCTTGAACACGGTGGGCTGCGCTGCAACGCCATTTTTCTTGGCGTCGCCGGCAGCGTAGCGTCCTTGTGAATCTGAACGGCTTTGCATGGCCTCGTTGGGAATGCCGAACTTGGGATGCAAGTCGTTCGAATCTTGCACCTGCGCGGCACCCACCCGGAACATGACCAGGTTGCCGTGTTCTTCGTTCGCCTTGAAGCGATAGCGTGTACCACGCGGCACCATCACCCCCTCGAACGCGCGTACCGTCGCCGAGCTTTCGTCCTCGAAATGGAAAATAGCTTCACCCTGCAACACAAGAAACACGTGATCTTCGATCTCGTGGCTGTGCAGCGCATTCTCGCCGCCAGATGAGTAAACCTTGGAATGCGCCCACAACATGGGCGCCAGCCCCAACAACTCCATGGTCGCGCCGCCTTCCAGCAGAGGTAGGTTGCGCATGGAAAACCTCAGCCGGGCGGCGGCTGAAGGAATTTCGCCCGGATTGCTCATGAATATCTCCTCCTGGTTGGCCTGCAGCTTGCGGAGCGGCAAGCAAGAATCTTATTGTTGTACGTACAAAACAGATACTAGCACCAGAAGCATCCTCAGGTATCAGTATTTCCACCAATAAGTTGTACGAACATATTTCAAATCCATGGATATTTCCGGCGCACACATGGATGGCGCGACTGCGCGAATGAGCGGCCATAATGCGGGCGCAGCACACGGCGGCTGATGTAAAATCGCGCCCATGCCCGCAGCCAAGACCACAGCCGAAGTCGAACGTACAACTGGAAAGCCAGCACGGCGTCCGCGCTCTCTGGCGGCGCAGCCGACCGACTCTCGAGAACCGTTGTACCGTCAACTGGTACAACATCTGCGCAGCGACATCATTCACGGCGTTTTCCCTGTCGGATCCCAGCTGCCCACCGAGGAAGAACTCGCCGAGCGCTTCACCGTCAGCCGCCATACCGTGCGCGAAGCCTTGCGGCAACTGCGCACCGACGGACTGGTATCGTCCCGCCAAGGGTCGGGCACCACGGTCATGCCGCCGCCGCCCAGCACGCCCTTCAATGTGCACCGCGTCACGTCTATCGACGAACTGATTGCCTATGCCGCAGAAAGCCAGTACGCGGTAGACCGCAGCGACCTCATCAACAGCAAGGACGTCCAGTTCGACGAAGCGGAATTGCCCCCCGACACACGCTGGCTGCGTCTGCAAGGCTACCGCCTGGGCGCCGAACCTGCTGCCGCGCCCATATGCTGGACAGAAGTATTCGTTGCCGCCGAATACGCCGGCGTCGAAAGAATGCTAGGGCGCCAGCGCGGCCCCATCTGGCGGCTCATCGAAGACATCTACGGCGAGCGCCTGGTGGAAGTCGAACAGATGCTCCGCGTACGCCCGGCGCCCGATGAGCTGGCCGCGGGCCTGCAGGTGGAAGCAGGGTCCAGCGTGGTCGAAGTACGGCGCACGTACAAAAACAGTGCCGGCAAAGTGGCGGAAGTCTCGGTCAACCTGTACCCCGCCGAGAAATTCCGCTTCAACATGAAGCTCAGCCGGGCGTAGCCTGCCACAAGTATGCCGGCCCCAGCGCCCTGACATCCGGGCAGCCGATCTGGCCCAGCGTCAGGTCCAGTTCCGTCCGCAGAATGTCTACTGCCCTCCGTACACCAGGGGCGCCGTACGCGGCCAGCCCATAGGCCGCGGCGCGGCCGGCAAAACACATTCTGGCGCCCAGCGCGAGCGCCACGGCGATATCGGATCCGCGCCGTATCCCGCTATCGAACATCACGGCCAACTGTTGCCCAACGGCGTCTACCACGCCGGGCAATGCGTCAATCGATGTAATGCCACGGTCTAGTTGGCGCCCGCCATGATTGGACACGATCACCCCATCGGCCCCCGCCTGTGCCGCCAGCAGGGCGTCTTCAGCAGTCAGGATTCCCTTCAGCACGAGATTGCCTTTCCACTGATGCCGCAGGCGGCCGATCAATGCCCATTGATGCGGAGCGGGCACCTGAGACGCATAGAAACTGGTCAGGTCTCGCGCGCTGATCGACGCCGGTGCGTAAGGCAGGAAGTTTTCCATGGCCGGTATGCCATGGCGCAGATAGCGCAGCACCCATTCAGGATGACGCAGAGCTTCAGTCATGACTGCCAGCGAAGGTTTGTATGGCCGCACCCAGCCACTGCGTATGTTCCGCTCGCGCTTGGAATGCAAGGGTACGTCGACCGCGACGACCAGGGTTTCGACTCCCGCAGTCGCGGCCCGCGCCAGAATGTCGCGTTCGATTTCGGCATCCTTGCACGGATAGAACTGCAGCCAGCTACCGGGCGCACAACGTGCGATGGACTCGATCGACGCATTGCTTGCCCCCGACAGAATGAAGGGGATGCCTGCCTGTGCTGCAACCTGTGCCAACGCCAGGTCGCCGCCCTTCCTCACCATCCCCAGCATGCCCATCGGGCTGATGCCGAAAGGAGACTGATACGTACGGCCAAACAGCGATACCTGCTGCGACCGGGAGGATATGTCCACCATGTAACGCGGCCGCAGCTTGTATCGCCGCAAACGGGCAAGGTTCTCTGCGAGGCAGGCCTCGTCGTCGGCCCCTCCTTCCAGGTAATCGTAGATGACGCGGGGCAGATAACGCCGTGCGCGCCGCTGCAGGTCGTTGATACTGAGACAGCGTTGAATGCCATGAGCCATGTCGCTTCCTACCGTCCGGCCGCCACGGCCGCGCCACGCTGGCTCCAGGTGGGCGCGCCGGCCGTGTCGACGTCGGCCACCAGCACGTCCCGCCCGGCCGTGACGTAGAGTTGCCTGAGTTGCTCTCCGCCATAGGCGCAGTTCGTGGTCATGCGCCCCACGGGCGAGTCCAGGCGCAATACCGGCTGGCCGACTTCGTCGAATATCCAGACGGCGCCCAAGCCCACATGGCACACTGCCAGGCCGCCCCTGGCATTCAGGGCCACACCGTCGGGCCCGCCGCCGCCGGACATCTGGATATACACCCCCACTTTGGTCACGAGGCCATGATCCTTCACCAAGGGAACGCGCCAGATGGCATTGCCACGAGTCACCGCCAGGTAGATCGTGTCCTGTCCGGGCCCGAGCACCAGGCCGTTAGGGCTGGGCACGTTGTCCAGCAAACAGTCCAATCGCCCGCCTGCGGTCAGGCGGTACAGCCGGCCGGTAGGATCGTGCAGGCCTGTCTGCCCCTGGTCGGTAAAGTACAGATCTCCGGCATCCGAGAACACCAGATCGTTCGGCCCCTTGAAGCGTTGGACCAGGGCCCGGTCCAGCAAAGGTTCGATTGAACCTTTGCTGGGGTCGAAAACCATCAGCCCGTTCTTGTTGTCGGCAATGACCGCTCGGCCGTCCGCATGGAACGCCAGGCCGTTGGGCTCGCCATCGTACTCGAGCTCGCAGCTGGCGTTGCCCTGGGGGTCTATCTTGAACAGGCGCCCCCACGGAATATCCACGACCCAGAGGTTCCCATCACCGTCAAAAGCCGGGCCTTCCAGAAATACGGGCGTTTCGGCGCCATGCAGCTGCACATCGACCCAACTGGATTTTCTGTTGCTGACATAGAGAGCCCGAGGAATGGAAGCGAACACTTCCATGCGCTGCTGAGGATGAGGTGTATACATAAGCCACTTCAGTTCAGTTTGATACCCAGTGCCTTGACCAGCGGCCTCATCTGGGCAGATTCGCGCGCGATCAATGCAACGAAATCGTCTGTCCCGACCCAGGTGGGGTCCAGGCCCAGTTCGCCCATGCGCGCCTTCAAGTCGGGCATCGCCAGCACCGCCTGCAGGTCGCTGGCGATTTTCTTCTGGATCTGCACCGGCAGCCCTGCTGGCGCCACCAACGCATGCCACAGAGGCGCCTCTGAGCTTTTGAATCCCAGTTCGCCCAGGGTGGGTACGTCCGGCAGGCTGGCAATGCGCCTGGGACTGTTCGTCGCCAGGGCGCGCAACTTCCCGGACTTCAGGAACGAGGGATACGCAGGCACGCCATCCAGGCCCGTCTGGATCTCGCGCGATAACAGGCCGCGCATCACATCGGCGCCGGTCTTGTACGGCACGTACTGGACATCGATGTCCGCATCCCGCAGAAAACGCTCTGCTGCCAGTTGCACGCCCACATCGCCGCCACCCAGCGTGAGCTGTCCCGGGTTTTTCCTGGCCTGGGCGACAAAGTCCTTCAATGTCGCGGCAGGCAGTGAGTCATTCGCCACAATGATCAAGGGCACAGACGCGATGACACCAATAGGCGTGAAATCACGCACGGGGTCGTATGGCAGCTTCGAGAATGCGTACGGGTTGACCGTCAGCGTGGAATTCATGGGCTGGAACAACGTGTACCCATCCGGCTTGGCTCGTGCGGCCTCGGCCGCGGCAATCGCCGTGTTTGCACCAGGCCGGTTGTCGATAATGATCTGCTGCCCCCAGCGTTCGCTCAGCTTCTGCGTAATGTGCCTGGCGGCGGCGTCAGCGGTGCCTCCGGCACCGAAAGGCACAATCCAGCGCACCGGCCTGGATGGCCATGACTCTTCAGCATGTGCTGCGACAGACGCCAGGGCCAGCGCGGCCATGGCAAACAGGCGGATTCCGGACAACATGATTGTCTCCTTGATTGTTTTATCTGTGTGCGGCGGCAATGCGGGAACAGCCCGGCCGGATCCTGCAACGGGCCACAGCGGGCGCCTAGCCTCTCAGGGACCTGGCTTGCGCGCCATAACCGGACGGATCGACATGGACATCAATCAGGCAGGGAACGCCGGACTGGAACGCCTGGCGCAGGGCTTGTTCGTATTCAGCCTCTGTGCTGGCGCGATATGCCTGCATACCGAAACCGCGCGCCACCGCCGCGAAATCGGCCTGCGGCCATGACACCCCCGTGTCCGGCATTCCGCGATCGCGCTGCTTCAAGGCGATGAGCGACAAAGCCGCATCATTGAAGACCACCACACAGAGCTTGTTGCCGGCCTGGGCGGCAGTAGCGAGTTCCCCCGCGCACATCATCAGCCCGCCGTCCCCGGTAAAGACAATGACCTGCTCATCGGGGTGATTCAACGACCGGGCGATGCCCGCGGGCAACGCATAACCCATCGTGGCCAGGCCGTTGGAGATCAGCGCACGGCCTGGGGCGCACGCACGCCAGAATGCCATCGCCGAGAACATATGCGCGCCCGCATCCACCGTGATGGCCGGGCGTGCCGCGCCGGCCAGACGCATGGCTGTCTCTACTACCGCCTGCGGAGACAAGCCGCCTTCCGATCCGGCATAGGCCAGCCGGACATGCATGCCCGAGCGCAGCGCGTCAATTTCGGCCCGCTTCCAGGAAGATCCCGCCGCTCCTTGCTTCAGGGTTTCCAGCGACAGCCGCAACGAACCGTAGAGCCCAGCCTGCGGCGCCATGTAATGCACGGGATGACGAACCAGCGCCACATCGATGACGGCCGCCCGGTATGGCCATGGCCGGCCTATCAGCTCAACAGGGTCCAAGCCGCACAAGACGATCAGATCAGCAGCGTCGACACACTCGCGTTCCGCCGCGCCACCGGTGAAGTGGCCCACCAGCCACTCGCATTCGTCGCTGACCACGCCCTTGGCCTTGTAGGTCGTCAGGACGGGGCACTGCAAGGACTCCGCCAGGGCCAGTATCTGCCCGGATACGCCGCGCTCACGGGCCTCCAGGCCAACCACCAGGACAGGCTTGCGGGCCTGCTTCAGCAGGTCCAGCGGACGGCCATGATAATCCGTACTGTCAGCCCCTTCGCCATGGCCATCGAGATCCGGATTGTGTTGCTGTGCCGGAATAGCCGCGGCCCGACGGGCCGTTTCACTAGTCAGTTCCAGGTGCACCGGCCCCCAGGGCGCAGACAGCATCAGGCGGATCAGCGCGTCCATTTCAGCGCCCGGTTCAGGTCCGTCCAAACGCGTGCTGCCCTTCACCACCGCCGAGGACATCAGCCGCTGGTCAAACACCTGATGCGTATCGTAAGCCGCGCGCGCTGGTGTCCAGCCGTCGCTGATCAGCAGAATCGGGGCGCGATCCAGCGCCGAATGCGCCAGCCCGTTCATGGCGCTGGCCGTGCCCGGTCCCTGGGTGGTGATCACCACGCCGAAGCCATTGCGGATCTCGGCATCCGCGGCCGCCATCAAGGCCGCGCCAGTCTCGGTTCGGCACAGCTGGAACGCGATGCCGTGCCGTGAAAAGGCCTCTATCATGTCCAGCGAGCTTCCGCCGCCAGGCACTCCGAAGGCATACCGCACGCCATGCATGGCGCATGCCCGCGCAATGATGTCTGCCACCGTCCCTTCTTTCACGTTTCTTCCCTCAGACTTTCAGCACGAACGGATCCTGGATCTCATCGCTGGTTTCGCACCAAACGCTCTTGGTCTGCAGGAACTGGTCTACCGCCTCGATACCGTTGACCCGGCCGATTCCGCTGCTTTTGTAGCCGCCGAATGGAGAATTGCAGGCCATGGCACGATAGGTGTTGATCCATATGGTTCCTGCCTGCAGGCGCTTCGCCAGCCGGTGGGCGCGGCTCAGGTCGCGCGTCCAGACGCCTGCCGCCAGGCCGAATTGGGTATTGTTCGCCAGCGCCACGACCTCTTCTTCGTCCCGGAACGACGTAACGGCAAGCACGGGGCCGAACACCTCTTCGTGCATGAGAGGGTTGTCGGCCTTCAGGCGGTGCAAGATCGTGGGTTCGAAGAAATAGCCTTGTTCCATCCCCGAAACCTGCGCGCGCTTGCCCCCAGACAAGACTTCTGCGCCACCATCTACGGCCCTGGCCACCATCGTCAGATTCTTCTGCAGTTGCGCAGCGGTGGCCGCCGGCCCCATTTGCGTGTCGGCCCGCAGAGGGTCGCCCAGTTTGATTGCCTGCGCGCGCTGAACCAGGCGCTCGACGACCTGGTCATAAAGGCTTTCGTGGATATAGGCCCGGGAACCGGCAATGCAGGTCTGCCCCGCTGCGGCAAATATGCCGGAAAGCACCCCTGCCACGGCGTTATCGACGGATGCGTCCTGAAAAACGATATTGGGGCTTTTGCCGCCAAGCTCGAGCGTGCAGCCGGCCAGCCTGGCGCCGGCCCGGGCGGCAATGGCACGGCCCGCGGCATCGCTGCCAGTGAAGCAGATCTTGGCCACCCGCTCATGATCGACCAGCGCCTCGCCAGCGGCGCGCCCACCGGTTACCACGTTGATGACGCCAGGGGGAATTCCCGCGAGTTCTGCCAGCCGAGCCAGCTCGAACGCCGATGCGGACGTCACTTCCGACGGCTTCAACACGATGGTGTTGCCCGCGGCCATCGCCGGTGCGCAACTCATGATGGTAAGAAAAGTCGGGGAATTCCACGGCACGATGACGCCAACGACGCCAATGGGCTCGCGCAGGGTGTAGTTCAGTACGCTTTGCCGCTCTATCGGCACGACGCGCCCTTCGACCTTGTCGGCCAGGCCTCCGAAGTAATACAACCACTCTTTCACCACATTGGCCTGCGCCTTCATTTCGGCAAGCAGCTTGCCGTTCTGCGCCGATTCAAGCCGCGCGATGTTCTCGGCTTCTTCGGCTATTTTCTCGCCCCAGGCCATCAGCAACCTGCCCCGCCGCGTGGGAGACAACGCCCCCCACGGGCCGGACAGGGCCGACCGGGCCGCCTGTACTGCGGCATCGACGTCATCTGTTCCGGATTCGACGAACTGCGCCCACTTCTGCCCGGTGGCCGGGTTGACGCTGGCGAACATTTGCCCGGCCGCGGACGGAAGCGTTTGCCCCGCCACATAATTGCCGTAGGCCACCAGTTTTTGCGTATTGGCTTGCATGGCTATTTGTCTATTATTTGTTCGTACAACTTTAGATTAAGGCTCAAGAATTTGTATGTCAAGCCGTTTATTTGCTTGATTTATTCAATTTCTTCTGACGCGCTTAGAATAATGTTGTACGTACTTTAAATTGAAAGCCATATCGACACCCAAACGCGCAGGGCCGCATGCCACCCGCCAACAACCCCTACGCCGGAGGCGAGCGCGACGCGCCAGCCATCGAACATGAATTGCAGGCGCGCGAGCGCAGCGGCCAGCCCGACAACGGGCGCTTTGCCCAGCACATCGCGGAAGCCAGACAGCATGGGCTGGCACGCGCCGTGGGACAAGCCTCGTCCCCGCGCCATAGGGTGACAGTCAATGCCTTCAGCGCGCCGGTGTACGACGTCCAGGGAAATATGGTGCTGGCCAGTTCCACCACCTGCGAAGCCGGACGGCTGCAGCCCGACTGGGACGGGCCGGTTCCGCTCGCGCTGCGCGCCATCGCAGCCGAACTGTCGGCCCGCCTGGGTTATCAGCCCTCGGCCGCCAGGGCCTGCAGATAGGCGTCCAGTTTTACCCGCAGCGTCGCCGCCAGTTGCGGCAGGCGCGACGCCACCCGGAACATCGGGCCGGCCACCAATAGCGCGAAATGACGTTCACCCACGGCGAAAGGCAATGCCACGCCGCCCAGGTCCTGGGTGAATTCCGCGTTGCCCTGGAACCAGCCGCGCGCCAGGGAAGTCTCGATTTCGGCCTGCACCTGGGCCGCGCTCATCAGCGTGGAATCGGTGTAGCGGTCGTATGCGGCCTTTTCCAGGATGGCCGCGCGTTCGCTGCCGCTCATCTGGGACAGCAGCGCCCGGCCCGTTGCCGTCAGGTGCAGCGGCACCCGCTTGCCCACCGGCGCGGCATAGCGCACCGCGCTGGGCGATTCCACAGTTTCCACGAACAAACCGAAAGCACCGCTTGCCGCCGCCAGCACGGCTGTTTCGCCGGTTTCGCGTACCAAGTCTTCCAGCACGGCGCGCATGCCGTGCGGAATGGGCTGCCCACGTTCGATCTGGGTGGTCAGGGTGGACCAGATGGGCGCGGGGTAATAGCCGGCGCGCGCGCGCGGCTCGTACAGATAGCCCCGGTTCGTCAGTGTCTGCAGCAGCTTGAAGGTGCTGGACCGGGGCCATCCGAAGTGTTTGGCAATTTCGGCCAGACTGGCCGGGCGCTGCCGGGCGGCAAAAAACTCCAGCAGTTCCAGCACGTGTTCGACTTGTTTGATGCTCACCGTGTCAGTGCGCCGCCTTGGCCAGCCCAGCCCGGGCGGCATCTCCTTTAAGCAATTGTCCGGCAATGCGCCGCCATGGGCGCGGCCCCTATTAAACCGCGCCGCGGCCCGCGCGCCCGCCCCGTCAGGGTAAACGCGCAGTCGTGCCGGCTAGGAATTTTGTTCCTGCATATGTATGATTTGTTCCCACACAGGAACATGATAAAGCAAATCGAGCGAGACGACATGGCAACACCCCAAGCCGGCGGCGGCCCGCTGGCCGGCATCAAAGTCATCGACATGACGTCCGTCCTGATGGGCCCTTTTGCATCGCAGGCCCTGGCGGACATGGGCGCGGACGTGATCAAGCTGGAAGCTCCCGCGGGCGACCTGGTGCGCCAGATCGGCCCGGCACGCCACCCGGGCATGGGCCCCGTCTACCTGAACGCCAACCGCAACAAGCGCAGCATCGTGCTGAACCTGAAAACGCCGCAGGGCCTGGCGGCGTTGCAACAGTTGCTGGCCGACGCGGACGTGCTCATGTACAACGTGCGGCCGCAGGCCATGGAACGGCTGGGCCTGGGCTACGACGCGGTGGCCGCCATCAACCCGCGCATTGTCTATGCCGGCCTGTTCGGTTTTGGCCAGGATGGCCCCTATGCAGCGCGGCCCGCCTACGATGACCTGATCCAGGGCGCAGCCACGCTGTCGCACTGGATCGCGCAAGCCTCGGGCGGTATTCCGCGCTATGTGCCCACCGCCATGGCCGACCGCGTGGTGGGCCTGACCGGGGTGAATGGCATCCTGGCGGCGCTGCTGGCGCGCGGGCGCACCGGGCGCGGCGACCGCGTGGATATTCCCATGTTCGAAACCATGGCGGCCTTCGTGCTGGGCGACCACCTGGGCGGCCAGACCTTCGAGCCGCCGCTGGATGGCGGCGGCTACGCGCGCCAGTTGTCGCCGCACCGCCGGCCCTACCAGACGCGCGACGGATACGTCTGCGCCCTGGTCTACACCGACAAGCAATGGCAAGGCTTCCTGCGCGAGATCGGCCGCGAAGCGCTGATGCAGGAAGACGAACGCTTCGCGGACTACGGCGCGCGGTCGCGCAACATCGACTATGTGTACGAAGCGCTGGCGCGCATCTTCCTGGAACGCGACACGGCGGAATGGATGAGCCTGCTGGAACGCGCCGATGTGCCGTTCATGCCCATGCACGATCTGCAAAGCATCATGGCCGATCCACACCTGCAGGCCACGGGGTTTTTCGTGGACCAGGAACATCCCACCGAGGGCCCCATCCGTGGCATGCGCCACCCGGTGACGTGGCGCAATCACCCAGCCCCGGCCGCCGGCCGCCCCGCGCCGCAACTGGGCCAGCACACGCGCGAAGTGCTGGCCGGACTGGGTTATACGCCGGCCGCGATCGACGCCATGCTGGCCGCCGGCCAGGCGTACGCGCACGCCCCGCCGCCCGCCGCCTGAACGCGCCTACCCCCCTCTATCGCGCCGCCTGCATGCGGCGCCACACAGGAGCAAAACTTGAAACTGACTGAGGAAGTGACGTTCGACGTCGCCAACCAGAACATCGCCGTCATCACCATCGACCGCCCCGCCCAGCGCAATGCCATCAACCGCGGCGTAATCGAAGGTTTGCGCCAGGCGTGGCAGCGGCTGGAGCAGGACCCGGAATTGCGGGTGGGCATCCTGACGGGCAGCGGCGACAAGGCCTTTTGCGCCGGCATGGACCTGAAAGAAGCCGCCGCCATGCAACTGAAGGTGCCGCCGCGCGACATGTTCCCGGTGCTGGGCGATGTGGTGCATATCAGCAAGCCCACCATTGCCGCCGTCAATGGCGTGGCGCTGGCCGGCGGCTGGCTGTTCGCGCAGATGTGCGACCTTTGCGTGGCTTCCGAGCATGCCACGTTCGGCATCACCGAAGCCCGGGTGGGCCGCGGCATGCCCTGGGCCGCGCCGCTGGCGCACATGCTTCCGCAACGCATCATGATGGAACTGCTGCTGACCGGCAAACCCATGACGGCGCAGCGCGCCCATGCCCTGGGCTACGTCAACGATGTAGTGCCGCACGCGCAGTTGCTGGACTGCGCGCTGGCGCTGGCCGGCGACATCGCGGCCAACGCGCCGCTGACGGTGCGCGCGGCGCGCGACCTGGTGTACCTGGGCACGGAAATGGGCCGTTCGGCAGCGTTGCGCGCCGCCCAGCATCTGTTCGAGCCCGTGTACCTGAGCGACGACGCGCAGGAAGGCCCGCGTGCTTTTGCCGAGAAGCGCCCGCCGCGCTGGACCGGCCGCTGACCCCACAGGAAACCCCATGGATTTCGAACTCAGCACCGAACACCAGGCCATACGCGAAGCGGTGGTCGACTTGTGCCGCCGCTTCCCGGAAAGCTACTGGCTGGCACGCGACGCGGACGGCGCGTTTCCCGAAGACTTCTATCGCGCCATGGGCCAGGCGGGCTGGCTGGGCACGGCCATTCCCGAGGCATACGGCGGGGCCGGCCTGGGGGTACAGGAAGCCGCCATCCTGATGCAGACCATCGCCGAAACGGGCGCTTGCCTGAGCGGCTGTTCCAGCATCCACATCAATATCTTCGGCCTGATGCCCGTGGCGGTATTCGGCACCGAAGAGCAGAAGCGCCGCATGCTGCCGCCGATTGCCAGCGGTGAACTCAAGACCTGCTTCGGCGTCACCGAACCCAATACCGGCCTGAACACCACGCAGCTCAAGACGCGCGCGGAGCGCCGCGGCGACAAGTACGTGGTGCATGGCCAGAAGGTGTGGATATCCACGGCGCAGGTGGCCGACAAGATCATGCTGCTGGCGCGCACCACGCCGCTGGAAGATCTGGCGCCCGGCCAGCACTCGCAAGGCCTGACTCTGTTCTACACCGACCTGGACCGCCGCCGCATCGACGTCAAGCTCATCGAGAAAATGGGCCGCAAGTGCGTCGACTCGAACGAGCTGTTCATCGATGGCCTGGAGATTCCGGTGGCGGACCGCATCGGCGAAGAAGGCAAGGGCTTCAAGTACATCCTGCATGGCATGAACCCCGAGCGCGTGCTGCTGGCGGCGGAAGCCATCGGCGTGGGCCGCGCCGCGCTGGACAAGGCGGCCGGCTACGCCCGCGAGCGGGAAGTGTTCGGCCGGCCCATCGGCAAGAACCAGGCGATCCAGCACCCCCTGGCGCGCAACTGGATCGAACTGGAAGCCGCGCAATTGCTGATGCAGAAAGCCGCATGGCTGTATGACCAGGGCCGCGACTGCGGCGCCGAGGCCAACGCGGCCAAATACTTCGCGGCCGAAGCGGGCTTCCGTGCCTGCGAACGCGCCATCCTGACCCACGGCGGCATGGGTTACGCCAAGGAATTCCACGTCGAACGGTATCTACGTGAAATCATGATTCCGCGCATCGCGCCCGTCAGCCAGGAACTGATCCTGAGCCATATCGCCGAGCGCGTGCTGGGAATGCCGAAGTCGTACTGACACCGCAGCAAAACAAAAGACCTTAGAAGGAGACTCCCATGTTGCACACTATTCCCGGTTCGTTGCGCGCCCTGATACTGGGCACCTTGATCGCCACGGCGCCCGCGCTGGCCCTGGCGCAAGACTGGCCCGCCAAACCCGTGCGCATCATCGTGCCCGCCGGGGCCGGCGGCAGCGCCGATCCCCTGGCGCGGCTGGTGGCCGAACAGTTGAGCCAGGCCTTGCATCAACCTTTTGTGGTGGAGAACAAACCGGGCGCCAACGGCAACGTGGGGTCGGTGGCCGCGGTGCGTTCGGCGCCCGACGGCTATACGCTGCTGTTCAGCTGGACGGGAACGCTGGTGCCGGCCATTACGCTTTACCACGCCAAGCCGTACCATCCCCAGAAAGACCTGGACCCTATCGCCCTGATCGCATCGGTGCCCAATATCATCGTGACGCTGCCGTCGCTGGGCATCAAGACAGTGGACGAACTCACCGCCTATGCCAGGAAAAATCCGGGCAAGCTCAACTTCGGGTCCACGGGTAGCGGCAGTTCGTACCATTTGTCGGGCGAGCTGTACAAGAAAACCCTGGACGTGGACATGACCCACGTTCCGTACAGCTCACCCAGCGCGGTCTTCACCGACCTGATAGGCGGGCGCCTGCAATTGGCGTTTCCCGGCGTGACCGCAGCGGCGCCCCTGGTCAAGGACGGCCAGCTGCAGGCCGTGGCGGTCATGGCGCCCAAGCGATCCAATGTACTGCCCGATGTGCCCACCACGGCCGAACAGGGCCAGCCCACGCTGTTGTCCGAAACCTGGTTTGGCCTGCTGGCGCCCAGCGGCACGCCGCCGGCAACCGTCCAGAAGATCAATGCCGCAGTGAACAACGCCTTGCAAGTGGCCGATTTCCGCAAGAAACTGGCCGCCATGGGATTCGAGCCCATGGGGGGCACATCCGCCCAGTTCGCTTCTACGCTGGACAGCGACATCAAGAAGTGGGGTGAGATCGTGAAGTTCTCCGGCGCGAAGGTCGACTGACGCGCATCACCCAGGAACCAGCAAGGCCCGGGATACCGCCACTCGCCGGCGCCCAGGCAGGAGGCACCATGCATCTCAGCCGTTTATTCCAGCGCAGCGTGGACATGTACGCAGACTGTCCGGCGCTGGCCCAGGGCACCGGGCCAGCCGCCAGCTACCGCGAGCTGGACCGCCAGGTGCGCGCGCTGGCGCAGCACCTGCGCCACGAACTAGGGCTGGCGCCGGGCGACCGCGTCTGCCTGGCCATGCAGAATTGCGTGGAGTATGCGCAGGCCATGCTGGCCATCTGGCACGCGCGGCTGTGCGCCGTGCCGGTCAACAGCAAGCTGCATCCCAAGGAAGTCGGCTACATCCTGCAGGACTCCGGCGCAAAAGTTTGCCTGACCCAGGCGGCATTCCTGGACGCCCTGCAGGCATCCGCCAGCACGGGCGCGACGTTCATGACAGTGGACGGCGCGTCCTGGCGCGCGGCGCGCAGCGCCAACCCTGCGCCCGCCGACATGCCAGTGGGCGGCGACGACGAACTGGCCTGGCTGTTCTACACCAGCGGCACCACGGGGCGGCCCAAGGGCGTGATGCTCAGCCATGCCAACCTGGTGCAGATGGCCCTGAACTTCCAGACCGACATGCAATCCATCGACAGCAGCGATGTGTTGATCCACGTGGCACCCCTGTCGCATGGCGCCGGCCTGTACGCCATTCCGTACTGGATGCAGGGCGCCCTGCAAGTGGTCAGCGCCAGCGGGGGCTTCGACGAAGCCGAACTGGCCTCGCTGCTGGGGCACTATTCCCGGGCCAGCCTGTTTGCCGCGCCCACCATCGTCACCCGCCTGGTCGGCCACCTGCAGAAAACCGGCACGGCGGTACCCGGCCTGCGTTGCCTGCTGGTGGGCGGCGCCCCCTTCTACGCGCAGGACATCAAGGCGGCCGTGAACTGCCTGGGCCCCAGGCTGGCGCAACTATACGGCCAGGGTGAATCGCCCATGACGATATCGGCGCTGCGCGCCGACCGCCTGGCCCGGGCCGTGGCGGACAATGACACCGAACTGCTGGGCTCGGTGGGATACCCGCAAAGCACGGTAGACGTCGCCATCCTGGATCCGGAAGGCCAGCCCGCGGCGCCCGGCGGCATCGGCGAAATCGTGGTGTTCAGCCCCACCGTCATGCAGGGCTACTGGGGCAACACCCAGGCCACCGAAGCCACACTGCAGAATGGGGGGCTCAGGACCGGCGACATGGGCCTGATCGACAGTCGCGGCCTGCTGCACATCAAGGACAGGTCGAAGGACGTCATCATCAGCGGCGGCACCAATATCTATCCACGTGAAGTGGAAGACGCGCTGCTGTGCCATCCGGATGTGCTGGAGGCTTCGGTCATCGGCACGCCCGACCCCGACTGGGGCGAATCGGTAACGGCCTTCATTGTCAGCCGCGCGCCGGTGGACGCGGCGCAACTGGACGCGCACTGCCGCGAGCACATTGCGCGCTTCAAGCGGCCCAAGCATTATGTATTTCTTGAGACCTTGCCCAAGAATCCCACCGGGAAAGTCCTGAAAGGGGAACTCCGGTCCCTGGCCAAAGCCGGCTGACCCCGCGCGCCGGCTATTCCGCCGGCCTGCCCGCATCGGCCGGCTTGCGCGGCAAGGTCACCCGGAAGCGCGTGACGCCGTCGGTGGCGTTCGCCACGATCAGGCCGCCATGCGCCAGCACGATCTGCTGCGAAATGAACAGCCCCAGGCCCAGCCCCTGGTGTTCGCCAGGGCCGCGGGCGCGGCTGCGGAACGGGTCGAACAGGTTCGGCAGGATCTCGGCGGGAATGGCGCCGCCGTTGCTTACCGTAAATACCACTTCATTGGCGGCCGCCCCGTCCACTTCCATGCGAACCGGCCGGGACCGGTCGCCGTGGTGTATGGCGTTGCCGAGCAAATTCGTCATCACCTGCGCCAGGCGATCCGCATCCCAGCAGCCGGACAGGTCGCCCAGGAAATCCGATTCGACCTCGCAATCGGGAAACCCCGTGCGCACCTCGTCGAGGATGCGGCTGGCGATGTGGTCCAGGGTGCATGGCGCGGGCACCAGCGACAGCCCGCCCGCCTGGCGGATGCGGGTGACGTCCAGCAGGTCGTCGATCATGGTGGCCATGCGCGCGCCGCACTGGTGGATGGTTCCGGCGATGCGGGACACCTTGCCCGCGTCGGGGTCGCGGCGCAGCAACTGGGCCGCCACGGTAATCGACTGCAGCGGCGTGCGCAGGTCGTGGCTGAGCACCGCCATGAACATCTCGTTCATGCGCAGCGCCTCGGTCAGTTCCTCCAACTGCCACCCCAGCGCCTGCTTGCGCTCGTGCAGTTCGAAGAACACGTTGGCCTTGGTGACCAGCATGGCCGGGTCTATCGGCTTGTACAGAAAATCCACGGCGCCGGTTTCATAACCCCGGAACTGCCAGTTCTGCTCGCGCGAACCGGCGGTCATGAAAATCAGCGGAATATGCCGGGTGCGCTCGCTGCCCCGTATCAGTTCCGCCAGTTCGAACCCATTCATCTCCGGCATCTGCACATCCAGAATGGCCAGCGCCACGTCGGCATGCTGCAGCAGCAGTTCCAGCGCGGCCGGGCCGGACCGGGCCGCCAGGAATTCGACATCGCTGCGTGCCAGCAGCGCTTCCAGCGCCGTCAGGTTTTCTTGCACGTCGTCGACCAGCAGGCACTTGATGCGGCTATTTTCGCGCGAGCGTTTGGCAGGGATCATGAGCGTCGTCGTTATGTTCTTGGGTTGTCACGGGGATGGGCGGCCAGCCGGGCCAGCAGTTTCGCAATGCCTTGCGGATCCAGCACATGCCGCACGGGCACGCGGTCCAGCGCGGCGGCCGGCATGACGGGCATGGCGGCGCTGGCCGGGTCTTGCACCACGGCCAGGCCGCCACCGGAGCAAATGGCCGCCAAGCCCTGCACACCGTCATCGTTGGCGCCCGACAGCAGTACGCCGATCAGCCCGGCGCCATACTGGTCGGCCGCCGACTCGAACAGCACATCGATGGAGGGCCGCGAGAAGTGCAGCGGCGGATCCACCGACAGCGCCACGCGGGGCCCCCGCTCTACCAGCAGGTGGTAGTCGGGCGGTGCAAAATATACCGCCCCGGGCTGGATGATGTCCTTGTCTTGCGCTTCGCACACGCGCAATGCGCAGCGGTCCTTGAAAATGTCCGCCAGCAGACTGCGGCGGCCGGAGGGCAGGTGCAGCACCACCAGCACCGCCGCGCCGAGGCGAGCGGGTAGCGCGGACAGCAGGGCCATCAGTGCCTCGATGGACCCGGATGACCCGCCTATAACGATGGCGTCATAGGCGGACTGCCGGGCGGCGGAACGGGCGGATTGCGGCATGGCGGTTACAGGCCCGCCTTCTTGCGATAGATGCGCTCGGGCACGGCCACATCGTCGAAACTGTCCGAACACGCCGAGAAACGCAACGATTCCCTGGTACCCAGGCCCAGAAAGCCGCGGTGGCAAAGCGATTCCCGGAACAGGCCCAGCGCGCGATCCTGCAGCTCGCGCTCGAAGTAGATGAGCACATTGCGGCAGGATATGAACTGAGTCTCGGCGAACACGCTGTCGGTGGCCAGGCTATGGTCCGAGAACACAATGTGCTTGCGCAGCGACTTGTCGAACGCAATGCGCCCGTAGCGGGCCGTATAGTAGTCCGACAGCGAGCACGGCGCGCCCGAACGCGCGTGGTTCTCGGTGAATACCGCGGCGCGGTCCAGCCCGAACACTCCGCTTTCGGCTGCCTTGAGCGCATGCGGGTTGATGTCCGTGGCGTAGATCAGCGACCTGCCCAGCAGGCCCTCTTCATACAGCAGGATGGCCAGCGAATACGCTTCTTCGCCGGTGCTGCAGCCGGCCACCCAGATTTTCAGCGAAGGATAGGTGCGCAAGATGGGTACTACATGGGTGCGCAGGCCCATGAAGTACTCCGGGTCGCGGAACATGTCGCTGACCTGCACCGTCAGATAATCCAGCAGCGCGGGAAACACCGATGCGTCGTGCAGCACCCGGTCTTGCAGCTGCGACAGGGTCCTGCAGTCGAACTGCGTCAGCGCCGTTTGCAGGCGCCGCTTCAGCGACGCCTGCGCATAGCCCCGGAAATCGTAGTGGTAGCGATGAAAAATGGCATCGATCAGCAGCCGCTGCTCGATATCGGCGGTACGTACCCTGCTATGTGACGGCATGGCTCATCCAACGGGCAAGTCGGCAAATTTACTTGGGCATCCAGACGCGCACCAGCGACAACAGCCGTTCCACGTCCAGCGGTTTGGCGATGTAATCGTTGGCGCCGGCGGCCAGGCATTTTTCCTGGTCGTCCTTCATGGCTTTGGCGGTCAGCGCAATAATGGGCAGGCGCCGCCATTCGGGGCGGCTGCGGATCTCGCGCATGGCGGTATAGCCGTCCATCTCGGGCATCATGATGTCCATCAGCACCAGGTCGATGGCCGCGGCGGCGCCGTCGCCCGCCCGGGCCAGCGCGTCCAGGGCCTCTTTGCCGTTGCGGGCGATTTCCACGCGCAGGCCGGTGGGTTCCAGGATGCTGGACAGCGCGAAAACGTTCCGCACATCGTCTTCCACCACCAGGACGGTGCGCCCTTCCAGGCCGGCGTCGCGGCTGCGCGCCACTTGCAGCATCTGGCGCTGCTCGGGCGGCAGGTCGGCTTCCACCTGGTGCAGGAACAACGTCACTTCGTCCAGCAGGCGTTCGGGCGAGTGCGCGTCCTTCACGATGATGGACCGCGAGAAACGCCGCAACTGCAGTTCTTCATCGCGCGACAGGGCGCGGCCGGTATAGACGATGACGGGCGGGAACGATACCCCGTCCTGGTCGGTCATCTGCTGCAGCAGTTCATAGCCGCTGAAATCGGGCAGGCTCAGGTCCATGACCATGCAATCGAAAGTGGCCCCGCGCAGCGCCTCCAGGGCTTCGCCCGCCGTCGCCGCGCAAACGATCTCCACGTCGTCGCGGGCCAGCAGCTGGCGCACGCTTTCGCGTTGGCGGTCATCGTCTTCCACGATCAGCACGCGCCGCATCCCTTGCGTGAACTTGGCTTCCAGCCGCTGCAGCGCGTTCTTCAGTTCTTCGCGCTTGATGGGCTTCAAGGCATAGCCCACCGCGCCGCGCTCCATCGCTTCATGGGTGTAGTCCGCAACCGAAACCACGTGTACCGGGATATGGCGCGTCTGGGAATTCCGCTTCAACTGGTCCAGCACACCCAGCCCGGAGAAATCGGGCAGGTTGATGTCCAGCACAATGGCCTTGGGCAGGTACTGGGCCGCCATTGCCAGGCCCTCGGACGCGGTATGCACCACCCGGCAGTCGAACTCCATTTCGCGCGCCATATCCGCCAGGATGTCGGCGAAGCGCTTGTCGTCTTCGATCACCAGGATCTGCCGTTCCGACCCGGCGCCTGGCTGCGGGCCGTTCCCCGCCGCCAATGGCGCGGCCGCGGGCAGTATGTCCGGCGCCGCCAGGGTGGCGGGATCCTGCTCGTCCGGCCCGGCCAGCACCTGCGT
>NZ_JAJMLX010000079.1 GCF_020991325.1 Bordetella petrii | reverse complement strand
GGCCGCCGCTCGCGGCGCTGCGTGTCGGCGTCGGCCGGCGGCACGTCGCCCTCGAACTCTTCCACATAATGGACTTCCAGCTTTTCCAGCAGGGGCGCGTTGGAATACGACAGGCGCACCCAGGGCTGCTGGCCGTCATTGCGGTACGAATGCACCTGCATGGAAGGCGTATTCCAGACATCCCATTTTTCGATGCGCCTTTCCTCTCCGTTCACTACCGCCACGCCGGCACCGCTGATACAGATCTCCAGCATGTTGGAGTTCTTGCGCAGGTTCAGCGTGGTTTCGCCCGGGTTCACCACATTGATGGTGACATCGGTGCCAGGCGTCAGGCCCAGGCCGGGCATGGTGGCGGCCGGGTGCACGATCAGCGAGGCGCGCCGCCCATTGGCTGGACGCGGCGCCGCGATCAGGCGCTCCACTTCCCGGTCGATGTCCTCCTTGGGAATCAAGACCGGATCCCATTGATGCTGCTGCCGGGCCGCGGCCCCGCTTACGTCGACGAACATGAATGTCTCCTGGCTGTTTGATACCGGGCCGGCGGGCGCCAGCCCGATGAATACGTTGAACCGGGCCTCAGGGCTGCGCCAGCAGCAGGTTCTGCCGTGTCTGCCGCGGCAGGGCATGGCCCAGGTCGCGCGCCTGGGCGGTTTCATAAACGACCCGCGCCATGGCCAGGTCCGACAGGCCCATACCCATGCCCTTGAAAATAGTCAGCCGCGCCTCGGCCGGACGCGCCGCGCCCGCGGCCAGCAGGTCGCTCAGCACCGTCACGCCTTGCCAGGGCTCGCCGTCGGCGCCGTAGCGCTCGCGCAGTTCGCGCGAGCCGCGCCGCGCGTTCTCCAGGTCGTCCACCACGACCGCGTCGGCCCGCTCGAAGACGTCCTGGGCGAACTCGGCCTTGGCGGGCAGGATGGCGCCCACCGCATTCAAGTGGCGACAGGACGCCAGGTCTGACGCCGCAACGAAGGGCTCCGCCGCGCGGGTGATCAGGGTGACGATGCCGGCGCCGTCCAGCGCCTGCGCCAGGCTGTCGGCCGCCACGATTTCGAAGGAATATTTGGAAGCCACGCGCTCCACGAAGGCACGGCGCTTATCGGCAGTGGGGCTGTACACGCGCACGGTGCGCAAATCGCGCACCGCGGCCAGGGCCGCCAGCTGGGTCAAGGCCTGCGGGCCCGTGCCCACCAGCGCCGCCACTTGCGCGTCGGCCGGCGCCAGCGCGCGGGTTGCCACGCCGCTGATGGCCGCGGTACGCAGCATGCCCAGCGCGCGGGCTTCGATGATGGCCAGCAGGGTTCCCGCATTCGCGTCGAACAGGCTGAACACGGAACCGCCGCCCGCCTTGGTATGCACCCAGGTCTTGAATCCGGCGTAGCCGCTGGCCGTCATTACCGACCCCAGCGCGTGCATGGAACTGCCGTCGCCCCAGGTAGCCAGGCTCTTGGGCAGGTTGCGGGCTTCCTGGCGGCCCTGGGCCGCCAGCGTGTCTTGCAGCGCGTCGATGGCGCGGGGCATGTCCAGCACCGACACCACATCCTGCTCGGTCAAGTAGCGCATTGCTTCAGCCATGATGGTTCCCTTCTGTACGAACGGCCGGCTCATCGGCCACCGGATTGCTCAGCCGGCCGATGCCGGGAATTTCCACTTCCAGCACATCGCCGGCCGCCATGAAAACCGGCGGCGTGCGCCGCGCGCCCACGCCTTCCGGGGTGCCGGTGGCAATGACGTCGCCCGGCGCCAGCGGCGTGAAACTGCTGATATAGGCAATCAGCTCGGGGATGGGGAAGATCAGGTCGTCGGCCTGCCCGTCCTGCATCACCTCGCCGTTCAGGCGGGTAATGACACGCAGCACCGTGGGGTCGGGGATCTCGTCGGCCGTGACCAGCCAGGGGCCCAGGGCACCGCTGCGCTCGAAATTCTTGCCGGGCGTGACTTGCGCGTTGTGCTTCTGGAAATCGCGCACCGAGTTCTCGGCCATACAGGTGTAGCCCGCCACATGTTCCAGCGCGCGCGCGGCGGGGATGTGGCGGCCACCCTTGCCGATGACCACCGCCAGTTCGCCTTCGAAATCCAGCTTCGCCGAGGCGGCCGGCCGCCAGACAGGGCATTGATGGCCCACCAGCGAGTCGGCGAAACGCACGAACAGGGAAGGATGCGCCGGCAGTTCCCGGCCCGTCTCGGCCACATGGCGGCCGTAATTCAAGCCCACGCACAGGATCTTGCCGGGCGCCACGATGGTGGGCAGATACTGGATCCGGTCCAGCGGCACGGTGGGCGCCCCGTCGGCAGCCTGCGCGATGGCCTGCGGGCCGGCCGCCAACGCGGCGGCCAGGTCGGGCCAGCGCCGGGTCAGCACGGCCACCCGGCCGCCCTGTTGCGCGCCCCAGCCGGCCTGCCCGTCGTGAAGGAAGCTAAGCAGCTTCATGTGGTCTCCTGGTGTATGCAGTGCTGGCCAGGAAAAACAATCTTTGCATGCATTACCGCAAAAATTCTGGCCATAGAAGCTATTTTTAAGGATTATTGCATGCAATTTTGATTCCGCGCAAGCTGTTCTCGCCGAGATGCGCCCCCATTTGCATGCAATTCTTGTTTAAACTGGAGCGCCAATCAGGAGCCCCACCCCCACATGGCCGCACAAATCGACAAAGTCATTGCCGAACTCAGGGATCTCGTGCTTTCGGGCGAGCTGCAGCCGGGCGAACGTGTCATCGAATTGCAGTTCGCCGCGCGGCTGGGCGTATCGCGCACCCCGCTGCGCATTGCCATGACCGAACTCGAAAAAGAAGGCTTGCTGGAACGGCTGCCCTCGCGCGGCTTCCGGGTGCGGGCCTTCACCGTGGACGAAATCGCCGACGCGGTCGATGTGCGCGGCGTGCTGGAAGGCATGGCCGTGAGGCTGCTGGCCGAGCGCGGCGCGCCGCAGGAAGTGCTGGATCAGTTGCGCGAAGCGGTGGAAGAAGGGAAGCGGCTGTTGGCCCCGGCGGAACGAGATCCCAATGCGACCATCGACGCGCGAGCCTGGGGACGGATCAACCGGCGATTCCATGAAATTCTTTGCTCCGGTACCAACAACCGCGCCCTGATCGCCGCGCTGGAACACAACAACAAGACGCCGCTGGCGGGCCCGGCCGCCCTGACGCTTCCCTCGACACCATCGCAGCTCGAAACGCCGTTCGTACTTCGCGCGCAGGCCGATCACGAAGATCTGCTGCGGGCTATCACCCAGCGCGAGGCCGTGCGCGCCGAAAGCCTGATGCGCGAACACGCGTACCGCAGCCGCGAGAACAAGCGCATTCTGCTGGCGCAGATGCGGATGGAACGAGCCGCCCATCCGCGCACCACGCCTGCCTGACCGCAGTCAGTTGGCGTCCCACCACGTTTGCAGGTCCACGCCCAGGCCGGGCGCCGTGGGCACGGCCATGGCACCCGCCACGATGGGCGGCGGGTCGGCCACGTCCGTCTTGTAGAAGCGCGCGGTGCCCAACCCGCAGGGCTCGATCGGCCCGGGCAGCAATGCGGCGCAATGCAACGCCACGTGCAGCCCCACCGATGTTTCCAGGCTGGCGGTCACCACACTGCGCACCTGGCGCCGCCGCGCTTCGTCGATGATTTCCTTGGTGCGGTCCGGCCCGCCCACGCGGGGCGGTTTCAGGATCAGCACCTGGGCAGCCTGCAGTTCGATCGCCCGGCGCGCATGGAACAACGAACGAATGGTGTCGTCCAGCGCGATGGGCACCCGGGTCTGCCGGCACAAGTCCGCATAGACAGTCAAGTCCGTACCCCGCGGCAGGGGCTCTTCGATATAGTCGATGCCGAACGGCTCCATGGCGCGAATCTGTTCCAGCGCCCAGGATACGTCCCATGACTCGTTCGGGTCCAGGCGGATGCGCAGGTCGGGATAGGCTTCGCGTATCGCCCCCACCCTGGCGACATCCAGCTCGCGCTCGGTGGTGCACTTGATCTTCACCGTGTCCTGCCCTAATGCCACGGCATCGGCGGCACGGCCCACGCACACTTGCGGGTCGGCGTCACCGATCAGGTCATTGACCGGCACCTGGCTGCTGGCCTGGCCTCCCAGGAACACTGCCAGCGACTGGCCCGCCTGCGCGGCCTGCGCGCCGAGCAGCGCCGACGAAATCCCGCAGCGCAGGCGCGCGGGAATCTCGCGCAGCTCGAGTTCGTGCAGCAAATCGTCATGCGCCGGGTCCAGGCCATCCAGCATGGCCGCGCAATGCGCCGCGTAGGCCCAGCCGTCGAACAGTACATGCGGCGGCAAGGCGGCCTCGCCCCACCCCACCGCGCCATCCCGTTCCACGCGCACCAGGATGCCCCGGCGCACATGCTGGATACCCTTGGACCAGCGATAAGGCACTTTCAAATGCTGGACATAGGGCTTGATCGATAGGGAATGCGTCACTCCGGGTCTCCTTGAAGCTGTAATCGTCAATCCGCCGGCAGCAATACGCACCGCTCGGGGGGAAAATGCAGGGTCACTTTCGCGCCGACGGGCTGGATGCCGCCGGACGCCGTGCTGACCGATACATGGCGGTCGGCCGCCATGCGCAGCTGGTACTCGATACGGGCTCCGACGAACACGCAACGCACCACTTCGGCCTCGAAGCAGTTGGCCTTGCCGGCCCCGGACCCGACGATCTCGATGGCTTCCGGGCGTATCATCACGTTGCGGGCGGACATGCCCAGGTGCGTGTTCTGTGCGGCCACGATCGTTCCCACCGCCGAGTTCACTGTCACCTGCCCACCCTGCTCTTGCAGCGCCTCGCACGAAAAAACCTCGGCCTTGCCGATGAACCGGGCGGTGAAAACCCGCTGCGGCCGCTGGTACAGATCGATGGGCGTGCCCTGCTCGACAATCGCCCCCTGGTTCATCACCACGATGCGGTCGGACATCGCCAGGGCCTCGTCCTGGTCGTGCGTGACGAACACCGTGGTGGTCTTCAGCCGCCGCTGCAATTCGCGCAGCTCATCGCGCATCTGCTCGCGCAGCTTCGCGTCCAGGTTCGACAGGGGCTCATCCAGCAACAGCACCTTGCCGCCGCGCACGATCGCGCGGGCCAGCGCCACGCGCTGCTGCTGCCCGCCCGACAACTGCGTTGCCGAGCGTTCGGCGAAGCTGCCCAACCCCACCATGTCGAGCGCCCGCGCCACCTCGGCGCGGGCCTGCTGCCTCGGCACGCCGGCCGCCTCGAGAGGAAAAGCAACGTTGCCGTACACCGACATATGCGGCCAGATGGCATATGACTGAAACACCATGCCCAGGTCCCGCTTGTGGGTCGGTGTATCGACCCTGGATTGCGAGTCGTAGACAGGCTGTCCCGCAATCGAGATCCGGCCGCGCGTGGGCGTTTCCAGGCCGGCGATACAGCGCAGCGTGGTGGTCTTGCCGCAGCCGCTGGGCCCCAGGAAGGTACAGAACTCGCCTTCCCCCGCCGCGAGCGAGATCGACTTGACCGCCTCGACCGGGCCGCGATCGGTCTGGTAATGCACTTGTAGATCGGACACTTCAAGCATGTTCATTTTTCCTATTGCGCGTTGCGTGGCTTGCGCGATCCCGCCGCCTGCCATACCAGCATGGTCACGAACACCAGCGCCACCAGCCAGATCCCGACGGCGGCCGCCTTGTTCGGCTCGCCGCCCACCCAGAAATTCCAGAGCACCACCGGCAGAGTCTGATTGCTGCCGCCCTGCAGCAGCAGCGCCGATGACAATTCCCGCATGCAGTGCGCAATGACCCAGATCCACACCGCCAGCGCGGCCGGCAGGGCCAGCGGCATCACCACCCGCCGCATGACGCGCCACCACCCCGCGCCCGAAGTGCGGGCGGCTTCCTCCAGCTCGCGGTGCAATTGCATCATCACCGCATTGGTGGTGCGCGTGCCGAACGGGATATAGGTGGTGACGTAGGCAATGGCAATGATCCACACGCTGCCGTAGATATTCAGGAACGGCATGTTCAGGTACACATAGATCAGCGCCACGCCGATCATCGTGCCCGGAATCGCGATGGGCAGGAATGACAGGAAGTCGACCAGCTTGCCACTGACACCGCGCCTGCGCACCACGATCCACGAGATCAGCACCGAGAACGCGGCCACCACGGTCGAGGCGGCGACGCCGATCAACAACGAATTGCCCAGCGCGCCCAGCGTCAGCGGGTCGGTGAAGAACGCCATGTGGTTGGCCCAGGTGGCCTGGCCCAGCGCAGCCAGCGAAGGCGGCATCATCCAGGGCATCAGGCTGGTCCAGGCCAGCATGGCCAGCGGCACCACCGTGGCCAGCAGGAAATACACGCCCACGAACGCCAGCGCTACCCATTTCCACGACCCCAGGCGCGACAGCCGGGGCCGGAAGTTCTTGCCGGTGACCGTGACGTAGCGGCTGGCATTGCGCGTCAGCCGCTGATAACCCCAGGCCTGGACCAGCAGTATCACCAGGAAGAACACCGATATGGTGCTGATGATGTGATAGGCCGACATCCCGCCTGCAGTATCGGTGGCCAGGTAAAGAATTCGGCTGGACAGCACGAAGATGTTCACCGGCATGCCCAGCGTGCCCGGAATGTCGAACACCAGGAAACCCACCATCAGCATGAACGTTGCCGCCGCCAGCACCGCCGGCGCCAGCAGCGGCACGAAAATACGCACGAACAACTGGTAGCGGCTGGCACCCGATGTCATGGCGGCTTCTTCCAGGCTGGGATCCATGTTGCGGAAGGCCGGCGACAGGATCAGGAAAGTGGAAGGCACCAGCGACAGGGCCTGCACGAATATCATGCCCGCCACCGAATAGACATTGAACGGCGCTTGCTCCAGGCCCAGCGTATCGCGCAGGAAGACGTTGATGATGCCGATACGCGGGCTCAGCAACAAGATCCAGCCTATCGCCAGCAGGAATGGCGGAATTGCCATGGGCAACGTCAACAGGACGCGGATGGGCGTCTTGCCAGGCAGATCGGTGCGTTCGACCAGCCAGGCCAGGGCCACGCCCAGCAACAGCGCCCAGAACATCGATCCCACCGCGAACCGCAGCGTCACCCATACCATCGACCAGAATTCCGGGTCGGCGTAGACGGATACGTAATTGCCCAGCGTCCAGCCCGGATCGAATGGCAGGCCCGACGGCGTCAGGCTGCTGATCACCAGGATTCCCAGCGGCACCAGCACCAGATAGGCCAGCACGATCAGGACGATAATGGCCGGCAGGTTGCGCGCAAGCGGTGTCCGGCCGGCGCCGGACGGCATAGTTGCAGACATGAAATGCACCCCGAGACAGGAAAGAGGAGCACGCCACCCGCGTGCCTCGCCCGAACGAGGCCGCGGGCGGCGCCAGGATCACATGGCGGGGCGGGATTTCGCCAGGATGGCGTTGTACTGTTCGTTCAGGTCGGCCAGCTTGGCCACTTCCGCGAACGGCCACTCGGCCGTCTGCACGCCTTGCAGCATTTCGTAGGTCTTGGTGGACGACACCAGGGGATTGCCCCGCGATGTGGCCTGCTCATAGGCTTTCGCCCCTTCCGGGGTGGTCAGCCACAGCATCAGCAGCGTGGCGCCGCTTGGGTTGCGGGCAGACTTGCTGACGCTGGACGAAATCGTGTGCATCGGCGTGGGGTCCAGCATGCGGGTCTTGACCGGGGCGCCGGCGTCCAGCACGGGCTGTGCGGAATGATAGAAACCGACAGCCACGTCGACTTCGCCCGAGGCCACGCCTTGCGCCAGCGGGAACGTCGACTTGAACAGATACGGCTTGAGCTTCACGAAATCCTCGAGCCGGGCCTGGGCCTTGTCTTCCCCCCAGACGCTGGCCAACTGGGCAAAGGCGGCGGCCCGCACCCAGGAACCGACGTGGCCGCTCCATTTACTGTTGATCAACTCGTCCCAGCTCTTGGGGGCCTGCTCGTCGCTGACCTTGCGGGTATTCCAGAGCAGCACGTATACCGAGGCCGTGGTCGGCACGGCGTAATTCACCGGCAGCAATGCCGCCGGCAAGCCCAGATTGTCTTTCGACAGGTCGCGCACCAGCCCGCGCTCGTTCAGTTGCCACAAGTGATCCGGCCCACCGGTCAGCAGGTCTGCGGTGTGGCCGCGCGCCTGCACCTCCTGGATCGCGCGCGAGGCGAGTTCATTGCCTCCCACCATGCGCACATACTTGACCTTCACGTCGGGGTAGCTTGCGTGAAACGCCTTGAGCACTTCGGCAATCTGGTTCTCCGGCGAACTTTCGTACCAGACCACCGGCTCGCCTTGCGCCGCCTTGGCAGCCAGGGCCTGCATCGCGTCCGCGCTTTGCGCCGCAGCCGAGGTACAGGCGGCGGCCAGAATGCCTGTCAGCGCAATCCGGCGGAACATTCCGTGCAACAACTTCATGAGTCTCTCCTCGTCCATCTTGGTTGGGCAATGGCTCATAGCGCCGCGCATCGATCACGAAGGAGAAAAGCAAGGCCGGCCGAAACACCCCCCGCCAGGCAGCTATCCAGTATGTCTCCGCAAGATCGCATATTGCATGCAAACTATGCTTTTTTTGATCTAATTTCGGATTTAATTCCGATTATTCGCAGATATTGCATGCAATAATGCCTGCTGTCAAGGAATTTACCCAGGCCAGCCACGATGTCCAGCCATGTCAACTACGTTGTTTCCAGTTTGCGCGGCATGATCCTGGCTGGCCAGTTGGCGCCAGGCGAGCGGATTCGCGAATTACGTGTCGCGGCCCAGTTGAATGTCTCGCGCACGCCCATCCGGCTGGCGCTCAGCCACCTGGAAAGCGAAGGCTTGCTGGAACGCCTGCCTGCTCGCGGTTTTCAGGTCAGGGCGTTTTCCATCGATGCGATTGCCGATGCGATCGATGTGCGCGGCGCCCTGGAAGGCATGGCGGCGCGGCGCGTGCTGGAACGCGGCGCGCCATCTTGCCTGCTGGACGCGTTAGCGGCCTGTGTGCGCCAGGGCCAGCTGATGATCGACCAGGCAGAGGCCCGTCCGGGCGTGTCCGTGGACCCGTATGAATGGAGCCGCATGAACGGGCGATTTCATGGCCTGATCGTGGAATGTGCCGGCAGCGCGGCGCTGACACGCGCCATCCGGCAGAACGACAAGACACCGCTGGCGGGCGCGAACGCCCTGGCGCTGACTGCCTCGGCAGGCCTGGAGACCACGCTGCTGAAGTACGCGCAGGCCGAGCACGGAAGAATACTGGAGGCCCTGCGCGAAAGAGATAGCGGCCGTGCCGAGTGGCTGATGCGCGAACACGCCAGGCTCAGCCGCGATAGTAAGCGGCGCCTGATCGGCGACATGCGCAACATGCCACGGCATGCCGCCGCCGATTGGCAAGCTGGCGCCAAGCCCCAAGGCATGCATGGCGCCAGGTAGGCTGGATTAGTCGACCCGCGCGCCCGACTGCTTCACGACGTCGGCCCAGCGCTTGATGTCGGCCTTGTGCACACGCTCGAATGCCGCGGGGCTGGGGTCGGCCGGCGGGGTGATGCCCTGCGAATCGATCAGCCAGCGCTGGAATTCAGGCTTGGACATTTCCTTGATGACTTCATCGCTGAAGCGCTTCTGGATATCGGCCGGCAGCTTGGCCGGGCCGAACAGGCCGTACCAGGTGCTGCTTTCGTAGCCCGGCAAGCCGCAGCCCTCCGCCACCGTGGGCACGCCGGGCAGGGCTTCCAGCGGTTTGGCCGTGGTAACGCCCAGGGCTATGACCTGGCCCGACTGCACCGCGGCGATGCTGGGCGCGCTTTGGTTGAAGAAGAAATCCACTTCGCCCGACAGCAGCGCCGTCATGGCCGGGCCCTGGCCGCGGTACGGCACGTGCATGATGTTGACCTTGGCCTGGTTGGTGAACTGCGCGCCGGCCAGGTGGCCGGACGTGCCGTTGCCGGTGGACGAATAGTTCATCTTGCCCGGATTCTTGCGTGCCAGCTCGATCAGGTCTTTGCAGGTCTTGATGTCTGGATGCTTCTTGGGATTGACCAGCAGCACGTTGGGCACATCGCCCAGCAGCGCGATGTGGGTGAAGTCATCCCATACGTCGAAGGTCAGGCTGCTGTACAGCGCGGCATTGATGGCGTGGGTGCCCGCCGTGCCGAACAGGAAGGTGTAGCCGTCGGGCGCGGCACGCGACACCACGTCGGATGCCACGTTGCCGCCCGCGCCGGTGCGCGCCTCGACCACGACAGGCACGCCCAGTGTTTCGGTCAGGCCCTGGCCCAGCTTGCGGGCATACAGGTCGACGCCCGATCCGTTCGGGAAGCCGCCGACGATGGTGATGGGCCGGGTCGGCCATTTGTCCTGGGCCGCGGCCGGCAAGGCCGCCGTCAGGCTGGCGACGGCCAGCGTGGCAATGGTCAGAGTACGCAACATGGTTCATTCCCCTTGTGAAGTTGCACTGCTATGACAGTCCGCCGCGGCGGACCTTGTGGTTTATCTCAACGCAACTGCGCCACTGCCTTGCCTATGCGCTCGAGCGCGGCCTGCAGTTGCGCCTGCGACGTGGCATAACTGATGCGGAAGTAAGGCGCCAGCCCGAAGATCGTGCCTGGCACTACCGCGACATCGTGATCTTGCAGCAAGTACTGGCAGAAATCCATGTCGGTGTCCAGGCGCTGGCCGGACGGCGTGGTGCGCCCCAGTACGCCGGCGCAGCTGGCGTAGGTGTAGAACGCGCCCTCCGGAAGCCGGCAGCGCAGGCCTTCAATGGCGTTCAGGCCGTCTACCACCAGGTCGCGGCGCACCTGGAACGACTGGCGGCGTTCCGCCAGCACATCCTGCGGGCCGTCCAGGGCTTCGATGGCGGCCGCCTGGCTGATGGAGCACGGGTTCGACGTGCTCTGGCTTTGCACCACGGCAATGGCGCCGATCAGTTCTTTCGGGCCGCCGGCGTACCCTATGCGCCAACCCGTCATGGCATAGGCCTTCGACAAGCCGTTGATGGTAAGCGTGCGCGGCTTCAGGCGCGGCTCGATCTGCGCCATGGTGCGGAAAGCGAAATCGCCGTAAATAAGGTGCTCGTAGATGTCGTCGCACATGAGCCAGACATGGGGATGCCGCAGCAGCACATCGGCCAGCGCCCGCAAATCGGCTTCCCCGTAGGCCGCCCCCGTGGGGTTGGACGGCGAATTCAGCATCACCCAGCGCGTACGCGGCGTGATGGCGCGTTCCAGGTCGGCGGGATCCATGCGGAAGCCGTTTTCTTCCAGGCAGGCCACTTCCACCGTCTTGCCGCCGGCGATGGCGATCATGTCGGCGTAGGACGTCCAGTAAGGCATGCCCACCACGACTTCGTCGCCGTCGTCCAGGGTGGCCATCAGCGCATTGTGAATGACCTGCTTGGCCCCGGCGCCCACGGTGATTTCATCCGGGCCGTACGACAGGCCGTTGTCGCGCTCGAACTTGCGCGCAATGGCCGCCTTCAGCGCCAGGGTGCCGTCCAGCAGCGTGTACTTGGTTTCGCCGGCGTCGATGGCGCGCACCGCGGCCTGCTTCACGTTGTCGGGCGTGTCGAAGTCGGGCTCGCCCGCGCCCAGCACGATCACGTCGCGCCCCTCGCGCTTGAGTTGCGCGGCGCGCGCGCCGATGCGCAGGATTTCCGACACCGCGATGCTGGCGATGCGGCTGGCCCGCCGGAAGGCGGGCGTGGAAGAAGTTTCGGTAGACATGCTTAGCGATGGATCCGTATGAAGAAACGCGGCCTACAGCGCGGCCGTGACCATGATCTCGACCAGGATGTCGGGCGCGGCCAGTTCGATGGCGCCGCAGCAGCGCGCGGGCGCCTGGCCGGGCACGATCCAGGCATCGTAGACCTCGTTCATGGCCTGGAAATCGGCCATGGTCTTGAGCCAGATCGTGACGTTCAAGGCCCTGGACTTGTCGGTGCCGGCCGCGGCCAGCATCTCGTCCACCTTGGCCAGCACCTGGCGGGTCTGGCCCGCCGCGTCGGCGCCGCGGTCGTCGGCGGTGTGGCCCGCCAGATAAACGGTGCCGTTGTGAATGACGGCGCGCGAACGGCGTGAATTCTGGTCCAGGCGGGTGATGTCGCTCATTGCTGTTCTCCTTGGCCCGAGATGCGGCGGCAGTGGTTCAAGGCGGCCTGGATCAGGTTGTCGCTGGCCTCGGGGGTGCGGAAAGCCGAATGCGCCGACAGCGTCACGTTGTCCAGCTGCGTCAGGGGGTGGTCTTTGGGCATGGGTTCGGTCACGAACACATCCAGGCCGGCGTGGCCCAGTTTGCCCGATTTCAGGGCCTCGATCATGGCGTCCTCATCCACAATGGCGCCGCGCGCGGTGTTCACCAGAATGGCGCCGTCGCGCATCTGGCCGATGCGCTCGCGCGAGATCAGGCCGCGGGTTTCATCGGTAAGCAGCAAGTGCAGCGACACCACGTGGCTTTGGGCCAGCAGTTCGTCCAGTTCCACGAAGCGCACACCGGGATGCGTCTTGGGACTGCGGTTCCAGGCAATGACTTCCATGCCGGCGCCCTGGGCCAAGCGCGCCACTTCGGCGGCGATGCCGCCAAAGCCCACCAGGCCCAGCGTCTTGCCCGTCAGCTGCACGGCGTCCGAACGCAGCCAGTTGCCCGCGCGCATGGCGCGGTCCATGCGGCCGAAGCCCTTGGCCGACGCCCACATCAGGGCAAAGGCGCATTCCGCGACGGCGGTATCGCCGTAGCCCTTGATGATGTGCACTTCAATGCCCAGTTCGGCCAGTTCTTCGGGGTTCATGTAAGAGCGCGGGCCGGTGCCCAGGAACACCACATGCTTCAGGCCCTTGCACTGGCGCGCGATGTCGGTGGGCAGGTGCGTGTGGTCGACGATGGCGATCTCGGCGTCACCCAGCACGCCCGGCAACTGATCGGACGTGATGTCCGGCTGGCGGTTGATGACCAGCTCCAGGTCATCGGCGCGGCGCAGGCGCTCGGCCACGGCCGACAAGGTGGGATTGGCATCGACAAAAATAGCTTTCATGTGAAGGATCCTGGAAAAAAGGGTTCAAAAAAAGATCACAAGACTGCGGACTCGCTGCTGGCCTCGTTGAAACGCGACTCGGCGTAGTCGGCCAGGGCATTGCCCATATAGATTTCCGCGTAACCGGCACGCGTCAGTTCAATCACCTGGTCCAGGTGTTTTTCGATGTGCTGCGCCATCAGGGCCTCGGCCCCGGACACGTCGCGCGCCTGCAGGGCGCGCACCAGGTCGGGATGGTCATTGTGTGTCTGGTTGCGGCGCGCCTTCAGGTCTATCCAGCGGGGAAAGCGGATGCGTTCGTTGATGGAACGCACCGAGCGCAGGAACTCGGGGTTGTCCGCCAGGCTGGCCAGGCGTTCATGGAAGGCCTCGTCGCGCCACAACAGGCCCAGGGCCTGCGCGTCGGTGGCGACTTCATCGCGGCTGCCCTCGACAAAGCGGGCCAGGCTGGCCAGTGCCTCGTCCGAGGCGCGCGCACAGACCAGCCGCACTACCCCCAACTCCACCGTGGCGCGGTACTCGTACAGCGCCATCAGTTGCCGGGCATCCAGCGCGCGCACGGTATAGCCGCGGTTGGGGGTGGCCACCAGGAAGCCCTCGGCCGCGATGCGGTTCAACGCCTCGCGCACCGGCGTGCGGCTGACGCCCAGCTGGCGCGCCAGTTCCAGTTCATTCACCCGGTCGCCCGGCCGCAGGCGAAAGGTGGTGGCCATGGCCTTGATGCGGTCATAGACATGGCTGGGCGTGGCGGCCGCGGGGGTTTCAGTGGCTACAGTCATACGTGCATAAAGAAAGGATCAGGCCGTCGCCCCGGGTAGCGAATGCCCGTGGTGAAAGCGCTGCAAGAAGGATTTCAGGCGGTCGTTGCGCGGATGGCCGAATATCTCGGCCGGGGTATCGATTTCGGCCATCACGCCGTCCAGCATGAACCCCACGCGGTCCGACACATCAGCGGCGAACGCCATCTCATGCGTAACCAATACCATGGTCATGCCGTCGGCCGCCAGTGCCTTCACGACGCCCAGCACTTCCGAGACCAGCTCCGGGTCCAGCGCCGACGTCACCTCGTCGAACAGCATCACGTCGGGCCGCATGGCCAGGGCGCGGGCAATGGCCACGCGCTGCTTCTGCCCGCCCGACAGGCGGCTGGGGAAGGCATCGACTTTGTCGGCCAGGCCCACCTTGGCCAGTAGCTCGCGCGCCAGCCCGGAAGCCTCGGCGCGCGCCATGCCCTTGACCTGCATGGGGGCTTCGATCACGTTCTGCAGCACCGTCATGTGCGGAAACAGATTGAAGTGCTGGAACACCATGCCTATGTCGCGCCGCAGGTCGGCCAGGGCGGCATCCTTGGGCGGCGCCTGGCGGGCATCGAAGTCGAAGCGATGCTTGCCCACCGCCAGGCGGCCCGACTGCGGCATTTCCAGCAAATTCATGCAGCGCAGGAAAGTCGACTTGCCCGAGCCGCTGGCGCCGATCAGCGTAACCACTTCGCCCTTGGCCACTTCCAGCGACACACCCTTGAGAACATGGTGCTGGCCAAACGACTTGTTGATCGCAGTGGCCTGCAGGACGGGATGTTCGGCATTCATCGATGGGCTCCCATGCGTGCTTCCAGGCGCTGGGCACCCAGCGTCAAGGGGAACAGCACGACGAAATAGATAATGGCGACCACGGTGTAGGTTTCCAGCGGCCGATAGATGGCAGCGGTGATCACCGAGCCCTGGTACAGCAGGTCGCCCACCGCCACGGTGGACACCAGCGAGGTGTTCTTCAACTGCAGCACCGTCTGGTTGATGAACGACGGAATCATCACCCGCACCGCCTGGGGCAGGATCAGCCGCCGGAAAATGCGGCCGCGCCGCATGCCCAGGGCCCTGCCGGCTTCCCATTGGCCGCGGTCGACCGCCTCGATGCCGCCGCGGAAGATCTCGGCGTAGAACGCGCCCCCATACAGCGACAGGGTCAGGAAGCACGCCATGCCGGGCGACATTTCCACCTGGATCAGCACCGGCAGCGCGTAGTACATCCACACCAACTGCACCAGCAAAGGCGTGCACCGGAAGATCTCGATATACGCCACCACCGGCACGTTGACCCAGCGCGGCGCGTTGGTGCGCAGCACGCCCGCCACCAGGCCTATTGCCAGGCCGGCCAGGGCCGTGGTCACCGTGAAGACAATGGTGATCCACAGCCCTTGCCAGAGCAGGCCGGCGTACGGTGCCAATGCGCCGAAGTCCCATGCATAGTTCATGGTTGCGGCCTGCTCAGAACTGGATTTCGGAGGGAATGTCGCTTTCCTGGACGTCCAGCTCGGCCAAGCCTTCCAGGAACCATTCGCGCGTCTGCGCCATCGAGCGGTTGTAGTCGGCCCACACGCTCAGGAAATCGCGCCAGCGCTTGTCGGTTTCCAGCCGCACGGCGATGTTGGTGGGCAGCGTCAGAATCGGTTGCGGGATGGCGATATCGGCCAGGGCGGGGTTTTTCTTCAGCATGGGCAGGGCCAGGATGGCCAGCACCACATTGCAGTCGGCGCGGCCGGTGGCAACGGCCAGCACGGCTTCATCGCGCGTCTTGAAGGCCAGGATCTTGGCGTGCGGCGCATAGCGGCGGGCGATCAGCTCATGCGCCGAGCCCATGTCCACGGAAATGCGCACCTCGGGCTTGTTCAGGTCATTCCAGGTGGCCGGCTTGGCAAACCCCTTGCGGGTAACGGCCGTGAACGAATGCACCAGGATCGGCGTGGCGAAATCCACCATCAGCGCGCGTTCCGGCGTGGGGTTCACGGCAAAAGCCAGGTCGATCTTGTTGGATTGCAGGTCCAGGATCTGGTTGCCCCAGGTGGTTTCCACGGTTTCCACCTTGGCATTCAGCTTGGACGCGATGTCGGCCGCCATCTTCAGGCACGCGCCCGACCAGGTGCCGTCGGCGAGGTTCTTGGTGAAGTACGGAGCCTGCCCCACGATCACCCCCATGCGCATCACGCCCGTCTTGCGCACACGGTCCAGGGTGGACTCGCCGGACGGCGCATTCTGGGCGGACGCCCGCAGCGGGGCACCCACGGCGGCGGCGGCAACGGCGCCCACCAGGGCGGTGTGGCTCAACAACTCTCTGCGCTTCATCTGTTAACCCCTTGAATATTCATTGAAAGACGTTGGAACGATGCGGCAACCCAGTTGGAAATTGCACACTGAATTGTCCACATATGATGAATATTGTTTTGTATACAGTCAAGTGTTATGCTTGCGCCACCCGGGACGGCACCCCTTGCGCGGCCCTCTTTTCCAGGCGAGACACTGCTCCATGACTTCTGGCGTTTCCACCCGCACCGGCGGGCAAATCCTGATCGATCAATTGCGGCGCCAGGGCGTCGAACGCGTAACCTGCGTGCCCGGCGAAAGCTACCTGGCCGCGCTGGATGCGCTGCACGACAGCGGCGTGGATGTGGTCATCTGCCGCAACGAGGGCGGCGCCGCGATGATGGCCGAGGCCTATGGCAAGCTCACCGGCCGCCCCGGCGTATGCTTTGTCACCCGCGGCCCGGGCGCCACCAATGCCTGCCATGGCGTGCACATCGCCATGCAGGATTCCACGCCGATGCTGTTGTTCATCGGCCAGGTGGACCGTTCCATGCGCGACCGCGAAGCCTTCCAGGAAGTGGACTACCGCGCCATGTTCGGCGGCATGGCCAAATGGGTGGTGGAAATCGACCGGGCCGAACGCATTCCCGAACTGGTGGCGCGCGCCTACCGCGTGGCCATGCAGGGCCGCCCCGGCCCGGTGGTGATCTCGCTGCCCGAAGACATGCTGGTGGACACTTGCGCCGTGCCCGACGCGCCGCGCGTGGAACCCGCGCAAGCCTGGCCCGCGCCCGCTGATCTGCGCGCCCTGGAAGGCTTGCTGGCACAAGCCCAGCGGCCCATCGCGGTACTGGGCGGGTCCGGCTGGGACGCGGGCGCCTGCCAGCAGTTCGCCGACTTCGCCCAGCGCGCCGGCCTGCCGGTGGCCACCTCGTTCCGGCGCGCTTCGCTGTTCCCGGCCGAACACCCCTGCTACGCCGGCGACCTGGGCATCGGCCCGGATGCCCGCCTGAAGGCCCGCGTGGCGGAAGCCGACCTGATCCTGCTGGTGGGCGGCCGGCTGTCCGAAATGCCGTCGTCCTCGTACACCTTGCTGGACATTCCCACGCCGCGCCAGCAGTTGGTGCACGTGCATGCGGGCGCGGAAGAACTGGGCCGCGTCTACCAGCCCACGCTGGGCATCCAGGCCGGGCCGCGCGCCTTCTGCGCCGCGCTGGACCAAGTGGCCGCGCCGGCGGCGCCC
>NZ_JAJMLX010000078.1 GCF_020991325.1 Bordetella petrii | reverse complement strand
CGCGGCCATGGCCTGCCCCGCGGGCGCCACCCGCGACACCAGCCCCATGGCGGCCGCCTCGCTGGCGTCGAACACACGCCCCGTGAACAGCAGCTCGAACGCGCGGTGGCGGCCCACAATGCGCGGCAGATGCGAGAAGTGGATAGACGGCGGCACGCCCGCGTCGATCTCGGGGTAGCCGAAATCCGCGCTTTCCGAGGCCACGATCATGTCGCACGACACCGCCAGCGTCATGCCGCCGCCGCGCGCCGTGCCGTCCACCGCGGCAATAGTGGGCTTGCCCATGTGGAACTGCGTGTCGACGTTGCGCACGTACAGGCGATCCAGCAGATGCCGGACCCGGGCATGGTCGCCCTGGTGGATGGCCATCAGGTTCAACCCCGCGCAGAATCGCCCTGGCACGGCGCTGCCCACGATAACGGCACGCACGTCCGGGTCATCCGCGGCGCGCTGCAAGGCGGCCAGGTAGTCGTCCAGCATCTGTTCCGACAAGGCATTGACGGGCGGGTTGTCGAACAGGATCTCGGCCGTCTGGCCTAGGACTTCATAGCGGATCATCTTGCGTCTCCTTGTGTGGGGGCAGCGCCTTGCCACTGCCGCGCCACCGACGCGTCGAGCAGCGCGGCGACATCGGCGGCGTCGTAGCCCAATTCCCGCAGAATCTCGGCGGTATGCTGGCCGTGCAGCGGCGGCGGGCACGCGGCTGCGCGCGCATTGCCCTGGAATTTCACCGGCAGGCCCACCTGCTTCAACGTGCCCACCACCGGATGCTGTGTCTGCTGGATCAAGCCGCGCGCCTGGACTTGCGGGTGGCCAAGCGCCTGCCCCAGCGTATGGATGGGCGAGCAGGAAACCTTGATCCGGCTAAGCAGTGTCACCCATTCCTGCACCGTGCGGGTGGCGATCTTTTCCTGCACCAGTTGCACCGTGCGGTCCAGGTTGGCCAGCCGCTGTGCATTGGTGGCAAAGTCGGGATCATCTGCGTACTGCTCCATGCCAGCCGCCTGGCAAAAACGGCGCCATTGCGCATCGTTGCCGGCGCCCAGCATCAACGGGCCGTCCTTGGCCTGGAACGCCTGGTACGGGCACATGCTGGGGTGCGCCGTGCCCATGCGCTGCGGGTCGCGGCCGGTGTGCCAGTAAGTTTGCGCCATATAGCTCATGAAGCCCAGCGCCGTATCCAGCAGCGCCAGTTCCACATACACGCCCTGGCCCGTGCGCTGCCGCTCGATCACCGCGGCAAGCACGCCGCTTAGCCCGAACATGGCCGTGCCAATGTCCACCGGCGAAAAACTGGCCCGCGCGTAGTCGCCGCCCGGATGCCCCAGGGTGCTGATCATGCCGCTGAACGCCTGCAGCATCACGTCGTAGCCCGGCTCGCTGCCCATGGGGCCGTCGCGGCCGTAGCCGCTGATCTCGCAATAAATAAGCCTGGGGTTCAGGGCCATCAGCGTGTCGCGGTCGATGCCCAGCCGCTGCGCCGTTCCGCTGCCAAAGCCTTGCAGCACGATATCCGCATCGCGCACCAGGCGGCGGGCCACCTCGCCGCCCTGTTCCGACTTCAAGTCCAGCGCGATGCTGCGCTTGTTGTGGTTCACGGCCAGGAAGATCGTCGACTCGCCTTCCACCGTGGGCGTCCAGCCCCGGGTATCGTCGCCCAGTTCCACGGGCTCGACCTTGATGACCTCGGCGCCCAGCTCGCCCAGGTACTGGCCGCAAAGCGGCCCCGCCAGCACCTTGGAAAAATCCACCACCTTCAATCCGGCTAAGGGTTGCATCACGAGTTTCCTGCTTCAGCGCGCGCCGTCGTCATTCCGCCTTGATCCCCATCTGGACCACCGCCTTGCGCCAGACCTCGGTGTCTTCGCGCACGAAACGCTCTACCTGGTCGGCCGGCACGGTAAACGTATCCACGCCGCGTTCCGCCACGCCCTTGCGGTACGCGGGATCCTGGGCCGCCTTGGCCACCGCCGTGCGCAAACGCTGCACCACTTCCGGCGGCGTCTTGGCCGGTACCTGCAGCACGAACCAGAAATTCAGGTTCAGCCCGCCGTAGCCCTTTTCCTTCAGCGTGGGCACGTTCGGCAACAGCGGCGAGCGTTCCTGCGACGTAATGGCCAGGCCCAGCAACTGGCCCCCTTCCACCGTGGTAACCGCCGTGGTCATGCTGTCGAACATGAAATCGATGCGGCCCGCCAGCATGTCCGCCTTGGCATTGCCGCTGCCCTTGTAGGCAATAGGCATGGCCTTGATGCCGGTCAGCTTGCGCAGCAGTTCGCCATAAATGTGCGGCGAAGTACCGGGGCCGAACGTGGCAAACGTCAGCTCGGTTTTCTTGCCCTTTTCCACCAGTTCCTCGATGGTCTTCACACCCGATTCGGGATGCACCACCAGCATATTGGCCAACGAACCCGTAATACCCACGGGAATCAGATCCTTCGCCGGATCGAAACGCTGGTTGGGGTACAGAATGGGGTTCACCGCCTGCATCGCGGCCGTGGTGTGCACCAGCATCGTTCCGTCCGCCGGGCCGTCCACCACGAACTGCGTACCGATATTTCCCGATGCGCCCGGCTTGTTCTCGACAATGACCGTGGACTTCAATTCCTGGGCCAGCGCCTGCGCAAACAGGCGCGCAATGAAATCAGTGGGACCGGCGGCCGAAAATGGCACCACGATGCGCAGCGTGGATTGGTCGCCCATCAACTGCGCCATCACGGCCTGGCCGGGCATCACCGCGGCCGCCATCGCGGCGGCTGAACCCAGTATGAAGTTGCGGCGGTCACGAACATGCATGGTGTGTCTCCTGTGGATGTCGCATGGCCTTGTGCATCGGCCATTGCGGTTCGGCCACCACTATCGGCGCGCGTCTCATATACGTCAAATGCTATGTTTTTATGGATGCCATATAAAATATTGAATACCAAACCGCATCCATCGCCCACTTCCGGAACCCTGTGCCATGCCCATCGACCTGCGCGACCTGAGAAACTTCCTGTCGGTAGCCGCCGCCGGTTCCATCTCGCGCGCGGCGGAAATGCAGCACATGACCCAGCCCGCCTTAAGCGTGCTGATCCGGCAGCTTGAAGAACAACTGGGCACCCCGCTATTCGAGCGGCTGCCCAAAGGCGTGGCGCTGACGGATGCGGGCGAACGCCTGCGCGCCCACGCCAAAGACATCCTGCTGCGCACCGAACTGGCCTACGAAGAAATCAGCCAGCAGGCGCGCGTGCCCAACGGCCAGGTAGCCATCGGCCTGCCCCAATCCCTGGCCCGATTCCTGACCGTGCCGCTGGTGGCCGAGGTGTTGTCGCGCTGGCCGCAAATACGCCTGCAGATCATCGAACTAAGCTCGGGGTATATCCCCGACTACCTGCAAAAGGGCGAGATCGACATCGGCATGACCTTCGGCCAGGACGAACGGCGGGAACTGCACTACACCCACCTGATCGACGAAGAACTGGTTTTCATCAGCTCGGCCGCGCAGATCCGCCAGCACCTGGGGGGCGCCGGCCTGCGACGCAGGACGATACGGCTGTCGGAGATGGGGGATTTTCCGATGATCCTGCCCACGCGCACCCACAGCCTGCGGATACGGCTGGACGATTATCTGCAGCGCGCGGGCCAGCGGCTGACCATCGCCGCCGAAGTCAACACCACGTCGCAATTGATCGGGCTGGCGGCGTCGGAGGTGGGCAGCACGATTCTTTCTTACTCATCCGTGGTGGGGGAAAGCTCGGCCGCGGATGTGCGGGTGCTGCATATCGAAAAACCCCGGCTGACGCGGTCGGTTTATCTTTGCACGAATCCCAGCACGCCGAAGACGATGGCGGTGATGAGTGTGATGAGGCTGTTGGTGGATACGGTGAAGAGGCTGACTGGGGAGGGGGTTTGGCCGACTTGTATGGGGGTGGGGGTGGGGTGAATGCGGCGAGTGCGCGTTGGTCTGCTTTCGGCCAGAAGCGGACGCACGTTAGTTGATTATCCTAGACTGATTTCGACAGCAAGCTTTAATAATACGCATGCGCCCGGCTTGGCTACGACGACCTGATCCAAACTCCACCGACGCCATTTTTCGCGCGGACTAAGCAATCGCATCGCCAAGTCGATTCTGACTTTCTCGCGCAGATATGGCTAGTCTATTTCATAATAGTACGTGGCTGACTGGATCGTAATCAAGGCATCCATTGATGCCAGCACAAGAATATTCTGCTTGACGAGCCGCCATTTTTTTCTCGCCAACATGGGAGTCCAATCCGCTTGGCGACCGTCTGAACATTCAGAGCTGCATCTGGTACCCATGTATTCCTCTGCCGGTGATAGTTCGTGGGCGGCTACCATTCAGGACGCGGTGTCGGAGCATAGCGCCCGGCTTGATAGCCGATGCACGACAATTTATCTGCTTAAAAGATCATTATTAAAATTTAAAACTACCCCGCTCTGACCGTAGATAGGTTAAACCACCATCCAGACACATCAGAAATGAGCACACTCTTTCGATTCGCTCTACAAACCCCCGAACGTCGCTTTTCAGAAATCTGGTCATTTTTCGGTAGCAAGCGCGAGGCTTGTATCTACGCAACCCGCACCTCGATGAAGGGATGGTTAAAAGTAAGTTTTCATCAGTCCGGAGCCTGTCATTTGAAGACGTACTCAGAAAAATCGGGAGCTTCCGGGGAAAAAAATTTCGGCTGGAATTATCCAGAACTCACAGAGAAAGCCCCAATCCACGCGATGCGAATCATCTACGACATCGCTCGGCAAGGCGCAGCCTTTCCGCCCAGTAACAAAGTGAAGTTTTTTATTAATGAATTGGAAAGGCCGGGAAGCATCTTTATGGATATGCATTTCCTAATTTCTGATCAGCCAATTCTTGCGAATGAATCAGAAAGCCTTACCGCTGCGTATCGTCTTCAAAACAACCGATGGGTATGCTTTTCCATTAAATCCGGCTCCTCAGAAATTGGTTTACCTGAGTCATTTTCAGGCATGAGCATGCATCTCGGAACTCCAGAGAAAGATGCTAGCGGATCAATTATCGCACTCAACAACGCGACAGCGGTTTGGTATGTTGCACCGAAAACAGGCGGCACTTTGTCAGTTTTTGAAGGATCGTGGACAAAATTTCCGTTAAATTCCGGCGATTCATAACCTCTTTGCGAGCGGGAGCACGAGAAGATTAGATCGTGCGGGTGAGAATCCCACGTGGATTGAGATCCTGCGGGCGAATCGCCGCTCTCGTAGATAAAGGCACAGCGGCCGTGCGCATCTATTCACCGAGTCGGCATGTGCGCCACACAGCTGGCCCGCTCCTCGCTCACCGGGATTTCCAGTGGCGTGTACACGCAAAAGAAAAGAAGATTAGCAAGTGAATAGATAAGGTCGCTTGCCGGCCAGGAGCGGACGGTAAAAACGCCCAAATTAAGCCGAACCGCGAAGTGGCCGGGGCTCGGACGAACTGTTAGCCGACGGATCTCTAGCGTGCATATTGAGCCACATAGTCCTGCTTCTTGTCGTTCCAGCGAAAACTTAGTTCGGTAACTGTTAAAGTGTCATCGGCAAAAATACTGAAGAGACCTATCAGATCCTCAATTAGAAACTCATAAGCCCACTTGTGACGCATAAAGTCAGAAAATACGAGCATGCCCTTGAAGGCGGTGCCTTCGGACCATGTTTGCATCCAATAGTAGTGAATAAGTTGATTGCAAACATCGACGACGGTAAGTTCTGATGGCTCTGGATTGTTCAGGTCAAATCGGTCTTCAGGGAAACCTGCGCCGATAAAAGTGAAAGGCCTGCCTCCGATCTTCCTGTATCGAATTACAGGCATTCTTGCGCCACGAGCACGGTCATTTGCCTTCGGTCGCTCGAGCAGAGAGCGTACTTGAAACGCCACCAACATCAGGCGCCGCTCGTACAGCACAAGCTGTTTCTCCGACCATCTACGGTAACTGCGATGCTTCTTGAGCCACGCCAACTCGGCTCGCAGTTCCTGGCGCCAATAGGTTGATTCGATCATCTTCTCAGCGCTTTCGTGACAAAGCGGAATATGACGACTAGCACCAGAGTTAAACCGGACTGCGATGCGGCGTCGGTTTGAATGGTTTTCTAGCATCTCGCGGAACGTCCGCAGCACAGGCGCTCGTCCTACGAGAATCCCACGAAGTAAGTAGAAAGCTCTGCTAAGTGTATTGCGGAAAGTGCGCCTGTCGTTCGGCGTCGTTGAAGTATAGCCCACGACGTCAAATGCCTACTTCATAAGTGCAAGATGGAATGGTTTGAATTGGCATCGCGCACATCTCACGGAAACGCAGCGACCGCGGCGCTCGCTGGAAAACGACGACCCTGCTCTGGTATTCCGGTTTGATGAGGAAAGTCATCGGTTCATGGCGAACGCATGCGCCACCTGACCCTGGATCAGAGCCAGTGAGTGATCCAACATCATACGCGTGGGGCCTAATCACGGTGAACGGGATTGGCTGGGCCAAATTTTCGCTAATTAAAAACGACTTCCTGGCGCGTCAATGAAAACGGGGCCGCCAGGGTGACCAATACTACCTGGAGCACCGCAAGCCTGATGCTAAGATCATGGACGGCCATCGGCGCGTTCTATCCCCATAACGTCGGCTCCGACACTTGGGAACATATTGCCGGCATTTTGGTACAGAGTGCGCGATGAACAAAAAGCCCAAGGACGACGGCCTAATGCAGCCGTCGTTCAAAGTTTCGTACGCAGTATCTTGAGCGGGCAAGCCGTCCGCTTGCCTAGTGGGACAGTGGTGATTTGGGAGCAGATACCCGCAGACGAGGCCTTGGGCATTTCGCCGCCCATAACCGTCACCTGATCCATCCGTCAATCCGCCAAATGCTCTCTCCCATGCGCCAACGCAGCCGCCACTTCATGCAGGCGTTGAAGGGCAGCAATGGGTCGAGAACCCCTCCCCTGCTGATAGCAGCTTGCGACCAGAAGCGGGCATCGAACGAAAAGTCATTATTATGAATGTTCGTTAAAACATTGCTGCTGTCGACATAGCGCACGATTGCAAGACGGGGCTATCATTCTAAACGCTGATGGTTTGATGGAAATGGATCGCCAAACCCGACGTCTTCCTCCAGCGCGAAGTGTAGGGGCTCATGATTTCTCCTTTTGTGCTCGGCTGCTAGGCGTACGTGATGTGATTGGAAAACGGTAATGTGCAAGCCTAGCCGCACGGAAGAAACGTGGACAAAAAACTAGAGTCTCCGCTCCTCTCGTCAAGAATCGCGAAACGAGTGCAGCATAATCTCGAATCTATTTTCAGGCAGATTCTTCGATTCGCAAAAATGCCGTTTGATGAGCACAAGGCATATCTACAGAAGCATCCTAAAGAAGTTTTTTTCGACATTCCACACCCCAATGGAAAAGGGAGAATCCTATGTGGCGCCATCGCTTGGAACAAGTTAGGGGAGCTAGCAGACTTAGCCCTGGACCTAGATCGCGGCCTTGGTCGCCGTGTCGATCCCCAGCGAGCGAGAAGCGCCGTTACGGACGCTTTCGTACGGCGAATATTGCAGGAGGCACGCAGAGTCAATCACGACACCGCCGAGTTAGTGCTTCAGGACACTCTGGCTGCATTAAGGAAATCCTTGGTCGTCACCGAACATTTTCTCCCTTCCATTCTGTTTACAGATTACGCCCCTAAGGAGTTTCGCGTAGGACCAGTCATATTCGTTCGCAGAGAAAATTTCTTCAGTGACAGAAAGCAAGCTTTTAAACGCAGCGTCGAGGCAGCAACAGCGGCTCATATCGAACGCGTGGATGGCGCAGTCGCTCAAGGGTTTCCACGAGAGCGTGCATCCAGTGAAGCACAGTCAAGGCAACTCATCCGTGAGCTCCAAGCGCAGGCCATCAAGGCTTACCGGAACTATCCATGGATTGCAATCGTTAAGGTGACCGACTGCGACCAAGACACTTCTAAAGAGCGCGCTGTTCGGGCAGTCGAGATGGCGCTTCACGTTATTCGTATTCTCTTGGGAGCAGAGCCAACTCGCGAACTTAGGCACGGCTGGTCGCATAGCAATGCGCTCCAGACGGCGCATTTACACGCCGACGCCGACGGTGTAATTCACGCTAGCGTCGGCATGAGCTTCTTGGCGCCGATTAGCCCAAAAAATTGGTATGAAATCTTGATGGAAGCCTCCCATGAGTTGATGGTTCTTGGTTGGGCTTTGGAATCGATCGTTGACCCAGTAGAGATCAGCCACCTTCATCAAAGGTTGCTCGACGCAATAAATTGGTTTGGAGATGCAGCCACAGATTCACAGATTACGTCGAGTATCGTTAAATACGTATCGGCGATCGAGCGATTACTCTTCGGAAAATTTGAGTCCGGACGTACGAAAATGTTCGCAAATAGGGTTAAGAACATTTTTGAAGCGTTCGACTGCGACAATGATGGCTGTGTCTATGAACAAGCTCTAGAGGTATATAAAGCTCGTTCGACCTTGGTGCATGGCGAACATTTCCCCACTGAAGATGAAACACATAAAATTCTGCGTATTGCAGAATCACTAAGCCAAATGTGTCTCGTATGCTCAGCACAGCTATACCCGATGATGGCGCGCGCATTCGACCGCCCGGATGCCATCAAACTAGAAGATGCTATGAAGCGTATTGCCAGTGAGGGATTAGGCTGGTTGGCTGAGGCATCAGGGTTCAGCAAGACCCAAAGATCCCAATCCTAGCGGCAGGATTCGACGCTTGCAGATTCCAGCAGCGATTCGGGCAACTACGGGTAGCTAATTCTAACCCTCCTAGACGCCACCACCTCCAAAGGCTGACTATTCCCCGCTTAGGGGTAATTCTGGCAACGCCAATCAATAGCCTTTATTTAGTTAGTGCCAACAATACATCAACACCAAAAGACTTGGCCAATCGATCCAAATGATCTGGCTCGACGGATCTCAAAAATGCGACATAGCCTCGAAGTTTTTGAATCTCCTCCGCGTTCAACTCACCCTTAGTGAATCGATGGACAAGAACTCGAAGTTCGCGCTTTTTATCCCGACCAATCGAGATTTTGCTTTCCGTGGAAATGCTTAATCCGGTCACACGGCGCCCGCGCTTCTTGGAAGTTTCTACAGTTTTCGCGGCGTTCAGACGCAACTTTGGACTGGTGGTCTCTGCTAGGGTGCGCGTCACGAACCGGAGACACTCCCTGAGAACGTGGGGCTTCGAAGTGGAAAATGTCAGATCATCGGCATATCGAGTGTACGCAATGCCAGTTGTGGCGCAGAATCCATTAATTCGATCATCAAGCTCGTACATCAGAACATTTGATAGATGAGGAGAACTAGGAGCTCCCACCGCCAGTTCCAGTCCTAAATCCGCTTTCTTAAAGAGAAGTTGCGCCAGGATATTGACATCAACTTGATCAATGGGCGCGTCTTTTAAAAAAATAAACAGGTCGCTAGATTTAAGAGATGGGAAGAAGTTCTCAAAATCCAGCTTTAACATATACCTGTTCCGCAAATGCGGTAGGGCATTCTCTTTCAAACCGATCCCCTGGCGATATGCTGTCGCTGCGGCATGCACTGGGAAGCCTGATAAATAGTTTTGAACGAGCCATCGTTGCAACAGCTTGATTTCAGGTGTCGGCTGGGCGATGAGGCGTTGTTGGCCGTTTCGTTTAGGTATCCAGTATTCCTTGTAACGACGAGGGGCAGAAATAATCAGGAGGCTCAACTCCCGCTCCGTGAAAGGGAGGTCCATCAACATCTTAGACCTGAGCGACATCTTTCACTCCTATCTCTGCTTGTTTGGCGCGCACGAAAGCCTGATGCCTGTGCTTATCCTCGCGGGTTTTTTCAAACAAAAGAGCTTTTACTCTTGATCGGTCCCATCGCCCCGATGCCAATGAGTAGTCTAAGTAGTGCACTCCGACTGGTACGGGGGCATAAAGTTGTTCACGCAGCCCCCTACTTGCCTTGATGATATTGAATCGTTCTAAGACATATAACAGTTGAGATAATCTTTTTGTGTTGAGCGTTACTCCCAACTCTTGTAGGAATGTGGAGATATCCGAACGCCTCGCCACCTGAATTAGCTCTACGAAATCCGCGATGATGAATAGCTGATGCCGAGTGTCAGTCAAATCTAGTCCTTCGCTGAGAGGCGCCTCGCTAAGCCTCTGCTCAAGCTCATCAACTATCTGGTCAACGTCGTCATAGGACAGATCCTTGGGAACGGATAGCGTGATGTTTTGGTGAGTATGCTCTAGTCGGAAAAGTAATCCCAAGCGGATGAAGGAATCCTCCTCGAAATACCGTTCGTCCATCACGACAAGTAATTTCTTGGCTGTTCTTTCGTCTTTGATGAAAGCCCCGCATTCGCCACAGGCACCTACACCATCAAGGAATAGCAAAATCACGTCTACGAATGCGCACAGGTCTTCTTCAAAGGTAAGAAGATCCTGATACATTCCGAAGTCTTTCCAGTCGTCATAAACTTCGGGCGTTGTGCAAATCTGATCGATAGCTCGATGGCGGAGGGAGAGAACGGCCATGAACTGACCGCGATGCGGAAGTGGGTGTTGATTTGCGAGTTTTCCGCCAAAAACGACAACCTTGCGAGTCGTTCTCGCAATCCGACATTTGGAAATATCTATCGTTTGTGCGAGATCTTTTATAGTTTTTTGCACAAAACCAACTACCTAAATATGGCGTGAAGGCGGTCACGCGGCCTGGCGGGGGAAGCATTCATGCTGGAGGAGCTGGGACGCGGGAGCGCCTTCACGCCAAAAATGCTACCAATCCCTTACAGTCTGGCGATCCGCCCGACATTATCAGTCTTTCGACTAACGACACGCGTAATTGGTGTCTAGATAGTAGCAAAGCTCTCGCAGCTTTACAAGAAGTGACGATCTTCCCGCCACAGGGAGAATCTTCGGCAGTCACGCGTTCAGTGTCACTTTGTCGCGAACGTCCGCAATGGGGCGGCAGTAATCACTGTTTCTGCGTTTAGAACGGCTAGTCACCGCTCACGTCGCTGTGCTACTTGACCGACTTAGGAGCAGTAGAGTCCATCAACTCAATGGGCTCCGATTCTGAACCTGAATCTGACACGATGAGCTCGCATCCAGATTCACCACGAACTCGCACTGCTGCTTGCTCCGTTACCGTCCATCCGTCTCGACTATCCACTCAATGAACAGACGACTTCCTCAGGCGGTAGAGGATAAGGCAGACTGCTGCTGCCAAACCATCCAGCACGAGCAACTGCGGCCATGGGTTGGCCCATTTGTCCATGTTCACGGTACGGCCGTAATGTGGTGGCCCGTTGCCATAGGCCTCCCATAGATTTACCGCATTGATGTAGAGAACGACCGTTATGATCGCCACCATGAGCACGGCAAGAAGCAAGCGGACGAGTCGGCGTTGAGTCATCGTGGATACTCGACGGTCAATGGGATATAGCATTGCGACAAGCCACTCAACAGCCGCCAGGAATGCGTTACCGAGCTTGAGCATAGTCGAATCAGTGCGTCTACAAGGTCGCCCCGGGGCTAGGCTTGCCTACAGCCAGATAATCCCATTACTCGCTGCTGAATGAATAGCGGTTAAGAATTCTGCGGCGGAAGCGCCTGAATGACATAATAAAAAATCCAAGATCGCTCCCCGACTCCTCCATCCTTCGCCATGCCCACCCTCCAACTCCTCATGCTCTTTCTAGCCGCGGACATGGCGCTGAAACTCACCCCCGGCCCGGACATGGCGCTAACCCTCACCCGCGGCATGACCCAAGGCTTCCGCACCGCCTGGGTCAGCGTGCTGGGCACCTGGTCGGCAGGCTTCATCCAGATCCCCCTCGTGGTATTGGGCCTGGCCGCCGTGTTCCAGCATTCCCCCACCCTGTTCCTGGCCGTGAAGGTCCTGGGCGCGCTATATCTGATGTACCTGGGCATACGCGCGCTGCGGCGTTGCACGCGCCCCCATGACTTGTCCGCCAGCGCGCCGCAGGCGACGTTGCGCGACGCGTACTGGCAGGGGCTGGTGACGAATCTGCTTAACCCCAAGGTGTTCCTGTTCCTGGTGGCGTTTCTGCCGCAGTTCGTGGACCCCGCGCGCGGCCCGGTGTGGCTGCAGATGCTGGTGTTGGCCGTTATTTCGAAGATGATGGGGCTGGTAACGGGTGCAACGTTCGCCTATGGGGCATCGCGCATCCGTGGCTGGTTGATGCGCAATACCTGGTTCATGCGTTTGCAGGAAGGCGTGCTGGGCACGGCGATGCTGGGTATTGCCGGGTGGCTGCTGCTTAGCCGCGACCCGGTGCGCTGATCCGCCCGCCAGGCGAAGCCAAGGCGCCTTTTATCTGCGCGGCGGGCGCCGGCCGGCTGTCAGCCCAGCTACTTTTCCCCGCAGGCCAGGTTGGCCCGCATCCACTCCTGTAACCCGCACACAGCAATGCCCCGTTCGGCATTGAACGTTTGCGCCTTGTCCCACGCCACGCCGCGTCCCTGCGCGAACACGGCGCGATATTTCCGCATGGCATCGTCCGGCTTGGCTGCCAGTTGGCGCTTCAGTTGCGACACCGTCCATTCGTTTCTCTGGACCTTGCCGTGGCGCAAGCGGTCCAGGGCGTCGGCGACTTCGCGGTAAGTGACGGTATCGCCCGCGACATACACCACGCGGTTGGCGATGCGCGGCTCGGCATGCAGGATTTCGGCGGTAAGGGCGCCAATGTCGTCGGCGGTGGTCAGGGTGACGGCGTTATCCCAGCTGCCCAGCGCGTTCACGGTATTGGCGGCCAGGTCGACCACGCCGAAAGCGGGCTCGAACAGGAAGCTGGTGAACATGCCGGTGGAGACAATGATCCATTCGGTGGCCTGCTGCGCGCGCAGCATGTCGCGCACGTCGAGCTGTTCGTCGAACAGGTTCTGCGGGCTGCCTCTGCCGATAAGGTCGTAGTCGACGCCGAATTGCCATGGCACGAAGCGCTGGACGCCGGCGTGCAGGGCGGCGCTGGCGATTTTGCGTTGCACGCCCGGGCCGCCGACGAACCCCGTGCACGAGATCACCGTGCCGTAGCGGCGAAAGGTGGCGGCGAGTTCCTGGCTGGACTGCGCGGCCAGGTCGCCCGTGACGATGTCGACGCCCATCTCGCGCAGGCTGTCCAGCACTTGCTGCTTTGCCGCGTCGGCGGATGCAATGGCCGACGGGCGCAGCAGCACGGATAGCGAACCGCCGCCGATGCGGGGCGCCAGATGGCGCAGCACGGCCATGCCAAGCTGGCCGGCGCCCAGCACCAGGACGGAGTGGTTGTGATTCATGGAATACCTCGGAGTGCGTGTGTGGAAACGGCCGCGCGGGGACAACGGTGATGGCCATGGACGGCGCGGCCTGCAATGGCTTGCAGTGTAGAAGTGCGCGGGCCGCGCATTGTTCGCCCTGCCTGAATTCACAAGGCGCGGGCAGCGCGGCGGTGGGCCATGGGCGTTGTTAATATCAAGACCTTCCGGCCGCATGCGGCGCACGCACTATCGACGGGTTCGGCTGATGGACAAACTTCAAGCGATGATGGTGTTCGTCCGGGTTGCCCAGGCGCGCAGCTTCAGCAAGGCGGCGCAATCCCTGGCGATGCCGCGCTCGTCGGTAACGACGCTGATCAAGAAGCTGGAAACCCATCTGGGCACGCCGCTACTGCGACGCAGCACCCGCAGCCTGAGCCTGACCGACGCGGGCGAGCGGTATATGCAGGCATGCCAGGCCATCCTGGCCGACATCGCCAGCGCGGAAGGCGACGCATCCGCCACCAGCCAGGCCACGCGCGGCCGGGTCCGCGTGGATATGCCGGGCATTATCGGGCGCGCGATGGTGGTGCCGCGGCTGGCCGAGTTCGAGGCGCGCTATCCGGATATTGAGTTGGTGCTGGGCTTGAGCGACCGTCCTGCTGATCTGATCTACGAAGGCATCGACTGCGCGATCCGCAGCGGTGCCTTGGCCGATTCGACCCTGGTGGCGCGCAGCCTTGGCCGGCTGGCATGGCTGACCTGCGCCTCGCCCAGGTACCTGGCCCGCCATGGCGAACCGGATTCCGTGGCCAGCCTGCACGCGCATCGCGTGGTGAACTATTTGTCCAACGCCACCGGCCGGCCCGCGGACTGGCGTTTCCGCGTCGACGGTGAAGAGGTGTCGATGGTATTGCCCAGCCGCTACGCCGTGAACGAAACCGAGGCTTACCTGCATTGCGGCCTGGAGGGGCTGGGCCTGATCCAATTGTCCGAATTGGCGGCGTCCGTTTATTTACGCAGCGGGCGGCTGCGCGAGGTGCTGGCGGATGCGCGATGCGAGCCGGTGCCGATTTCCATTGTGTATCCGCAGGCTCGCGCGACGGCGGCGGTGAAGGCGTTCGTGGAATGGATGGTGGAGATTGCCCGGCCGGAGGCGTCAGGGCTTGTGCCGTGATTCCGGTTGGTGCGGGGTGTCCGGCTCCCATGGAGCTACCTTGGCCGCCGTGGCGAATTTTCGCTGGCACTGCCAGGTGTCCGGCTCCCGTCAGGGTGCCGGACACCGTACAACTGAGACTGTCGTGGCACGCAACGGTGTCTGGCACCCTGGCGGGAGCCAGACACCCGGCGATACCCAATGCGTTGGGTCAGGGAAGTTGCCTGGCGGTGTCTGAGGCCTGGGCCGAGCGATATCTGTCAGGTGCCCGACACGTGGGAAGCGCCCCGATGCCCGCAAACCGCGCATTCCGGGTCGCGCTGTACTTTGACGCTGCGCCATTGCATGGTGCGCACGTCCAGCCACAGCAGGCGGCCGGACAGGCTTTCGCCTATGCCGGCCAGCAGTTTCAGGGCTTCGGCGGCCTGCGTGGCACCGATGATGCCAACCAGGGGCGCGAACACGCCGGTGGTGGCGCAGTTGGCGGCTTCGACGTCGTCGGCTTCGGGGAACAGGCAGTGGTAGCAGGGGGCATCGTCGTGGCGCAGGTCGTACACGCTGACCTGGCCGTCGAAGCGGATGGCCGCGCCCGACACCAGCGGCTTGCGGTGGTGCACGCAGGCGCGGTTGATGGCGTGGCGGGTGGTGAAGTTGTCGGTGCAGTCAAGCACCAGGTCGGCGGCGGCGACGGCGTCGTCCAGGCGCTGGCCGTCCAGGCGCTCGACGCGCGCGGTAACCTGGGTTTCGGGGTTGTAGGCGGCCAGGGTGGCGCGGCCGGATTCGGCCTTGGGGCGGCCCACGCTGGCATCCACGTGCAGGATCTGGCGCTGCAGGTTGCTTAGCTCGACGATGTCGTCGTCGGCCAGGGTGATATCGCCCACGCCAGCGGTGGCCAGGTACAGCGCGGCGGGCGAACCCAGCCCGCCCGCGCCTATGATCAGGACCTTGCCGGCCAGGAATTTTTCCTGGCCTTCGATGCCCAGCTCATCCAGCAGGATGTGCCGGGCATAGCGCAGCAACTGCTGGTCGTTCATTTCTGCTTGGCGGGCTCGACTCCGGACGGCGTGATGGTCATGCGTTCGGGCGCGCCGGCGCTGGGCTTGGCGTTGGCCTTGGCCTGCGCGCGCGCGCTGCCCTTCTGCACCGGCTTGCCGGCCAGCAGGTTGACGGCCTGCTGAAGCTGGAAGTCGTCTTTGCCGCCGAATTCGAACATCTTGGCCGTGGGCGGTTCGGCGGATGGATCCAACTGCGACTTGAATTCGTCGCTTTGGTTGTTGGACAGGTGGCGCTGCAGGTCAGCCTCGCGCGGCAGGCGGAACAAGTCGCCTTCGGCGGTGTCGGCCACCACGTAGTCGGGCTCGATGCCGGTGGCCTGGATGGAACGGCCGCTGGGCGTGAAGTAGCGCGAGGTGGTGAGCTTGACGCCGGTGTCCTGGCTAAGCGGCAGGATGATCTGCACCGAGCCCTTGCCGAAGGTGCGGTTGCCCAGCACCTTGGCGCGCTTGTGGTCTTGCAGCGCGCCGGCCACGATTTCGGATGCCGAGGCCGAACCCACGTTCACCAGCACCACCATGGGCACGTTCTTGACCCAGCCCGGCAGGCCGGACAGGTAGTTGCCTTCGCCGCGCGCATATTCGGCCGGCGTGGCCAGGTACTTGTGGCGGGAATCGGCGGTGCGGCCGTCGGTGGACACCACCAGCACGTCGGGCGGCAGGAAGGCCGCGGACACGCCGATGGCGCTGGTGAGCAGGCCGCCCGGGTCGTTGCGCAGGTCTAGCACCAGGCCCTTGGGCGCGCCCTTGGCGCCCAGTTCCTTCAACTGGCGGGCCAGGTCGGTGCCGGTTTTTTCCTGGAACTGCGCGATGCGCACGTAGGCCACGCCATCGTCGAGCATCTTGCTGCGCACGCTGCGCACCTTGATGATGTCGCGCACGATGTTCACCACGACGGGCTGCGGGTTGTCGGCGCGCATGATGGTGAGCTTGATGGGCGTTTTGGGCGCGCCGCGCATCAGCTTGACCGCTTCGTTCAGCGACATGCCCTTGGTGGGAGTGTCGTCGATCTTGATGATGAGGTCGCCGGCCAGCACGCCGGCACGGGCGGCGGGCGTATCTTCGATGGGCGAAATGACCTTGACGAAGCCGTCTTCGGCGCCCACCTCGATGCCCAGGCCGCCGAATTCGCCCTGGGTGGAGCTTTGCATTTCGCGGAATGCGTCGGCGTCCAGGTAGGCGGAATGCGGGTCCAGGTTGGACACCATGCCCGAAATGGCGTTGTCGATCAGGGTTTTGTCGTCGACCGCTTCGACGTAGTTGTTCTTGATGGCGGCGAACACGTTGCTAAGCTGCCTGAGCTCGTCCAGCGGCAAGGGGCTGCCGCGCTGCGCCAGTGCAGTGACACCTGCGCTAAGCAAGATGCCCGCCACCACACCGATGGCAACCAAACCGAAACCGCGAAACTTGCGAGTGCCCATGCACACTTCCTGATTTTGATACCGGGTTACAGGGCCAGCCATTTGGCCGGATCTACCGGAGCGCCACGATAGCGAATTTCAAAGTATAGGCCCGATTCCACCTGCCCGCCGGTGGCGCCCACCGTGGCCAGGGTGTCGCCGGCGGCGATCGGGTCGCCCACCTGCTTGAGCAGGCTCTGGTTGTAAGCGTAAACGGTCATGTATTGCTTGCCGTGGTCGACAATGATGATGTTGCCGAAACCCCGCAGCCAGTCGGCGTAAACCACCGTGCCGGGGGCCACGGCCTTCACGGGCGTGCCCGCGTCGGCCCGCAATACGATGCCGCGCCACACGCCGCCGTCGGGCCTGTCGACCCCGAAACGCCCCTGTACCGTACCACGCACGGGCATCGGCAGCCCGTGGCGCAGGCCGTTGCCGCCCCCTG
>NZ_JAJMLX010000077.1 GCF_020991325.1 Bordetella petrii | reverse complement strand
AGGGCCGCGCGCCGCGACTTGCCGCCGTTGCGTCCCAAAGTGGCCATGCCCAGCGACGGGGGAATCAGGCGGAAGGCGCGGTTCAGCGACTGCGCGCGTTGCCAGGCGCGTTCATGTTCGGCGTGGCTGGCGCGCCAATGTTCGCAGGCGCGCATATCCGCGTCGGTGGCCCGGCCCGAACCCAGGCGCATCAGCCAGCGCGCGGCCTCGCGCGCCACCGTGCGGTCCAGCGGCGCGTCGCCCGGCGCTACGCTGTCGCCAGAATGCATTCTTCGTATCCTTGCACGATGTAGCGCTGCACGGTACGCACCGACACCTTCAGCCGCTGCGCAATGGCTTCGTACGGCAGCTGTTCCAGTTGCGCCAGCAAGAAGGCCTGGCGCACCTTGGCCGGCAACGCGTGCAGCACCGTGTCGATCTCGTGCAGCGCTTCCAGGATCAGCAATTGGTGTTCGGGCGAAGGCGCCTGCGGTTCGGGCAGGGCGGCCAGGGCTTCAAGATAGGCATGTTCCAGCGAGCGCCGCCGGTAGTGGTTCAGCAGCCGGCGCTTGGCGATGGTGGTCAGGTAGGCCCGGGGTTCGCGCACTTGTTCAAGTTCGGCGCGGTGCCGCAGCACGCGCACGAAGGTGTCGTGCATCAGGTCGGCCGCATCGCAGGCGTTGCCCAGCTTGCGGCGCAGCCAGCCGTCCAGCCAGCCGTGGTGATCGCGGTACAGACCGTGGACCGCGTCTGGCGGCGCGGACAGGGGTGTCGACATGGCCAGTTTAGTAATGAAAATGAAAACCACTCTCATTCTATATAAAACCCGCAGAGATGCAACTTCGAGTAACGTCTGTCCCCTGGGCTACTATGGCCCGCATCCCTTCTATACCTAGCCGAAACACCTATGGGCCAGTCTCAAGAGCTGCAGTTGCTGGTCGAGCTGGCCCGCGCCGGCAGTTTTTCGGCGGCGGCGCGCGAACTGGGCGTTACCACCGCCGCCGTCAGCAAGCGGCTGGCGCAGATTGAAGAGCGTCTGGGGGTACGGTTGTTGAACCGTAATACGCGCCGCATCAGCCTGACGGCGGAAGGCGAGCTTTATCTGGAGAATGCCCGCCGCATCCTGGGCGACATCGAACACCTGGACCAGTTGATCGCCAGCCGCCAGGAACATCCACGCGGACGCTTGAAGGTCAATGCCCCCCTGGGCTTCGGGCGCAGCTACATCGCTCCCGCCATCGTGCTGTTTGCCCGCCGCTATCCAGAGGTGGACGTGCAATTGCAATTGACGGATTCCCCGGGCGATTTTGTGCAGGATGCTTTTGATGTGGCGATCCGGTTCGGCGATATTCCCGACGCCCGCCTGATCGCCCGGCGCATCGCGCCCAATCGCCGCCTGGTTTGTGCTTCCCCCGCGTACCTGAAAAAGCATGGGCGGCCGGCGGCGCCGCAAGATCTCGCCCGGCATCAATGCATCGTGCTGCGCCAGAATGAAGATACCTACGGCCTGTGGCGCTTCACCCGGGGCGAGCATTCCGAAACCGTCAAGGTGCGCGGCCCCCTGAGCAGCAATGATGGCGAGGTCACCCTGACCTGGGGGCTGGCCGGATTGGGAGTCCTGCAGCGCGCCGAATGGGATCTGGCGCGCTATTTGCGTTCCGGCCGCCTGGAATTGCTGCTGCAAGACTACGCGTTGCCACCCGCCGACATCCATGCCGTGTTTCCCGAGCGTCACCACCTGTCGGCCAAGGTGCGGGTGTTCATCGACTTTCTGGTCGACTACTTCCAGGACAGGCGGCAGGGCGGCGGGGGCGTTGCCTGGTAGTCTGCGCTGCCTTAGTTGATGGCCACCTTGGCCTGCTTGACCAACTCGGCGTAGCGTTCGGTATCGTCTTTGATCTGCCGGGCCATGTGGTCGCTGCTGTCGCCGATCGGCACCGCGCCGATTTCGGCCATGCGCTTGCCGAAATCGGGCGACTGGATGATCTTCACCATCTCGGCGTTCAACCGGGCCACGATCTCGGGCGGCGTGCCCGCGGGCGCCAGGACGCCAAACCACGTTCCCATGTTGAAGTCCTTCAGTCCGGCCTCCTGCATGGTGGGGGTATCCGGCAGGGCCGCCGAGCGCTGGTCGGTGGTAACGGCCAGCGCGCGCAGCTTGCCCGACTTCACGTGCGCCAATACCGGTGTGATGGTGTCGAACGACATGTCTATCTGCCCGCCCAGCAGGTCCGTGGTCAGCGGGCCGCTGCCCTTGTACGGCACATGCAGCAGCTGCACGGCGCCCATGTCCTGGAACTGCGCGCCGATCAGGTGCTGCCCCGTGCCCATGCCATTTGATCCGAACGTCAGTTTGCCGGGCGACTGCTTTGCCAGCGCCAGCAGTTCCTGCACATTCCGGGCCGGCAGCTTGGGATTCACCACCAGGATGTTCGGCACCAGTGCCACGGTGGTGATGGGAGCGAAGTCTTTCTGGAAGTCGTACTGCAGGCTGCGGTACACGCTGGTGGCAATGGTGTGGTGCACCGCGCCCATTAATAGCATGTAGCCATCGGCGGGAGCCTTGGCGACATAGTCGGCGCCCAGCGTGGCGCCGGCGCCGGGCTTGTTCTCCACCACCACTGGCTGGCCCAGGCTCCTGGACAGTTCCTGCCCCAGCGCGCGCGCCAGCACATCGGTGGTGCCTCCGGCCGGAAACGGTACTACCAGGTTGATGGGGCGCGCGGGGTAAGTCTGCGCCGCCGCGCCAGAGGCCAGTCCGATTCCGGCGGCGCACAGGGCGGCAGCCAGCGCGCGGCGCAGGCCGCGGTTCAAGTGGTTCATGATGTCTCCTCTTTTTATGGGTAATGAATCTTGCGGGGCGTGGCTACGCGGCATGCGCCTGCCGCGCCGCTGTGCGCAAGTGCTGGCAGACGGCCTGCGTGACTTGCCCGGTGGTCGCCTGGCCTCCCAGGTCGCCGGTGTGCAGGGCCGGGTTGGCGGTTGCACTTTCCACGGCCTGCATCATGCGGGCGGCGGCCGCGTGTTCGCCCAGGTGTTCCAGCAGCATGACAACCGACCAGAACGTGCCGATCGGATTCGCCAGCCCCTTGCCCATGATGTCGAAGGCGGAACCATGTATGGGCTCGAACATCGACGGATGCCGGCGTTCGGGATCGATATTGCCGGTGGGGGCAATGCCCAGGCTGCCGGCCAGCGCCGCCGCCAGGTCGCTCAGGATATCGGCATGCAGGTTGGTGGCCACGATGGTGTCCAGCGAGGCCGGACGGTTCACCATGCGGGCGGTGGCCGCGTCCACCAGTTCCTTGTCCCACTGCACGTCGGGAAACTCGCGGCTGATCTCCAGCGCGATTTCATCCCACATCACCATGGCATGGCGCTGCGCGTTGGATTTGGTCACCACCGTCAGTTGCTTGCGCGGACGGGATTGCGCAAGCCGGAACGCATATCGAAGAATGCGCTCGACCCCGGCGCGCGTCATCATGGATACATCGGTGGCCGCCTCGATAGGCATGCCCTGGTGTACGCGCCCGCCCACGCCGGAATACTCGCCTTCGGAGTTCTCGCGCACGATCATCCAGTCCAGCTGCCCGGGCGCGCAGCGCTTCAAGGGGCCGTCGATGCCCGGCAGCAGGCGAGTCGGGCGCACGTTGGCGTACTGGTCCAGCCCCTGGCAGATTTTCAGCCGCAAGCCCCACAGCGTGATGTGATCGGGAATGTCCGGGTCGCCGGCCGAGCCGAACAGTATGGCGTCCTTGTCGCGCAACTGATCCAGCCCGTCCGCGGGCATCATGACGCCGTGGCGGCGGTAATAATCGCCGCCCCAGTCGAAATCCTGGAACTCGAACGCGAACGAGCCATCGGCCTCGGCCAGCGCCTGCATGGCCTGGCGGCCCGCGGGTATGACTTCTTTGCCGATGCCGTCGCCCGGAATGGTTGCGATGCGGTACGTCTTCATATGCCTGGCTCCTGGCCGGCGCCTGTCGCCAGCTTGCTTGTCGGGCACTGTACCTATTGCATCGCCACCGCTGCGCGCCAGCGATTCAAAACATTTTTAACTTCAGGTTAACGCCCGGGCGCTGCATGACGCGTCTGGCCCCCATGGCGCTGCCTTAAGCTGCCGCGGCGAGTTTTCGCGGGCACTACAAGATACAAGGTGTCTGGCTCCCGTCAGGGTGCCAGACACCGTCTAACTGAGACCGTCGCGGCACACAACGGTGTCCGGCACCTTCGGAGCCGGACACCCGGCAGTGCCCCGCAAGGTACTCTCTTTCACCCTTAAGGTAGTGCCATGGGCGTCCGGGCCGATTGCCTTATTCGGCCGACTTCACTGCCGCTTGTACTTGCGGTGCCCCTGCCTGCACGCGCTGCACCAGCCACACGCTGCCTATCACCACCACCATGCCGGCCAGTTGCAGCGCGTTCAAACGCTGGTCCAGCAAAGTCCAGCCCAGCACTACGGCGGTCAGCGGGCTGAGAAAACCCAGCGAGGCCACCACGGCCGGCCCCAGGCGCGCCAGCCCGCGGAACCACAGCGCGTACGTCAGTGCCCCCCCGATGACCGCCAGGTAGGCGAGGCCGCTTAGGTTGGCCAGCGTGAGCGCGGGCAGGCTGGGTTCCAGCCACAGCGCGAACGGCAGCAGCACTATGCCGCCCGCCGTCAGTTGCCAGCTGGCGAAAGTCAGCGCCGGCACGGGCGGCTGCCAGCGGCGGCTGAGCACGGTGCCCAGCGCCATGGCCGCCGCGCCGATCAGCCCGGCGGCAATTCCTAGCGGGTCCAGCGCCGCGTCGGGCGTCAGCACCAGCAAGGCCACGCCCGCCATTCCCGCCAGCGCCGCCAGCACCGACAGCCCTTGCACGGGCGAGCCCAGCAACAGGCGGGCCAGGCCAATGACGATCAGTGTCTGTATGGAGCCCAGCGTGGCCGCCACGCCGCCCGGCAGGCGATAGGCGGTGACGAACAACATGGCCCAGAACACGGAGAAGTTCAGGGCGCCCAGCAGGAAGCTGCGTGCCCACCAGATGCCGGTGGGCAGTTGCCGTGCCCACAGCAGCAGCAACAGGCCGGCGGGCAGGGCGCGCAGCATGGCCACCGTCAGCGGGTAATCCGCCGGCAGCAGAGTCGTCGTCACGATGTAGGTGCTGCCCCAGATGGCCGGTGCCAGGGCGGTGGCCAGCACGTCCGCGCCGCGAGTCATGATGGGCTCCTCAAGCCAGTTCCAGTACTTGTTCCAGGGGGCGGCGCGGCTTCTGCGGCCAGTTTCCCGAAGCCGCGCGGCCCACGGCCACCAGCATGACCGGCAATTCGCCGGGCGCCAAGCCGAATTCACTGGCCACGCCAGCGGGATCGAATCCGCTCATGGGGCAGGATGCCAGGCCCAGGGCCTGGGCCGCCAGCATCAGCGTCGATGCGCCCAGCGCCGCGCTGCGCACGGCTTCGTCGCGTTGCTGGCGCGGCTGTCCGTCGTACAGATTGCGCGCCGCGCCTTCCCAGGCCGGCACCATCGCGGCCGGCATGAAGCCGGCCGCCACCGAAGGCTGCAACCGTTCGGCCAGCCTGTCCGCGCGCGCCAGCGCGCCCACCACGATGAAGGTGGCCGCGGCATCGGCCACTTTGGCCTGCCCCCAGGCCAGCTCGCGCAGGCGGGCCTTGCGGTCCGGCGTATGCACGGCGATGAAGCGCCAGTTCTGCAGATTGAACGCCGTGGGAGCACGCGTGGCCAGTTCCGCCAGCCGTTCGATATCGGCCGGCGCAATCCGGTGGGCGGGGTCGAAGTGGTTGGCCGACACACGTTGCTGTATGGCGGCGATCAATGGGTTTTCCATGCCTTGTTCTCGTCGGTTCGGGTCGGCACGCAACGTGCCGGCCTGGAAACAAGGCTAATTGATCTACCTGTAATTGATAATCAGGTATCGAGTACATTCACTATGTTCTTAAAGTGAATAATGTATGGAACACCTTACCGCCCTGCGTGTTTTCCGGAATGTCGTGCAGCTGAACAGCTTCGCGGGCGCGGCGCGCCATATGCAGTTGTCGCCCGCGGCGGTCAGCAAGAACATCGGCGAACTGGAAGCGCACCTGGGCGTGCGCCTGCTGAACCGCACCACCCGCCGCATGAGCCTGACCGAGGCGGGTACGCGCTATTACCAGCAGATCACCCGCATCCTGGACGACCTGGACGAAGCCGGGCAGTCGCTGGCCACCCTGCGGGCCAACCCCAGCGGCGTGCTGCGCGTCAGCGCGCCCATGTCGCTGACACTGACTCGCCTGTCGGCCGCCATACCCGCGTTCCTGCAGGCGTATTCCGATCTGTCGCTGGATCTGCACCTGGAAGACCGCCGCGTCGACATCATCCAGGAAGGTTTCGATGTGGCCATCCGCGGCAGCGACCAACTGGAAGATTCCAGCCTGGTGGCGCGGCCGCTGACGGTGCTGCCGCACGTGCTATGCGGCGCGCCGGCATACTTCGAGCGCCACGGCGCGCCCCGCAGCCCCGAGGCCCTGCGCCACCATAACTGCCTGCGCTTCACCTTGTCGGGCCATGCCGATGAATGGGCCTTCCGGCGCGGCGGCCAGACACTGCGGATACCGGTGCGGGGGCGCTATCAGGTCAATTCCAGCCTGGCCGTGCGCGATGCGCTGCGCGCCGGTTTCGGGCTGAGCCTGGTGCCGCGCACCTATGTGGAAGACGATCTGCGGCAAGGCCGCCTGCGCGCGGTACTGGAAGATTGGTCCATGGTGGACACCTACCTGTACGCGGTGTACCCATCGCGCCGGCACCTGGTGCCCAAGGTACGGGCATTCGTGGATTTCGTCGTGGGTGAACTGCAGCGGCCGCCGGCCTGAACCCCGCGCACGGTGGCGGGGCGCGCCTCAGGTCACGGCGCCGCGTTGCGCGAATTCCGGGTTTTTCCAGTCTTCCGTGTCCAGCACGGTTTTCAGGGTGTCGACCGCGTCCCATATGTCCGTGTAGCCCAGGTACAGCGGCGTCAGGCCGAATCGCAGCACTTCGGGTTCGCGGTAATCGCCGATGACGCCGCGCGCGATCAGGGCCTGCATGACTTCATAGCCATGCGGATGGCGGATGCTGATGTGGCTGCCGCGCCGCGCGTGTTCGCGGGGGGTGATCAGCGTCAGCGGGTGGCTGGCGCAGCGGCTTTCCAGCAGGTCGATGAACAGGTCGCCCATGCGCAGCGACTTCTTGCGCACGTCGTTCATATTGGCGGCCAGGCTGATGTCCAGGCCGCATTCCACCATGGCCAGCGACACGATGGGTTGCGTGCCGCACAGGTAGCGGCGGATGCCGCCCGCGGGCTCATAGGCCACGGCCATGTCGAAAGGCCGCTGGTGCCCCCACCAGCCCGACAGCGGCTGCCGGAAATCGTCGGCATGGCGCGGCGCCACCCAGATGTAGGCCGGCGCGCCGGGGCCCGCATTCAGGTACTTGTAGGTGCAGCCCACGGCGAAATCGGCCTCGGCGCCGGCCAGGTCCACCGGCACGGCGCCCGCGGCGTGGGCCAGGTCCCAGATGGCCAGCGCGCCCTGCGCGTGCGCGCGCGCGGTAACGGCGGCCATGTCGTACATGGCGCCGGTGCGGTAGTTCACGTGCGACAGCGCCAGCACGGCCACCGAGTCGTCCAGCGCCTGTTCCAAGGGCAGGCCGTCGTCGATCAGGCGCATTTCATAGCCCTGTTGCAGCAGGTCCATCATGCCCTGGATCATGTACAGGTCGGTGGGGAAGTTGTCGCGTTCGGACAGGATCACGCGGCGTTGCGGCGCCGCCTGCTGCTGGATGCGCAGCGCGGCGGCCAGGGCCTTGAACAGGTTCAGCGATGTCGTGTCGGTAACCACCACCTGGCCCGGCCCGGCGCCGATCAGCGGCGCCAGCTTGTCGCCCAGGCGCGCGGGCAGGTCGAACCAGCCCGCCGTATTCCAGCTGCGGATCAGGCCCTGGCCCCATTCCTGGGTAACCACTTGCGCGCTGCGCGCCGCGGCGGCCTTGGGCAATACCCCCAGCGAATTGCCGTCCAGGTAAAGCAGCCCGGCCGGCAGCTCGAACTGGTGCTTCAAGGGGGCCAGGGGGTCCTGGCGGTCGGCCTGCAGGCATTCGTCGCGGGTGGGCATGAGGGGGCTCCTGTGTATGCGGGCATACTAGCAGCGGCATGCTGGCGAAAAATTGTTATCACCGGCGCTCAGGTGCTGAAAGTTCGCAGTAAATTGCAGAATCAACGTGAAAACCAAATTGGATTGCGCCATGGAACTGGACGCCATCGATCGCCGCATCTTGTGCCGCCTGCAGGACGACGCGCACCTCAGCAACCAGGACCTGGCCGAACAGGTGGCCCTGTCGCCGTCGGCCTGCCTGCGCCGCGTGCGTGCGTTGCACGATCACGGCCTGATCAAAGGCTACCGCGCCGTGCTGGACGCGGAAAAACTGGGTTTCGAGCTCGAGGCCATCGTGCATGTCACGCTAGACCAGTCGCGCGCCGGGTGGCACGAAGCGTTCCTGGCCAGCATCGCCCTGCACGACGAGATTACCGAAGCCAGCATCGTGACCGGCGCGTCGAACTACATACTGACCGTGCGCACCCGCAACCTGGCGGCGTTTTCCGCGTTTGTCGAAGACAAGCTCAGCAAGATGCCCGGCGTGCGCGACCTGTGTTCGCACATCGTGATGCGCAAGATAAAAAGCCGCGACGGTATGCTGCCCTTGGGGGAATGGCGCTAGGGCCTGACACACTAAAGCGAGCCGCGCAGCCCCACCAACAGCCCCAGCGCGATGATGGCCAGCACGGCCACGGCCAGCGCACTGTACAGATAATCGCGTTCGCGCAGGAACATGCCCAGCATCAGCGCCACGCGCAGCACCGGCAGGGCGATGAACACGGCAATGCCGGCCTGGGCCAATATCAGGCTCCAGCCTGGCGCGCCGGCCAGCCATTGCGCCAGCAGGGCGATGCCTATCAGGACGGACGCGAACCAGGTGCCATGGTGCAGCAGCGCGGCAATATAGCGTTCGCGCGCGCGGGCGGTGTCGACGCCAGCGGTCATGCCGGGCCTCCCTGCAGGCCCAAGGCGCTGGCGGCCATCTGCACGGCCAGCACGGCCAGCACCGCCACGAAGAACAGCCGCAGCTTGTCCGCGGGCAGCCCCATCAGCAGCCGCGCGCCCAACAGGGCGCCCACCACCGAGCCCAGGGCCACCGGGCCGGCGATGGCCGTATCGATATCGCCGCGCACGAAATAGGCCGCGCCGCTGGCCGCCGCCGTCACCCCTATCATGAAGTTCGAGGTTGCCGACGACACCTTGATGGGCAGGCGCAGGGCCGTGTCCATGGCGGGTATTTTCAACACGCCGCTGCCTATGCCCAGCAGCGCCGAGATCAGTCCCGCGCCGTACATCAGCGACAAGCCCATGGGCACGCGGCTGACCTGGTAGGCCACGTCGCGGCCCAGCGCACGGTCGGGGTAGCTGCCGTGCAGGCGCAACCGGGTGGCCAGGCGGTCGGCCGAGGCGCCCACCGGATCGGCGCGCCGCGCCAGCATCTGTTGGGCGGACACCGCCAGCACCGCGGCGAACAGCCCATATAAATACTGTACGGGCACCAGGCCGATCAGGAACACGCCGGTCAGCGCGCCCAGCGTGGTGGCCACTTCCAGCACCAGCGCCAGGCGGATGTTGGTCAGCCTGTGTTTCAGGAAAGGCGCGGCGCTGCCGCAGGAACAGGCGATCACCGACACGATGCTGGCGGCGATGGCCACGCGGATGTCGACGCCGGCCCACAGCGTAAGGGCCGGCACGATGAAAATGCCGCTGGCCATGCCCAGCACTCCGCCCAGCGCGCTGGCGCCAAAGGCGGCTGCGAACAGGCCCAGGGAATACAGCGGGTCCATCAGCGGGCCGCGCCGCTGGCCGGTTTGCCCCTGGGCCGGCGGGCCAAGCGCGTGACAAAGCGGATCAGGTCGCCGCGGTAGTACAGGCGTTCAAAATCGACTGGCCGGTTGTCCAGCGAATACGAGGTGCGTTCGATCAGGAACACCGGGCTGCCGGGCGCCACCGCCAGGCCCTGGGCCACGTGCGCATTGCACGCGGTGGCTTCCAGCTGGTATTCGGCCTCGAGCAGCGGCAAACCGTACTTTTGTTCCAGCAACGCGAAGATGGGTTCGGCTTCCAGGTTGTGCCGGACCACTTTGCGGCCGATGTCGAAGGGTAGCCAGGTTTCATCGAACGACACCGGCACGCCATCGGCCAGGCGCACCCGCTCGATGCGATACACCCGCGTGCCCACGGCCAGGCCCAGGTGGCGCGCCACGTCTTTATCGGCCGGCACCACGCGCTTGTCCAGCAGGCGTGCCGTGGGCGTGCGCCCCAGCGCCTGCATGTCTTCCACGAAGCCGCTGAGTTCGGTGAGTTCCTGGCGCATTTTGGGCTGCGCCACATAAGTGCCCCTGCCGCGGCGTATTTCCAGCAGGCCCCGGCCCACCAGGTTTTGCACCGCCGTGCGCACCGTGATGCGGCTGACGCCAAAGCGCGCCGCCAGCTCGTCTTCCGACGGCAGCCGTTCGTCTGGCAACAGGGCGCCGGACGCGATGTCGGCGCCCAGGGCGTGTTCCAGCTGGGCGTACAAGGGCAGGGCGCGGGATGGTGCGGCAGGCATGTTTGTCATTATGACATCATGATGTCTATATGACCATGCCTGGCCCGGTTCGAATCAATCGGTAGCACTCTTCCTGGTTGACATTCATCAAGGTTGATTTCAATAATGATTACGTAGTCATAAGGCTGGCGCCACGGCCATAAATCAAGACGAGGAGACACCATGGCACTGTCGATCGAGCAAATCCACCCCTGTTTCGTGGGCCGGGTGTCGGGGGTAGACCTGCGCCAGGCCAGCGAAGACGAACTGGCGCAGCTACGCGCGGGCATGGATCAGTACGGCGTGCTGGTCTTCCACGGCCAGCCGCTAGGCAACGAAGAGCAGCTGGAATTCTCGCAGCGCTTCGACGGCGTGCTGCACACCAAGACGTCGCTCTCGGTGCTGGAAAAGAACCGGTTCGGCAGCGATGCCCTGACGGACATTTCCAACGTCAACAACAAGGGCGAACTGTTGCAAGACAACGACCGGCGCCGCGTCAGTTCGCTGAGCAACCGGCTGTGGCACACCGACGCATCGTTCCAGGATCCAGCCGGGCGATACTCGATGTTGTCGTGCAAGATGGTGCCCCCCGTGCGCACCGATACCGAGTACGCCGACATGTACACCGCCTATGACACGCTGGATGACGAAACCAAGGCGTTGGTCGAACCGCTAAGCGCTTTCCATTCCATCGTGTATTCGCGCCATGTGCTGGGCTTCGAGTTCTCGGATGAAGAGCGCGGCAAGCTGCCGGGCGCCGTGCACCCGCTGGTGCGCGTCAACCCGAACACGGGCCGCCGTTCGCTGTACCTGGCGTCGCATGCATCGCACATCATTGATTGGCCGGTGCCCGAAGGCCGGGCCCTGCTGCGCGACCTGACCGAACACGCCACCCGCCGCGAACTCGTCTACAGCCATGACTGGCGCCCCGGCGATTTCGTCATCTGGGACAACCGGGCCACCATGCACCGCGGCACCCGCTTCGACGACAAGAAGCACCCGCGCGAACTGCGCCGCACCACCACGCTGGACGTGGAACTGGCCACGGCCTGAACGCCTGCAAAAAAAACATCGAGCGCGGGAGCACACCGCGCCATTAGTGCTGCACAGAAATCATAACGACATGGGAAGAGACAAGCATGAGTGCAGATCCAACAGCAGTGAAGCATCCTTCCGTGCAACCCCGGCCGGACGGCGCGCCAGCGGGGGCCGAGATCCCCAATTCATTCTGGGGATATGTGAAATCATTCGGGCCCGGCATCGTGCTGGTGCTGACATGGCTGGGCGCGGGCGACCTGGTCGACAACGCGCTGGCCGGCGCGCACTACGGCTACGCGCTGATGTGGGGCCTGGCCCTGGCGCTGCTGGTGCGGTACTTCCTGGTCAGCATCATCGCCAATTACCAGTTGATGAACGCGCGCGGCCACACCATTTTCGAAGGCTATGCGCAGGTATGGAAGTACTACCCCATACTGCTGGGCGTGGGCGGCATCGTGCTGGGGCACTTCTACGAGTCATACACCATACGGGGTTCCGGCGAAGCCCTGTATCACCTGACCGGCGAAAGCGGGTCGGTGCTGTTGTGGAGCGTGGCCGCGGTGATTCTTGCGGTGGTCATTACGGGCAAGGCCGTGTATCGCTACCTGGAGAATGTCGAGAAACTGATCCTGGTGGTGCTGGCGGTCAGCCTGGTCGGCGGCGCCATCATGGCCAAGCCGGACGTGGGCGCCATCGTCAAGGGCACGTTCGCCTTTGAAACGCCCGGCCAGGTAGGCACCTTCGGCGCCATTCTCATCGTGGTGTCGCTGATAGGCGCGGTGGGCGGTTCGCTGGCGAACCTGCTGTATCCCACTTTCATGAAAGAAAAAGGCTATATCCGGCCCGAGCACCGCCGGGTGCAGCGCTACGACCTGCTGTTCGGCATTTTCGTGATCATCGTGCTGGACCTGGCGGTATGGGTGATGGGGGCGGAAGTGCTGCACCCGCGCGGCATCACCATCGAGAACTTCAACGACCTTGCGCACCTGCTGGGGCAAGTGGCCGGGCGGGCAGGGGAAATCATCATCTACCTGGGCGTGCTGTGCGCCTGCTTCAGTTCGGTCATCGGCTACGCGCATGGCTTTCCCAAGATGGCGATGGAATGCCTGTACTGTGTGGCACCCGCCCGCAAGGAAAAATTCCGCGACGCTCCCAGCAAAGACCCGCTGTTCCGCGTGGCCTACTTCCTGGTGGCCATCCTGCCGCTGGTGTGGGCCATTCCGGGCATGCCGGGCTTCATCTGGCTGACGGTGTTCGTGAATGCGGCGCAGATCGTGCTGATGCCGCTGGTGTCCATCGGCCTGATCGTGCTGATCAACCGCAAGGACCTGATGGGGGACCTGGCTGGCAACAAGCTGCACACCGTGGTGCTGGTGCTGCTGACGCTGCTGGCGATCTGGGGATCCTACGTCACCTTCAATGCCATGCTGGCCGATTGATCGCCAGAATGATCGCCAGATGGCTGGCCGCCGCCGGCGGCCGTCGAGCGGCGCTGCACCAGGGCATTGTCCAGTTTGACGGTGCGCGGGGGCAGGTCTGGCTGCGCCATGCGCAGGCATAGCCGTTCAACGGCCTGTGCCGTCATGGATTCCAGGGGCTGGCGCACCGTGGTCAGCCCGATGGCGTCCCAGCCCGCCATGGGAATGTCGTCGTAGCCCACCACCCACATATCGCCGGGCACCGCGCGGCCCGCCGCGCGCGCGCCATCCTGCGCGCCGATGGCCAGGATGTCGTTGCTGCAGAACAGCGCGTCGATGGCCGGGTGCCGCGCCAGCAGCTCACGCGCGGCGCGGTAGCCGTTTTCATACGTGAACACATCGAACTCCTGCGCCGAGGCGTGGCAGCACACGCCAGGATGGCGGGCCAGTTCGCGCATGAAACCGCGCTTGCGTTCGACGATGGTGCTGGCCGACGAATGCCCCGATATCAGCCCGACATTGCGCTTGCCCGCCTGGGCAAAAAACTTCGCCACCAGGGCGCCGCCGGCCGCGTTGTCGCTGACCACGGCGTCGAATGTGCGGGTGGACAGGCTGCGGTTCATCAGGATGACAGGCTTGGACTGCGCGATGAACTCGTGTTCCTGGCGAGCGGCATCCACCGCCGTGGCGAATATCACGCCGTCGACCGGGCTTTCGGCAATGGCGCGCGCCATGTTCGCGTCCAGCCCCGCGGCGGGTTCCCATACGGTGGCGCGCAGGCCGCGCCGCGCTAGTTGCTCGACCAGATGGTGCAGCAGCGCCGGATACAGCGGATTGTCCAGATTGGCGACCACCACCGCGACGTTGCCGCTGCGGTTGGTTTTCATGCTGCGCGCGGCGGCGTTGGGCGTGTAGCGGTGCTGGCGGATAACCCGCAGCACGTGCTCGCGGGTTTGGTCGTCGACATTCGGCAATTGCCGCAGCACGCGCGACACCGTGCTTTGCGATACGCCAGCCAGCCGTGCAATATCCAGGCTAGTGAGTTTTCTGGTCATCGATAACCATGGGGAAACGCCGGCAAGGGCAGGGCAACCCCGTGCAAGCCAGGGCCTGCGGAATAGTAAAACAGGTTCTTGCCGGCCGGCCAGTGCCGGCCACGGGCTATTTCAGTACGCCGTCGCCGTCCGTGTCGGAATTGGCGAAGTCGGCCATGACCTGGTTCATGAATTCGCCGCGGTCCACGCTGCCATCGCGGCTGGCGTCCATGGCCACGAACTGTTCCTGCGTCAGTACCTGCGACAGTTCATTCTTGCTCAGGCTGCTGTCTTTATTGACGTCGATCTCGGTAAACGCGGCCACCATGAAGGTCTGGTATTCCTGCTTGCTGACGGTGCCGCTCCGGTCCTTGTCGGCCGGCCCCAGTTCGGCGGTTTGAATACGCGGCACGGACGACTGCTGCGCGTGGGCGGCGCCCAGGCTGCCCAGGAGCAGGCAGGCGGCGAATGCGGCGAAGTTCTTCATGGCGGTGTTCCTTCGGTCGATGGCAGGCCGGGCGAAATTCCGGGTGCCCGGCAGGACGCCGGGCTTGCGAGAAACGACAATCGAGAATATCACCGGGATAGCCCGGCCCACGCGGCTGGAAGCGTTTTTCAACAAACAGTAACGGCCGTTGTCATTTGGCCTTCGGCTTGCTGCCCCCCAAGGGGGCTTTTTGCCTTGGGACGGCCCGGCGGCAAAAAAAAGCGCCGGCCACCTGCGCGGTGCCCGGCGCTTGCTGATCGCTGGGGGTCAGTCCTGGCGGTCGGTGACTTCGACCAGGTGGTAGCCGAATTGCGTTTTGACCGGGCCTTGCACCTGATTCACGGGGGCGCTGAACACCACGGTGTCGAATTCCTTGACCATCTGGCCGGGGCCGAACGTGCCCAGGTTGCCGCCGTCGCGGCCGGACGGGCAGCTGGAATGTTCGCGGGCCAGTTGCGCGAAATCGGCGCCGCCTTCGATGGCGGCCTTGAGTTCATTGCACTTGGCTTCGGTGGAAACCAGGATGTGACGGGCGGATGCTTGGGCCATAAAGGGCTCCTTTCTTTGGTGACGACCCCCATTATTGCCTGTGTCCGGCACATCCGTAAAACGCGGGCGCGCGCTGTGCTGGCGCCGCCCGCGGGTCCGGCTACCACCGATAGGTCGTTGTCAGGCTTACCAGCCGGCCGGTGCCATACGAGCACGAGCCCCATTCCGAGCACTGGCTGAAGTATTCCTTGTCGGTCAGGTTGCTGGCATTGAGCGCGACGCGCCAGTTGCGGTTTTCCCAGGCCAGCATGGCGTCCAGCAGCGTCACCGAAGGAGTGCGGGGCACGTCGGTGCCTTCGGTGGATTCGTCGACGAAGCCGCTGGCATAGCGCACCCCGCCGCCGATGGTGAAACCGTCCAGGTTGCCCAGCGAGAACCGGTACGTGCTCCACAGGGAGGCCTGGCGCTTGGGTACCCCAGACAACTGCCGGTCGACGTTCAAATACGTGAAGCTGGCGTTGATGTCGATTTGCGGAGTAACCGAACCGATCCATTCCAGTTCCAGGCCAGTATTGCGGGTCTTGCCGCGCTGCGACACCTCTGTTTCGGAAATTTCCACCGTGCGGTTCACTTCCCGCAGCTCGAACACGGCGGCCGATGCGCGCCAGTCTTGCGCAGGCGGTTCGTACTTCACCCCGGCTTCCCATTGCTTGCCGCGCAGCGGCCGCAACTGCTGGCCGTAGCCAGTATTGGCCTGCGGCAGGAACGATTCCGCGTAACTGATGTACGGCAGCAGCCCGGGCACGATTTCATACATCAGGCCGAAGCGCAGCGAATCGGCGCGGTCGTTGCGGTCGTCGGTGCCGTCTTCCCAGTTTGTGGATTCGTCGTGACGCCAGCCGGCCAGCAGTATCCAGTTGCGCCAGCGCATTTCGTCCTGGATATAAAACCCCAGCTGCTTGATGCCGCTGGTGGCAATGGGCTCGCGCGCCGGGGGCTGGTAGCCCACCTGGTATACGGGGTCGTACACGTCGATGGGGTCCAGGCCTTCGTAGTCGTCGATGCCCGAGCCCGAGTCCCGGTAGCGCAAATAGTCCAGGCCCACCAGCAACTGGTGATCCACCTGGCCGGTGGAAAATTTCCCCAGGAAGTTCTGGTCGGCGGCCAGGATCTGCGTGTGGTGCTTCCAGAAATAAGCCGCCCGGCCCAGCTTGCGCTGTTCGGCATCCAGGTACGGCGCGAATACGTCGAAGGCGGCGTAGTCGGTGCGGCTGTCTGTCCAGCGCGTGCTTTGCCGGAAGGTCCATTTTTCGTTCAGCGCGTGCCGGAACGACCAGCCCGCCTGCCAGCTGTCGGCATTGAAGTGGTCGTAGCCGGGCTGCCCCACGAAGGTATGCCGCGCGATGCGTCCGTTGGGGTTGGGCAGGATGGTGCCTTCCCAGGGCAGGGTGCTGCCCGAATCGCCGCTGGCCCGGTCTTTCTGCCATTTCAGCCGGATGGTCAGGTCGGTATTGGCACTGGGCGCCCAGGTCAGCGACGGTGCCACCAGTTGGCGGTCGTCCTTGCCGTAATCCACCTGCGTGCCGCTTTCGCGGCCCAGCGCCACCAGCCGGTATAGCCAGGTGCCGTCTTCGGTCAGCGGGCCGGTCAGGTCGGCCTGCAACTGGCGGCGGTCGTGGCTGCCTACCTGCACGCCGATTTCATGCTGTGCCTCGGCCTGCGGCAGCTTGCTGATATTGTTGATCAGGCCGCCGGTGCCGCCCTGGCCATACAGCATGGATGCCGGTCCGCGCAGTACTTCCATGCGCTCCATCAGGTAGGGCTCCACGCGCGGCGTGCTGGTCCAGAAGTTCACGCGGTCTTTCAGGCCGTCCAGGAAAATGTCCTCGATCTCGACGCCGCGCGCCTGCGCGGTGTCCATGCGCGAACTGGCGCCATAGATGGTGGTGCGCACGCCCGCGGTGTACGCCAGTGCCTGGTCCAGCGAACTGGCGCCCGTGTCGCGTATCTGCTGGGCCGACACCACCGAGATCGACTGCGGCGTTTCGACGATGGGCGTATCGGTTTTCGTGGCCGTGGTGCTGCGCTGTGCCATATAGCCCACCACCGGGCCGGTGCCGGATTCGGCCTGGCCGGTAACGGTCACCGCCGGCAGTTCACTGACACTGGCTGGCGGCAGGGGCTTCAGCACATAGCGGTTGCTGGCGTCGGGCACGGCCTGCAGGCCCGATCCCGCCAGCACGTTCGTCAGGCCCTGGCGCACGCTGTACGTGCCCTGCAGGCCGGCGCTGGTCTTGCCATCGGCCAGGTCGATGGAACCGGCCAGGAAAATTCCCGCCTCGCTGGCAAAGCGCGTCAGTACCGACTTGAGTGGGCCGGCGGGAATGTCGTAGCGGCGCTGCGCAGCTGAAGACGACGCCGCGCCCGCCGATTCGGCGGCATGGGCCAGCCCGGGGGACAGGCAGGCGCCCGTGGCCACCGCCACGCCGGC
>NZ_JAJMLX010000076.1 GCF_020991325.1 Bordetella petrii | reverse complement strand
CCGCCAGCGCATCGGGCGCGGGCGCCGGGCCCCTGGGGCGACGGCTGAACCACTTGCGGCACACCACGTACAGCAGAGGCGTGAAGAAAACGCCGAACAGCGTGGCCGTCAGCATGCTGCCCATGACGCTGGTGCCCACCGCCCGGCGGCTGGCCGCGCCCGCGCCGGTGGCCAGCACCAGCGGCAGCATGCCCAGCACGAAAGTCAGGCTGGTCATCAGGATGGGCCGCAGCCGTTGCCGCGCCGCGTCCAGCACCGCTTCGTGGCGGTCGCGCCCGGCCTGCTCTTCCTTGAGGGCGAACTCCACGATCAGGATGCCGTTCTTGGCGGCCAGGCCGATGATGGTAACCAGGCCGATATTGAAATAGATATCCGCCGACATGCCCCGTGCCAGCGTGAAGGCCGCCGCGCCCAGTACGCCGAAGGGCAGGATCAGCAGCACCGAGATGGGCACCGACCAGCTTTCGTACAGCGCTGACAGCAGCAGGAACACCACGATCAGCGACAGCCCCAGCAGCAGCGCCACCTGGTTGCCGGCCTGGCGCTCTTCGAAGGCGGTGCCGGTCCATTCGTGGGTCAGGCCGTCGCCCAGCACGGCGTCGGCGATTTCGTCCATGCGCTGCAGCGCCACGCCGCTGGACTGTCCTGGGGCCGCCTGGCCCGATATCGTGATGGCCGGAAAGCCGTTGTAGCGCTCCAGCTGCTGCGGCCCGGTCACCCAGCGCATGGTGGAAAACGCCGAGAACGGCACCATCTGCCCGCGGTCATTGCGCAGTTGCAGCGCCGCGATGTCTTCGGGCCGCATTCGCTGGCTGGCGTCGGCCTGCAGGAATACCCGCAATACATTGCCCTCGTGCACGAAATCATTGGCGTAGTTCGTGCCGAACGCCAGCTGCATGGCCTGGTTCACCTGCCCGACCTGCAGGCCCAGGGCGCGCGCGTGAATGCGGTCGACGTCCACGTACAGTTGCGGGGCCGGCGGCATGCCGTCGATGCGCATGCCGGTCAGCAAGGGGTCTTGCGACGCCGCGGCCAGCATCGCGGCGCCAGCCTGGTCCAGCCGCGGTCCGCCCACCCCGCTACGGTCCTGCAGCTTCATGGTGAATCCCGCGGCATTGCCCAGCGAAGGAATCGGCGGCGGGTTGAAAGCGAAGATGAAGGCCTCGGGAATCGACAGGAAGGCCAGGTTGCTGCGCGCCACCAGGCCGTCGGCCGACGCGGCCGCATCGGGCCGCTGCGCCCAGGGGTACAGGTCCACGAACGACATGCCGGTGGTCTGGCCCTGCCCGAAGATGCTGAAGCCGGTTACCGACGCCACATTGCGCACCGCGTCTTGTTGCCGCAGGAAGGCTTCCACCTGCTGTACCGCGAGCTGGGTGCGGTCCGCGGTGCCGCCCGGCGCCGCCGTATAGGCCACGAAGAAATAGCCCTGGTCTTCCGAAGGCAGGTATCCGCCCGGCAGCCGCGACAGCAAAAATACCGTAAAGCCGCAAACCAGCCCGAACACGACCAGCCAGCGCACGGGCTTGAGCAACATGGCCCCTACCGCCTGGGCGTACTTCGAGGTCATGGCGTCGAAGCCGGCATTGAACTTGTCGAACCCGCGGCTCTTCAAGTGGTTGAGCTTGCCCAGGAAGGTCTTGCGTGAATCCGCGGCGGGCGCCGCTGGAAGCTTCAACAAGGTGGCGCACAGCGCCGCGCCCAATGACAGGGCCAGCGTGGTCGAAATGACGATGGACACCGTCAGCGTGATGGAGAACTGCCGGTAGATGGCTCCGCTGGAACCCGGGAACATGGCCATGGGCACGAACACCGCCACCAGCACCAGCGTGCTGGCCACGATGGGCCCCCACACCTGCCCGATGGCCTTGCGGGTAGCCTCGGGCGCGCTCAGCCCTTCGTCTTTCATGATGCGTGCGACGTTCTCCGACACCACGATGGCATCATCATTCAGCACGCCGATAGCCACCACCATGCCGAACAGGGAAAGCAGGTTGATGGATGCCCCAAACAGCAGCAGCCCGGCGCAGGTGCCTATCAGGGCAATGGGCACCACCAGGGTAGGAATCAGCGTGCTGCGCCAGCTTTGCAGGAACACGAACACCATGGCCGTCACCAGCAGCAGGGCCTCGACCATGGTCACCAGCACCGACTGCACCGAAACGGTAATAAAGGGCGTGGTGTCGAATGGCACCGTCCAGCTGACCCCCGCGGGAAAAATGGGCTGCAGTTCAGACATGCGCTGCCGTACCGCGCGCGCCACCGCCAGGGCATTGGCATCGTTGGCCAGCTGGATGGCGATGCCCGCCGATTCCCGGCCATTGGTCGTCAGGCGAAAACCGTAGTTCTCCTGGCCCAGTTCTACCCGCGCCACATCGCCCAGCCGCACGGTGGAGCCGTCCGTATTGACGCGCAGGATGATCTGGCGGAACTGCTCCGGCGTGGAAAACCGGCTTTGCGTCACGATCTGCGCATTGAACTGGGCGTCGTACGTGATGGGCTGTTCGCCCAGCGCCCCGGCCGCCGTCTGCGAGTTCTGCTCTTGCACCGCCCGCAGCGCGTCGGCGGACGACAACTGGTAGCTGGCCAGCTTGCTTTCGTCCAGCCAGACCCGCATGGCGTACGACGAGCCGAACAACTGCACATCGCCCACCCCGGGAATGCGCCGCAGTTCATTCAGGATGTTGTTCGACGCAAAATTGCCCATCTGCACCGTGGACACCTCGGCGCGGTCGGACTGCAGCGCGACCAGCATCAGGAACCCCGACGAGGCCTTGGTCACCGTAATACCCAATTGGCGCACTTCGATCGGCAGCCTGGGCTCCACGCGGCTCAGGCGGTCCTGCACCTGGCCGCGCGCCACGTCCAGGTCCGCGCCCGGATTGAATGTCACGGTTATCTGGGCCGACCCATTCGAACGGCTGACCGACGACATATACAGGAAATCGTCCAGCCCATTCATCTCTTCTTCGATGATGGATGTGACGGTGCGGTCGATGGTGGCCGCATCCGCGCCGCGGTAGCTGGCCTGTATGGTGATGGATGGCGGGGCGATATTGGGATATTGCTCCACCGGCAGCAAGGCCAGCCCGATCATGCCGAACAGCAGGATGAACAGGGCCACTACCCACGCGAACACGGGCCGGACAACGAAGAACGCGTTCATGACGCCGCTTCCTGTTCGCCCGCAGCCTGCTCTACGGGCGTCACGCGCTGCCCCGGCCTGACTTTGTGCCAGCCGTCCACCACCACGCGTTCACCGGGCTTCAGGCCTTCCAGCACGCTCCAGCGGCCGCCGCGTTGTTCTCCCAGGGTCACCTGCCGGGGGGCAACCGTGTTCCCGGCCTCCAGCATCAGTACGCTGGCCAAGCCGTTGTTCAATTGAACCGCGCGCGCCGGAATCAGGATACCGTCCTGCCGCACGCCCACATGGAAGGTGCCCCGCACGAATTGGCCGGGCAGCAAGGCCCTGTCGGTATTCTCGAACTGCGCCCTGACGGTCTGGGCGCCGGTGGTCCGGTCTACCGCCAGGTCGGCGAAGTCCACGAAGCCCTGTTCGGCATATTCCCGGCCGTTGGGCAGCGTGATGCGCACCGGGAACCTGCCGCTGTCCGGCGTGGCTAGCACGCCGGCCTGCACGGATGCCGTCAGGTCCATCACGGCCGTGCTGGATTTCGTGAACGTGGCGCTGATGGGAGACAACTGGTTGATCTGCGCCAGCAAGGTGGCGCTGGCCGCGCTGACCAGCGCTCCCTCGGTCACCAGCGCCCGCCCCACCCGGCCGGCAATCGGCGCCCGTACCGTGCAGCGTTCCAGCCGCAGCCGGGCCAGGGTGACCGCGGCGCGCGCATCCGCCACATTCGCCTGCGCCTGCCCCAGGGCCGACAACGCGGCGTCGTATTCCTGGGCGCTGACGGCCTGGCGCTTGACCAAGGGCCGGAAGCGCTCGGTGACCGACGCCGCGTTCCTCTGCACGGCCTGGGCGCGCTGCAATGCGGCTTCGGCCTGCGCCAGCTGGGCCTTGTAGTCGCTGGCATCGATCTGGAACAAGGGCGTCCCGGCCTCGACATCCGTGCCTTCCGTATACAGCAGCTTTTCGACAATGCCGTCCACTCGGGCCCGGATCTCGGCTGTGCGCTGCGGCTCGATGCGCCCCGGCAGCTCGAACTCGAAGTCGATCGGCGCCAGCGCCACGGTAAATACCCGGACCGACACCGGGGGGATGTCCACCGCGGCCGAGCCCGCATTGTCGTCACACCCCGCGCATGCAACCAGCGCCATGATCATGGCCGCCCGCCACACCCGCATCCGCCTGCGAATCAAACGCGCCATCATCCTCCCTCTCCCTGCGGCTGTCTGACCAGCGGCATGGGCTCGTCGGGGCCTGTCGTCCAGCCGGAAACCGGCGGCTCAGGCCATGGGACACGCCAGGAGCGCGGCTTGCCGCGCTCTACTATCACAGTGCTCTACATCCACAGCGGGGAAGTGCTCAGAAAGACCACTTCCCGAATACAAAAAGCACATTCCCGGCGCCTTGTCCGCCGGGAATATACGTCGCGAATAAAGTGGCATCCCGGTACCCGGCCGATACCAGCGGCAAAATGCCAGGGAACGGGATATAACTCATGATGTCTTCGCGCGCGGTCAGGAATATGGTGTAGCCCGCGCCCAGGCGCCAGTTCGTGGCAACGCGGCCGATTTTCAGGAAACCGTAGCCGGCAATAGGCTGGACCCGCTCGTGCGAATCCAGGAAGGCCATGCCGTACAGGCCTTGCCAATCGCCATCTTCGTCATAAATTCCCCGGCCGAAACCGCCGCCCCACGCGGCCTCGTTGAATTCGCGGATCTTGCTGGCGCTATATGCGGACCTGTTGTGCCAGGCCCAGCCTGTTATATATAAATCGTTGCTGCCCGTCGTCCAGATTTCGTCGACCCGGTCGCAGGCGCGTTGAACCCACGATATCTCGGTGCCACATGCCCAGGCGGTACTGGATATGGCTGCGCACCAGAATAGAATCAGAGACAGAAACCACTTGCGTGTCAGCATGCAACTCCGGAAGCATGGCAAACCGGCGCGCAACGGGACACCGGCCTGCTACTCGACTTACTGCAGCCCCGGCAACCGCCCGGCGCTACTATTGCGTGGCCTGCAACCTGCTGGTAACCAATAACATTTATTGCGTCGGCCGAGAACCTGCGGCATCCGCGCCGTCACGTCCTGAATCCGGCATTTTCCGCGGCAATAAAGGGCTGTGGTTATCCGTTTATTTGACGATATTAGCAAAGACTATGAATCCAAATTGATTATTTCGCTACCGTTCTTTATATCGAATACCAATTATTTCGTATTCAGTTTGAATGCCGTAATTGTTCCAGCACGGATCGGTAGCGCCCCATCAGCGCCGGTTCATCCAGCGGCGCCTGGTCGTTCCAGGTGGCCGCGACGCAATATCGGGTTCCGGCCTGGTCCTGCACCCAGCTGACCAGGCTGAGTACGCCCGGTTCTGACCCGCCCTTGAACGCGGTTCGCGCCCAGTTGGCGCGCCGGGCCAGGCCAGTATTAATGTGCAGCGCCGGCTGCCCTGCCAGGCCGTCGATCAACCCGCAAAGTTCGCGCACGCTAAGAAACCACTCGACGGCGATCGTGGGACGCGGCGACAGTTCCGCCGCGGCCGGCAATTGCAGGCCTGCCAGGCGTTCCAGCACCGCTTGTTTCCCGGCGCGATCGGCCTGGACCCAGGCATTGCGCAGGTCTTGCCGGGCGGCCGCCTTCAGGGTGAATAACTCGCGCGTCGTCAGGAACGGGGTATTGCGCGGCGTAATGGCTTCGACGGCAGGCCGCCCGACCAAGCGTATCAACGCATCCGTTGCGGTGTTGTCGCTGATGGAAATCATCAGGTTCGCCAGTGTTGAGATAGTCAGCGGAGTGCGCGCGGGCCAGTCCTGCAGCACGCCCGTGGGCAGCGATTGCCAGGCGGGGTCCAGCGGCACCACTTTGTCCCAGGCCAGCCGGCCCTGGCTCGCGGCGTCCGCCACCGCCTTTAATATCGCCAGCTTGGCGGCCGAACCCACCGCCAGCACGGCATCCGGATCGTGGCTGGCGATGGGCTGGCCGTCTTGCAGCACCAGCACCGACGTGCTTCCCGGCAGGCCCGCGATGGCGTCCACGTGGTCGGCCAGGCCGCCCGCGACGATGGGGGCCTCGAACCGAAGCCCGGTGATCCGCCCTTGCGGGTCCAGGACGATATGCGTGGGAACCTGCGCGCGCTCAAGTGTTACCCGATAGGCGTCCGCGGCCTTCTTGACCGACTGGAACTCGCCATGCTGCTTTTCCAGTTGGTCCAGCAAGCCCGTTACCTGTTCATAAGGAACCTGGGCCAGGAACTGGGGGGCAAACCACGAGGGATCGGGCTGCGCCGTGTTGAACAGCCGTTCGATGGCTTGCGGGGGGCTGATCTCCGGCTGCGCGCCCACCCACGGGCTGAACAGCATGGCCGCCCACAACAGCCATGCCGCTTGGTGACCCTGCGGAACCCTGCCCCGGGCGGCACCGAGCCGACATGAGCCGATTTTCAACCAAAACATCAAAAAATCCACATAACCTATTGTTTTAAAAATTAAACCAGGGCGAACAAGAGCTTGCTCAGGGTGCTTTTCAGGGGCCACTGGGTAGCCACCACGATCAAGGCCGGCAGCAGCGCCGGCAACGCCACCTGCAGCAGCATGACCTTGCCGAACACCACGGCCCGCATGCCGCGCACCGACTGGTACATGGCCTGGATGTCCGCCACCGGCCCCAATTCCGGCGCGTCCAACAGGGGATCGTCGGGGATAGGCCGCTGGTGTATCCATTTGGCGTCCACCAGGCGGCCGTGCCGCGCCAGCAGCACGCCATAGTCCAGCAGGGCCGCCCGCTTGGCCCGGGCCAGGATGGGCGTGAAGAACAGCAACGGGGCCAGGCCGATCAAGACCAGCAACACCACCAGCGTGGCCATTTGCGGATACAGCGAAGGCACCGTGACCCCGTGGTAGTAAACGTTGTGCGCCCACGAGGCCGACACCACGGCGGACACCGAAAAGATCAAGGGGCCAAACACAATGGGCAGGCGGTCCAGGAAACCCAGCCCACCCACGCGGTCGGGGTGCAGCACTACCAGGTTCAGCGGCAACCGTGCGATGCGGAACATGATGATGCCCGCCATCACCAAGCGCCATACCCAGGCCAGCAACAACACCGAGAATATGGGCCGCGTGACCAGCAGGAACCACCACGCTCCGAAGGTCAGCCCCGGCCGGTCGGACGCGGCCCATTGCAGTTGGTCGGGGTCTGGCGATACCAGGAACGCGAAGGTCCAAGCCGCGGCCAGCCCGATGATGATCACCCAGGGCAGCGTACCGTTGCGCATGCGTATGGCATCGGCAAGAATCTGCCGGTAGCGCGGCGCCAATGCCTCGTCGACCAGGCCGCTGCGCCGGAATTCCTGCAGGCAAAGCACCATGTTCTTGTGCGCGATGCCCTCGGCCAATACCAGCAGCGGTATCGCGACCAGGCACCGGACATGGATACCGAAGTGGCCCAGCAGGGATTCCGCGGCGCCGTCGGAATGCACCGCCGTGCCGCCCAGCCAGGCGGCCAGCGCCAGTGGCAGCCAGGCCACCAGGGCATAGGCGATCGCTCGGCGTTTCAGGCCGGAGCCGTGCTCGGGAATCAGGCCAATGCGCCGTTGAAACCTGAAGAAAAGGTCATTGCGGACCAGCGAAAAGGGTTCGTTGCCAGATTGCACCACCGCCGCGTCAGTCATGTCGATACCGCCTCGCCAAGTTGAGCTGCTTGCCAAGATGCACTGCGCCCGGCCGCATGAGCCGGCCTGTCTATCGAGACTACACCTTAATGGCGATCAGAAACTCACCGCCAACCCCACCGAAAACCCCGACACGTTATTGCCGAATACGTAGCGGCCCACCAGCCGGGTGCGGGTTACCACCACCTTGTAGGCGCTGGAATCCAGTTCCACCCCCGCCCCCAGCGAGGTCAGCCGGTCGAAGCCCAGGATGCCGCGCTGGTCGCCCAGGAATTCCGAATGGGTCAGCTCCAGCACGTAGCGCAGCGGCTTTTGCAGCAAAGTCAGCCCGGTGGGCGCGCGGTAGCGGGCCCACAGGTTCGCCGACTGCGCCACGGCCTTGCCCTGCACCGCCGCCGAACTGGCAAAACTTTGCAGCCGCATGTCGGAATACCGCAGCTCTACATCCACCTCGTAGTCGTCGCGGTACAGCTCGTAGTCGAGCATGATGGACCCGCCCAGCCCGTACGCGTTCAGCGATCCACGGTCCAGGAAGTTGACATCATGCCCCACCTGCCGCCCCACGTACCAACTGGCGGCGCGCAGGTCGCTGGTGACATTGCCCAGCGCAAAATTGAAGATGGGGCGCAGCTTCAGTTCCGGGGTGAGCTTGAAGTCCCAGCCCACGCCCCCGGTGGCGGAAATGCTGTTCCATTTGGTGGGAATGTTGCGCTTTTCGGCACCCTGCGTGGCGATGAAAGTGGGGTCGTAGCGGCTGGCGGCCAACACGCCTTCCAGGTAAATGGGAAAGGAATCCGACAGCGTGTCGCCTCCGCCCAACTGTGTCATGTAAAAGCTGCTCGAACCGCTGGTGCCGGCACCTCCGCTGCCAATGGACAACGAACTGGTGGTGATGTCGGGCACGATGGAAAATGACATCAGCGCCAGGACGCCGTTGGCGCGTTTTTGCAGATCGTCCTTGGACAACCGCAGGCCTTCCTGGGCGCAGACCGGCCCGGCCGCCAGTACCGCACACACCGCCAGCCAGACGGCCGGCTTCCTAGTCAACGCCCCCCGCGACGAACCTGGTTCGAGCATGCATCTTCCTCATGGAACTGACTTCCCGGCGCCCTGCGACGCCCCCATGGACTCGCGCATGGCCAGCAGCAGACTGTCGCTCTGGTCGATGCGTATATTGCCTATTCTTGGAAACTCGAAATCAACAATGATATACAAGGCCAGTGTCATGATCAGCCCATAAAGCACCTGATGGAACAGGTTGCGGCTGTCCGGCCCCGTCAGGTTCAGCCCGACAAAAACCCCGCAAGTCAGGGCCAGTATGCCCAGGAATATATACGTGACCACGGGCGGATGGATTTTTTGCGCCACGATCAGCGAGGTGGACGCATCGAACATGTCGTTGGCCGCCGCCGCGAATGACACCCCCAGCGGCGGCGGGGTATGCGTCTGGGCCTGCATGGCCACCGACCAGATCTCCTGCTGGATCTGGTTGCCCTGGGCGGCGATTTCGTCCCGGCCCGCCAGGTCGGCGATTCGCTCGTTGTAATGAATGCGCGCATCCACATAACGGCGAAAGCCATCGCGCAGGGCCGGCTGGTACTGCGGGTTGATCAGGTCGATGCGCAGCCAGGCCGTGCCGATCGCATTGACTTCCTGCACGATCAGCGAGCGCCGTTCCGCCATACGGTTCGCGGCGCCCGAAAACGTAAAGGCAATCAGCAAGCCCAGCAGTGCAAACACCGAGGTTTCGATTGCACTGATGCCGGCCTTCGAGGATTCGCAGGCTGGCCCGCTATGCCGGTGGCCAATGTAGCGCCCGATTTGTATGGCCCCGATCAACAGCAGGAAAAAAGCGGCTGCGCCGCCCGTCAGCACAAGGGAATAGTCCATATCGTTATCACTTAGCTAGATTCAATAACCGAACAAACGGCGACAAATCTGGCTAGGTGAACTCGGTATGTTCCCGCCATTGCAAAGAATATTAATCCTGATCAATGGTGCACAGCATCACGATGTTATGCCGGTACGAATTCGCCCTATTCGACGTGCTAGAAATGTGGCTAATTAGCTGCGTCTTTTTACAGCGCCTACCTGATACGCTTCTTTATGTATCAGTTTCAACAATATCCAACATTCCCGTAGTTCCTGCCAGGATGATTTATCGTGCATCAAACCTTGCAATTTCTTGCATCGCACGCGAAGCCATACCGCCGCCAGGCAGAATTCACTTTAAATAATCAACTTTAGAAATCACCAATAACATGTTGATTAATTTGAATTTAAACGGATTTTTCAGGTTTGCCAACAGCTGTCCTCAACTTTGTGCGAGCAAGAGATGAACACCCCCTCTACCACCGCGCTACCTTCTGCTTCTCCTCCCGCCAGGCACAAAATCCCCATCGGCCTGATCGCCGGCATCGTCGCCATGATCATCGTGCTGATGCTGCCCCTGCCCGCCGACCTGCCACCCGCCGGCCAGCGCATGCTGGCCATCCTGGCCTTTGCCGTGGTGGTATGGGTGACCGAAGCCGTGTCGTACGAGGCCAGCGCCATCATGATCACCACCCTGATGGCATTCCTGATCGGCACTGCGCCTACCGTCAAGGATCCCACCGTGCTCTACGGCACCTCGGCCGCCATCAGCATGGCATTGACGGGGTTCGCGAATTCCGCGCTGGCGCTGGTAACCGGCGCCCTGTTTATCGCGGCCGCCATGACCTACACCGGGCTGGACCGCCGCATCGCCTTGGTCACCCTGACCAAGGTGGGCACTAGCACTTACCGCATCCTGATCGGCTGCATCGCGGTCACCATCGTGCTCAGCCTGGTCGTGCCCAGCGCCACCGCGCGCAGCGCGGCGGTGGTGCCCATCATGATGGGCGTGATCGCGGCGTTCGGCGTGGACAAGCGTTCCAACATCGCTGCCGGCATCATGATCATCGTGGCTCAGGCCACCAGCATCTGGAACGTCGGCATCCAGACCGCGGCCGCGCAGAACCTGCTGACGGTGGGCTTCATGGAAAAAATGCTGGGCGAGCGCGTGGCCTGGTCGGACTGGCTGATTGCCGGCGCGCCCTGGGCCGTGATCATGTCCGCGGTGCTGATTTTCCTGGTGGTGAAATTGCTGCCGCCCGAAAGCAACAACATCGCGGGCGGCAAGGAAGCCGTAGAGAAATCGCTGCGGGAACTGGGCCCCATGACGGCGCCGCAGAAGCGCCTGATGGCCGTGTCCATCATGCTGCTGCTGTTCTGGTCCACCGAGGGCAAGCTGCACCGCTTCGACACCACCTCCACCACGTACTTCGGCCTGGTGCTGCTGCTGCTGCCGCGCATCGGGGTCATGACATGGAAAGACGTGCAATCGCGCATTCCATGGGGCACGGTCATCGTATTCGGCGTGGGCATCAGCCTGGGCACGGCCCTGCTTACCACCCAGGCCGGGCAATGGCTGGGCGCCCAGGTGGTGGCCAACACTGGCCTGGACCACGTCGGGCCGCTGGCCATCTTCGCCATCCTGGCGGCCTTCCTGATCATCATTCACCTGGGTTTCGCCAGCGCCACGGCGCTGACCTCGGCCATGCTGCCTATCCTGATTTCGGTGCTGGCCACCCTGCCCGGCGATTTCAACCGCCTGGGCATGACCATGCTGCTGGGCTTCGTGGTCAGCTACGGCTTCATCCTGCCCATCAATGCACCGCAGAACATGGTGTGCCTGGGCACGGAAACCTTTACCGCCAAGCAGTTCGCCAAGGTGGGCATCGTCATCACTATCGTCGGCTATCTGCTGATGCTGGGTTTCGGCATGACCTACTGGCGCTGGCTGGGCTGGCTGTAGGAGGCGCAGATGAAAATATCCTTGTCGCAGGCGCACGCCTATGGCCAGCGCGTGCTGGCCGCGCTGGGCGCCCCACCGGACATTGCCGAGGCGGTTGCCCAGCACCTGGTCGAATCGGACCGCGTCGGCTACACCAGCCACGGCCTGTCCATCCTGGGCAATTACCGGCGCGTACTGGCCGACGGCCTGGCGCGCGCCGACGCCCGCCCGGAACTGGTCAACGACCGCGGCGCCATGGTGGCGTTCGACGGCCGCCATGGGCTGGGCCAGTACGTGGGCAAGGTGATCATCCAGGAAGCCATCCAGCGCACACAGACCCATGGCCAGTGCATTGTCACGCTGCGTCACAGCCATCATCTGGGACGCATGGGCCATTACGGAGAAATGGTGGCCGCCCAGGGCCTGATACTGCTGGCCTTCACCAACGTCATCAACCGCGCGCCCACCGTGGCGCCGTTCGGCGGCGCGCGCGCCTGCCTGACCACCAACCCGCTGTGCTTCGCCGGCCCCCTGCCCGGCGGACGCCCGCCGCTGATCGTGGACATGGCCACCAGCTCCATTGCCGTCAACAAGGCCCGCGTGCTGGCCGCCAATGGCGAGGCCGCGCCGCCGGGGTCGCTGATCGACGCGCAGGGCAATCCCAGCACCTCGCCTGGCGTGCTGTTCGAAGACCCGCCCGGCGCCCTGCTGCCCTTTGGCGGACACAAGGGCTATGCCATGGGCGTGGTGGCCGAACTGCTGGCCGGCGTGCTGTCCGGCGGCGGCACCATACAGCCGGACAATCCGCGCAACGGGGCGGCCACCAACAATATGTTCGCCATCCTGCTGGACCCGCAAGTGGACTTCAACACCGACTGGCGCACGCTGGAAGTCGGCGCCTTCATCGATTACTTGCACGCCTGCCCGCCGCAGCCGGGCGTAGACCAGGTGCAGTACCCGGGCGAGTACGAGGCACGCAACCGCCAGCGCAATGCCGATGCGCTGACGTTCGACGAACCCATCTGGCAAGGCATGGTGAAGCTGGCCACCGACCTGGGCGTGGCCGACGCACTGCCGGGGAAGTGAACGGCTGGCAGACGCACCATATAACGCCCGTGCGGGCGCGGTGTACACTGCGCCCGTCATTGCTTCAGAGAGGCCAGTCCATGCGTTTGCTTATTGCCTTGTTGCTGCCCTGGTTGGGTTTTTTCACCATCGGGCGGCCCATTGCCGGCATCATCTGCCTGATTCTTCAAATCACCCTGATAGGCTGGATTCCCGCCGCCATCTGGGCGGTGTACGCGCTCAGCCAGTACAACACCGACAAGAAAATCAAAGAAGCCATGCAATCGCGCTAGCACTCGCCGCCAGGCGGCCGGCAACGCGCCACGGCCAGGCCACCGCCCTCGCGGCGGGCCTGGCTGTTTTTATTGGCCGGCCTTGTCCCGGCCGGGTTTGCCCTGGCCGGGCTTGCCTTCGCCGTACAGGTCTTCGTAGTCGTCCACGTCGCCAAACTCGCCGTCCGCGGCATCGCGGTAACCGTCGCGCCGCCCGTGCTCGCTTTCTATGCCGTAGCCTCGGTTCAAGCCCGTGCCTTCGTAGTCGCCGCTATCGGACTCTTCCCGGTGCGCCGGCGGATCGGGCTGCTTGTCGCGCGGCGGGCGCGTATCTTTGATGGGCATGGCGGTCTCCTGATTACGGTTCCTGCCCCATGTAGGGGAACTGCGGAAGCGCAGCAAATCGCGTGCCGCCGGCAGGGTGTTGCAGTACAGTAGGCCGTCCCGTCCCGAAGACGCCACGCCCGGAGCCAGCGCATGGAATTCGTCATCCCCAGTACCGCAACCCTGGCGCTGTTCAGCAGCGCCGCATTGATACTGTTGATCATCCCCGGCCCGGCCGTGCTGTATATCATTGCGCAGTCGGTGGAACAGGGCCGGAAGGCCGGGCTGGTGTCCGACCTGGGCATTCATACCGCCACGCTGGTGCACGTGCTGGCCGCCGCCCTGGGCCTGTCGGCCCTGCTCGCCTCGTCGGCGCTGGCATTCAGCGTGGTGAAGTACGCCGGCGCCGCCTACCTGGTCTGGCTAGGGCTGAAGAAAATCTGCTCGCGCCCTGTCCCGGCAAGCCCGGACACGCCGGCGCGCGCGGTGCCATATGGCAGGCTGTTCCGCGACGGCTTCATTGTGAATCTGCTCAATCCCAAGACGGCCTTGTTCTTCCTGGCCTTCCTGCCGCAATTCGTGGATGTCGGCCGGGGCCACATCGCCTCGCAAGTGATCTTCCTGGGGCTGTTGTTCACGCTGCTGGGCCTGGCCAGCGATGCCTGCTACGCATTCGCGGCCAGCGCCGCCGGACGCTGGCTGCGGCGCAGCCGCGCCTACCTGAGTTTCGAGCGCTACGTGGGCGGCGGGCTGCTGATCGGCCTGGGCATCACGGCGGCATTCGCCGGCCCAGGCAAAAAGTAGCCGTGCCATGGCCGCGTCCGGACGCCGTGTGTACAATGGCGTCCGGGTGTCAGCCGCATGTCGTGGCGGGACAGGTTCATTGCGCTGGTCGGGCCGCCACGCAGGATACGCACGCACATGAACCGAGACACTTCCCCTTCGCGGGACTTGCCACGCGCACAACTATTGGCTGAACGCGCCCTTGCCAGCCTCGAGCGCTTTCTTCACATCGAAGCCGTCAGCGGCATCGTCCTGCTAGCCGCCGCCGCCATTGCCCTGATCTGGGCGAATTCCGCGTTTTCACACAGCTACCACGATCTGTGGCACACGCCCCTGTCTTTCGGGGTGGGCAGCCATGTGTTCTCGCAATCGCTGCATTTCTGGATCAACGACGCCCTGATGACCATCTTCTTCCTGGTGGTCGGCATGGAAATCCGCCGCGAAATCCATGAAGGCGCACTCAGCGACTTCAAGCAGGCTTCGCTGCCGCTGGCCGCGGCCCTGGGCGGCGTGGTGGTGCCTGCCCTCATCTACCTGGCGTTCAACGGCATGGAAGGCCGCCGCGACGGCTGGGCCGTGCCCACCGCCACCGACATCGCCTTCGCGGTGGGCGTGCTGGCCCTGCTGGGCCGTTCCATTCCCGGCAACGTACGGGTCTTTCTGTTGGCGCTGGCCATCATCGACGACATCATCGCCGTGCTGATCATCGCCTTCTTCTATTCGGGCGGGCTGGACTACAGCGGGTTCCTGGTCGCCGGCCTGGGCGTGCTGATGGTGCTTGGCCTGCAGCGCATCGGCGTGGGCTCGGCATTTGTCTACGTCGTGCCCGGCGCCATTGTCTGGACAGGCCTGCTGATGACCGGCGCCCACCCCACCCTGGCCGGCGTCATACTCGGCCTGATGACACCGGTGGTATCCGTGCGCATGCGCGAACGCCCGGTGGACATGGTCTCGCGCGTGGCGGGCGACCTGGCGGGCCGGGACGCCGATCCGCAAATGGGCCTTGGCCACCTGGCTCAACCGCTGCGCCAGTTGCGCGTCGCGCAGCGCGAAGTGTTGCCGCCGGTGGTGCGCGTGCAAACCGCGCTGCACCCCTGGGTGGCCTACACCATCATGCCGCTGTTCGCGCTGGCCAATGCGGGCGTCAGCCTGGACGGCATCGATCTTTCCGCGGGCGGGTCCCAGTGGGTGATGGCGGGCGTGGCCATTGCCCTCATCCTGGGCAAGCCGCTGGGGGTGCTGCTGATGAGCTGGCTGATGGTGCGCATGGGCTGGTGCCGGCTTCCGCCCGGCGTCAGCTGGGGCGGCATTGCCCTGATCGGCCTGCTGGCCGGCGTGGGGTTCACCATGTCCATCTTCATTGCCATGCTGGCCTTCGCCGACAATGCCAACTACCTGGGCGCGGCCAAGCTGGGGGTATTGCTGGGCTCGCTGGTCACGGCGCTGCTGGGCCTGGCCTGGGGCACTGTCTATGCCCGGCGCCTGCGCCAGGCCCAAGCCGCAAGCCCCGCGGCCGCAGCCTGACGGCCGCTATCCACCCGGGGGAATGACGGTGGGGTTGTCCTTGTGCTGCTTGAACTTGCGGACGGCCCCCAGCCAGTAGGCAATACCAGCCAAATGCCCCTGGGAACCCAGGTGGGCAATAGGCGGGTCATCCTCCCGGTGGCGGCGGATCAGGGATTTCGATCGCTGCCCGAAGTAGATATTGATGCCGGCCATCGCGTAGACTTCGCCGCCTTCGTTCATGATGGCCCGGGCAAACAGACTCGGCTGGTACGAGCTCTCGCTGGCCAGCCCGAACTCGGCGCCCAGGCCCGCGGCATAATCGCCGCCGGCCACCGACCCCGATGCGGACAATGCCAGATTGTCATCGGGATACCAGGTCAGCCTGGGGCCCGCGACGAATTCCCTTTCCACGTCGTGGCGGAATCGGCCCTGCGAAGTCGACACGGTCGCGTGGCCGCCATCGGCCATGCCCATGACGCCCGCAAGCGTCAGCTTGTCCCAGTAGCGCTCGGCCTCCACGCCCACCGTATAGGTGTCGACGCCGCCGTAGGCATCCACGTGCGCGTATCCGGCCTCGATGCCTATCATTCCTTTTGAGGGGTCGCGCCAGAAGAAATGTGCGCCGGCGCCTTGATAGCCGGAATTTCCATCCTGGGACGTCTCTATTCGCCCAGCCCCCAGATCCAGTTGCATGCCGAATCGGTGGCCCAGCGGAAAAGTGATTGCGCCCTCGACGCCGACGGAGGTGTTGCCGTCGGCCGTCGACCCGCTGGCGCCCAGCTTGCCGCTGAGCCCATCCACGGCGGGAAGTGATTCCTGGGATTTGGCGGGCGCGGTACCCAGCGATGCCGCCGCCACCAGGATGATAGGTAGGACTGAACGCATGACGAGGCCTCGCGATGGTTACAGGGAGGATTACGCAGCGATTATTCCACCGGGCCGTTGGCTTCGCGCCTTTTTTTCGATGAAACGGCGGTTTTCATCGACGAAATGGCCGCCCGCTTCCGGGAAGAGGCTCTGCGCAAGTTGCCCGGCACGGCCGCTGCGGGCCCGTCAGCGTTGATATGGCTCGCCAGCTCAACGAAGCGGCGCACCAGTTCCGTGTACCCTTCCTTCCAATGGGCCATCAGCAAGGGGCAATTGGCCGCGCCGGCTTCCAGCCGGGCGTAGTGCACGCCCAGTTTCTGCAGGCTGGCATACGCATCGGGCAACAGGGAAATGCCCACTCCTGCAGCCACCAGCCCGATGATGGTCGTGCCTTCGCGGGCTTCCTGCGCCACTTGCGGCACCAGCCCCGCGCGGTTGAACAACTGGATGATCTGGTCGTGCAGGCCGCAACTGATTTCGCGCGGGAACAGCACCAGGGGGTATGGCGCCAGCGCTTTTACCGGGATGGGCCCCGGGTGCGCGGCCAGCGGGTGTCCGTCAGGCACCACCACCCGCAGTTCGTCTTGCCAGAACGGCGTGAAATGCAGGTGCTCCGGCGGCTGGAACTGGGGGCCGGGCCGCAACAAGCCGATGTCGATGCGCCGGTCGGCCAGCGCCTGCAATTGCTGGCCGGTGGGCATGTGCGCGATCTCCAGGCGCGCCAGCGGACGTTCGTGGCGGAATGTCTTGATCAGCCCCGCAAAACCGGGCACCAGCGGCACCGACCCCGTAAAGGCAATCCGCAGCACACCCGTTTCGCCGCGCTGGGCCAGCTTGGCAAGCTGCACCGCGCTGGCCATCTGGCTGAGCGTCAGCCGGGCCTGCTCGAGAAAGACGCGGCCGGCCTCGGTCAACGCCAGGTTGCGGTGGGCGCGGTCGAACAGGCGCGCACCCAGTGATTCTTCAAGCGCCTTGATCTGCATGCTAAGCGGCGGCTGGCTGATGTTCAGGCGCCGCGCGGCCGCCGTGAAACTGGCTTCTTCGGCCACGGCCACGAAGTAACGCAATTGGCGCAGATCCATCTATTCGATTTCCCTATGGAAAACCCACAGAAATATATATTTGACCCACAGTAATGCCCATAGCACCATAGTTCGCACAGGGACGCAATCCTGGCGTACCCCGGGGCGACAGACCCCTTTTCATTCCAAAGGAGACAAGCATGGGCACCCCTCGCATTCATTCCCGGCACCCGCGCTGGCAAGCCGCTCTGGCCGTGGTCACCGCCGCCGCCGGCATCTGGGCGGCCACCCTGCTGCCCGCCCGCGCCGCCGACTTCCCG
>NZ_JAJMLX010000075.1 GCF_020991325.1 Bordetella petrii | reverse complement strand
CGCCGCCATGGCGTGCTGACCATGATGGACAACACCTGGGCCAGCCCCCTGGGCTTCCAGCCGCTGGCGCATGGCGTGGATTTCAGTGTCGAAGCGGCAACCAAGTTTTTCGGTGGCCACTCGGACGTGCTGATGGGCAGCATCAGCATGAACAATGCGGAACATTACGCCGTCCTGCGTGAAACCCAAAGCATCCTGGGCCAGCAGGTCAGCCCCGAGGACTGCTTCCTGGTCTTGCGCGGGCTGGAAACGCTGGAATTGCGTGTGCGGGCGCAAAGTGCCGCCACGCTGGATATCGCCCGGTGGCTGCAGGCGCAGCCCCAGGTGGCCCGCATGCTGTACCCGCCGCTGGAAGGCGACGCGGGCCATGCGCTTTGGAAACGCGACTTCAAGACCAATGGCTGCCTGTTCTCGATGGTACTGCAGCCCGCGCCCGAAGCCGCGTTCAGCGGTTTCTTCGACACGCTCCGGCATTTTTCCATCGGGGCCAGCTGGGGCGGCGTGCACAGCCTGGCGGCCTATTATCCGGCGCCCCTGCAGGCCGGCCGGGTGTTTCCCGCTACCGACCAGCCCATTGTGCGCCTGTCCATCGGCCTGGAAAGCCCGGACATCCTGAAAGCAGACCTGGGCGCCGCCCTGAAGGCCTACAGCGCGATGGCGCGCTGACGACCCGCTGGCGGCGGCCGCCAAGAGCCTGCCGCCTGCGTTCACGATTTACTACACCGCAAATCACAAGGGGAATGACCATGCATCGCCAAAGAATCGCTCATACCGTGCTGGCCCTGGGCTTGGCCGCGCTGGCATCCGGCGCCGCCCTGGCGCAGGACGCGCCGCCGGCTTCGCCCGTGGCCGCCAGCCCGTCGAACAGCCCCACCGTCGAACAGGTGCGGTCCCGCGGCTATGTGATCTGCGGATCGGGCCACGGCACTACTGGGTTCTCGGCCCCCGACAAGGCCGGCAACTGGAAAGGCCTGGACGTGGAAACCTGCCGCGCCATTGCCATCGCCGTGCTGGGCGACCCCGCCAAAGTGCGCTTTGTGCCGCTTACCGGCCAGCAGCGCCTGACCGCATTGCAGACGGGCCAGATCGACGTGCTGCCCCGCACGACATCCTGGACCCTGCGCCGCGACGCCAACGGCATCAACTTCACGTATCCCAACTACTACGAGTACGACGCCTTCATGGTGCGCAAGGACCTGGGCATTACCCGCACGCAGGACATGGCGGGCGCGACGATCTGCGTGCAGACGGGTTCCACCAACGAGGTCACCGTTGCCGACTTGTCGCGCAAATTCAAGCTCGACCTGAAAACCGTGTTGTTCGACAACACGGCCGCGTCGCGCCAGGCCTTCTTTACCGGCCGGTGCGACGGGCTGATTACCGATGCCTCCGCGCTGGCGGCGGTGCGGGCCACCCAGGCGCAGAACCCCGATGACTATGTCATTTTCCCGGCCAGCGGCCGCAGCGAGGCCTTGACTCCGGCCGTGCGCCACGGCGATGACCGCTGGTTCGACATTGTGAAGTTCGTGGTGCAGGCCCCCATCGCCGCGGAAGACATGGGCATTACCCAGGCCAATGTCGACGACATGCTCAAGTCTGGCGACCCGCGCATTGCCCGGTTCCTGGGAGTGGAGCCCGGCAATGGCAAGGCCCTGGGGCTGGACGAACGCTGGGCGTACAACATCGTCAAGCATCTGGGGAACTATGGGGAAATGTTCGAACGCAACGTGGGCAAGGATAGCCCCATGAAGCTCGAGCGCGGCATGAACCGGCTGTATCGCAACGGCGGCCTGATGTACCCGTTCGTATTCAACTGATGCGCCTGGCGAGGGTTGAATCATGTTCAAGCGACTCTGGTACGACGCGCGCCTGCGTTCCGTCCTGGCGCAACTGCTGATAGCCGGCGCGTTCTTCGGCGTGGTGGGCTGGCTGGCCTGGAACGCCCACCACAATCTGCAGCAGCGCGGCATTGCCACGGGCTTCGGATACCTGGCCGACGCGGCGCGCTTTCCCATATCGGAAAGCCTGCTGGCCTACCGCCCCACCGACAGCTATTTCCGGGCCTTCGTGGTGGGGCTGGTCAACACCTTGTACATTTCCGCGCTGGTCATCTTTGCCTCGACCATACTGGGCTTCGGCCTGGCGCTGGCCCGGCGCAACACGCACCCCCTGGTGTCGGGCATCGCCACCGTGTACCTGGAAATCGCGCGCAACACGCCGCTGGTGGTGCAGTTGCTGTTCTGGTATAGCCTGGTCACCATCAACCTGCCCTCGCCGCGCCAGGCACTGAACCCATTTCCTGGCGTGTTCCTGTCTATCCGCGGATTCTTCTTCCCCAGCGTGGAGGTGCAGGGCAGCCTGCTGCCGGCCCTTATTGCGCTGATCGCGGCGCTGGTACTGTGGCGCCTTGCCGGCATCCTGGCCCGCAACCGCCCCGGCGTTCCCTGGCGCGGCGCCGCGCTGCTGGCAGGCGTGGCGCTGGCTGCCTTTGCCCTGCGAGGCATTTCGCTGGAAACCAGCGCGCCGGCCCTGCGCGGCCTGAACTTCGTGGGCGGCACGGCCCTGACGCCCGAGTTCACCGCGCTGCTGATCGGGCTGACCTTGTACTCGGCCGCGTTCTCCGGCGAGATCATCCGCGGCGGCATCGAGGCCGTATCACTGGGCCAATGGGAAGCCGCGCAGTCCCTGGGACTGAAGCGCTGGACCACATTGCGGCAGGTCGTGGTTCCCCAGGCGCTGCGCGTCATTGTTCCCCCCATGACCAGCCAGTACCTTTCCATCATCAAGAACACCACGCTGGCGCTTGCGGTCGGGTACCCGGACCTGTCTTTCGTCATTACCACCATGATCAACCAGACCGGCCAGGCCATCGAGGGGCTGGCCATCCTGATGGGGGTATACCTGTGCATCAGCCTGAGCGTTTCGTTGTTCATGAATATCTATAACCGCCATCTGCTGCGGACCGAGCGCCGATGAACCCGTCCATGACCGCGCAGGCCTCGGTGAGCCTGCCTCCGCCCCCCGACCGCAACAGCCGCCTGTCTTACCGCCTGTTCGGCAATGTGCCCAGCTGCCTGGCCACCCTGCTGGCGCTGGCGCTGGCCGGCTTGGCGCTGGGCCGCTTCATCGACTGGTCGGTATTGCAGGCGGTCTGGCCGGGCGAGGCCGCCGACGTTTGCCGGCGCGCCGACGGTGCCTGCTGGGCCTTCCTGGCAGAGAAAATGCGGCAGATCCTGTTTGGCATCTATCCGCCCGACGAGCAATGGCGGCCGGCCGCGGTGTGCGGCATGATCCTGGCCCTGACGGTCTTCACCCTGGACCCGCGCCAATGGCGGCCGCGCCTGGTGGCGGTATGGCTGGTTGGCATGCTGGCATGCCTGGCGCTGATGCTGGGCGGGGTGGCGGGCCTGGCGCGCGTGCCCACCGCGTCCTGGGGCGGCCTGCCCGTCACGCTGCTGCTTGCCGTGTGCGCGCTGGGCCTGGGCCTGCCGCTGGGCGTGTTGCTGGCCCTGGCCCGGCGCGGCTCGCTGCCCATGGCCCGTTTCATCGCCATTTTCGTCATCGAGCTGATCCGCGGCCTGCCCTTGATCAGCCTGCTGTTCATGGCGTCGATCGTGCTGCCCATCATGCTGCCCGCCGGAGTCACCATCGACAGCCTGCTGCGCGCGGGCATCGCCCTGACGATTTTCTCGGCGGCCTATCTGGCCGAAGTGGTGCGCGGCGGACTGCAGGCCATTCCCGCCGGCCAGCTGGAAGCGTCGCGCGCGCTGGGGCTGGGCTGGTGGCAGATGACCCGGCTGGTGGTGCTGCCGCAGGCCATGCGCAAGGTGATCGCGCCGCTGACCAACACCGCCATCGTCATGATCAAGAACACCAGCCTGGTCCTTATCGTGGGCCTGTTCGACCTGCTGAGTTCCGGCCGCGCGGCGCTGACGGATCCCAGCTGGCCGACGCCATATGTCGAGACCTATTTATTCATAGCCTCGCTCTATTTCTGCATCTGCTTCGGCCTGTCGCGCTATTCGATGTGGCTGGAGCGGCGTTTCAAAAAAGGGGAATTGCGTTGAACACCAGCCAGCAGCCGCCGCAAGCCGCCATCAGCATTGCGGCCATGAACAAATGGTATGGCGACTTCCAGGTACTGCACGACATCGACCTGCAAGTCGCCGCGGGCGAACGCCTGGTCATCTGCGGGCCGTCGGGTTCGGGAAAATCGACCATGATCCGCTGCATCAACCGCCTGGAACGCCACCAGGCCGGCAGCATCGTGGTCAATGGCATCGAACTGGCGGACGACCTGCGCGCCATCGATGAAGTGCGGGCCGACGCCGGCATGGTGTTCCAGCACTTCAACCTGTTCCCGCACCTGACCGTGCTGGAGAATTGCATCCTGGCGCCCATGCACGTGAAACGCATGCCGCGCCGCGAAGCCGCCGAACTGGCCATGCGCTACCTGGAGCGCGTGCGCATCCCCGACCAGGCCGGCAAGTATCCCGCCCAGCTGTCGGGCGGACAGCAGCAGCGCGTGGCGATCGCGCGGTCGCTGTGCATGCAGCCGCGCATCATGCTGTTCGACGAACCCACCTCGGCCCTGGATCCGGAAATGGTGAAAGAAGTGCTGGACACCATGACCTCGCTGGCCGAGGACGGCATGACCATGCTGTGCGTGACCCATGAAATGGGTTTCGCGCGCAGCGTGGCGGACCGCGTCATATTCATGGATGCCGGCCGCATCCTGGAATCGGCGCCCCCCGGCCAGTTTTTCGAACAGCCGCGGCACGAACGCACCCGGGCATTCCTGCAGCGGATTCTGCATTGATGGGCATGCCGGCACTACCCGTTCAGCTTCCACAACGAATAGTTCAGGGCCGTGGCGAAGCCCACCCATGCCAGGTACGGCAGCATCAAATACCCGGCTGCCCGGTCGCGCCGCATGAAGCACACCGCGGTCAGCAGTATCGCGGCCAGCAGCACCATGATGTCGGCCAGCGCCAGGCCGGTGCGATGCAGGCCGAAGAACAGCCATGACCAGGCTCCGTTCAGGGCAAGCTGCACGCCCCACAGCACGATGGACACATCCAGGCCCACCCGGCGCCAGACGCGCCAGGCGGCCACCGCCATCATGGTGTACAGCGCCGTCCAGGCCGGCGCGAATACCCAGTCGGGCGGATTGAACGCCGGTTTTTCCAGCGCCGCGTACCAGTCGCCCGGCCTGAACTGGCCGCTCCAGAGCGCAACCGCGGCGGTCACGGCCAGGAAGAAAACCAGCGATCTGTATTTGTTCATGGTGCTGTGCCCCGGTGATACCATGGCCTTCATTTGGTGTAGCCGCGGCCACGACAGCGGCTACACCCTGGACCATGCAATGGGTAACATGCCTGAGTTTGAACGCGGCCTGATGTGGTTCCGGCGTGACCTGCGCGTCAAGGACAATGCCACGCTGTATGGCGCATTGCGCCAATGTACAACGCTGTACTGCGTTTTCGTGTTCGATACGGATATTTTGTCTGAATTGCCACGCGACGACAGGCGGGTGGCGTTCATCCACGACTGCATCGCGGAACTGGATGCCGAGCTGCGGGATGCAGGCGGAAAACTGCTGGTGTGCCATGGCGCGGCCGCCGACGTCATACCCGATATGGCCGGGCGGCTGCGTGCCGACGCGGTATTCGCGGGCAAAGACTACGAACCCCGGGCCATCGCGCGCGACTCGCGGGTGGCCGCCAGCCTGAGCAAGGCCGGGCGCGACCTGGTGCTGTACAAGGACCAGGTCATTTTCGAGTGCGACGAAATCCTGAATGGCGCGGGCGAACCGTATCGCGTATTCACGGCGTACAAGAATGCCTGGCTGAAGGCGCTGCCCGACACACCCATCGCGTCGATTCCCCGGATGCCGCCATCGGGCGGCCTGGCGCAGCCGCCCGCCGGCCTGCCCCGTTTGCCTTCCCTGGAAGACCTGGGGTTCTCCCGCCCCGCGCAGCCCATTCCGCTGGCTGCCGGTGCCAAGGGCGCGCAGGCGCTGTTCGCCGATTTCCGGCAGCGCATGGGCCACTACCATGAGCGGCGCGATTTCCCCGGTGTAAAAGGGCCCAGTTATCTGTCCGTTCATTTGCGCTTCGGCACCATTTCCATACGCAGCCTGGTCAGGACGGCATACCAGGCCATGCAGAAGGGCAACGCGGGAGCCGCGACATGGCTGAGCGAACTGGTCTGGCGGGATTTCTATTTCATGATCCTGTTCCAGTTTCCCCATGTCGAGCAGCGCGCGTTCCGGCCCGAGTACGATGCCATTCCGTGGGAAACCGGCCCCGAGGCCGACGCCTGGTTCGCGGCCTGGTGCCAGGGAAGTACCGGCTACCCCATTGTGGACGCCGCCATGCGCCAGTTGAACCAGACCGGCTACATGCACAACCGCCTGCGCATGATCACCGCCAGCTTCCTGGCCAAAGACCTGGGCATCGACTGGCGGCGGGGAGAACGCTACTTCGCCAGGCAATTGAACGACTATGACCTGGCCGCCAACAATGGGGGCTGGCAATGGGCGGCGTCCACCGGCTGCGATGCCCAGCCGTACTTCCGCATCTTCAACCCGGTGATGCAGTCCCGCAAGTTCGACTCCGCGGGGCATTTCATCCGCCGCTACGTTCCGGAAGTGGCCGCCCTGCCCGACAAGCACATCCACGCCCCCTGGCTGGCGCCTGACAACGTGCTGCAAGCGGCCGAAGTGGAACTCGGCTCCACGTATCCCCGGCCCGTCGTCGACCACGATTCGGCCCGCAAGGTGGCGCTGGCGCGCTACGGCATCCTGAAAGCCTGAGGTCTTCCCGGATTTTTTCGCGGTGGACTGCATCCAGCCTGGCGGCTGGCGTGTAGTACCTGTACAGGCACGCTGTTTTCGCGGCGGCCTCGACCAAGGAGATCCATCATGAAGTCCTTCCCGCTTTCCGCTTCCGCGCTACTCGGCGCCGCCATGCTGACGGCATGCAGCTCCATGGCTTCCAAACCCTATTCCCAGGAGGGCATTCCGCCAAGCGTGCAGGTGCCTGCCGGGCACCGCGTGGCCTGGGAAACGGTGGGCACCGGCGACATCACGTACGAATGCAAGCCCAAGGCCAATATGGGCGGCCAGGCGGAATGGGTCTTCGCCGGGCCCAAGGCCGTGTTGAAAGACCGCCACGGCAAGCAGGTGGGCACCTACTACGGGCCGCCCGCAACGTGGGAAGCCATGGACGGATCCAAGCTTACTGGCAAGCAGTTGGCGGTTGCACCCGCCGGGGCGGGCAACCTTCCCTACCAACTGGTGCAGGCCAACCCCGTCATGGGTAGCGGGGCGCTGACAGGCACTACCTATATCCAGCGCGTGGCCCTCAAGGGAGGCGTGGCGCCGCAAACCGCCTGCACCGTGGGCCAGCGCACCACCGTGCCCTATCAGGCCGACTACATTTTCTGGAAAGCCATGTAGGTTCTTCCGGCGCCGTAGTGGCTCGCGGCGCTTCCCTGTATCATCCGGCAAACTGGCAGCGTGCCAGTTTGCCGAGAGGATCATGGCGAATCGTCCAGAGGTGGAATTCGACTACGAAGCTGTCCTGAACGCTTGCGCCGCGGGGCGGCATGAGGCATTGGAACACCTTTATCGCCACGAAAGCCCCCGCCTGCTGGGCGTGGCGCGCCGCATCGTGGGCGACGCGGCGCTGGCCGAAGATATCGTGCATGACGCCTTTGTCAGCATCTGGAAAGAAGCCGCGCGCTTCGACCCTGTCCGGGGTTCCGGGCGTGGCTGGATATACAGCATCACTCGGCACCTGGCGCTGAATTTCGTGCGCAACCACGCGCGCACTGCCACACTGGATGAAGCGGAAAGCGCCCGCCTGGACAGCGATGCCGCCCTTGCCTCGTGGCGGGACGCGCGCGCCGCGCCAGACTGGAGCGACTATGCCACCCGCATGCAGCCCTGCCTGGACACTCTGCCGCCTGAACGGCGGCGCTGCATCATGCATGCCTACCTGGACGGACTGACACATGCAGAGATCGCCGTCCGCCTGAGCACGCCGCTGGGCACGGTCAAGGCCTGGATTTCCCGCAGCCTGAAAGCGCTGAAAGAATGCCTGTCATGAGCACCGACGACGAACTCGACCAACTGGCCGCCGAGTACGTGCTGGGCACCCTGGATGCCTCGCAACGGCAGGCGGTGCAGCAGCGGCTGAAACACGACCAGGCCCTTGCGCGCGCCGTGGACGAATGGGAAGAACGCCTGTTGCCGCTGGCCTCGCTGGCCCGGCCGAAAACCCCGTCGGCCGGGCTGTGGCGCCGCATTGCCGCCAGCACCCGCCCGGCGGCCCCGCAAGGCCACGGCTGGTGGCACAGCCTGGCATTCTGGCGTGGCCTGTCGGCTGCCGGGTTTGCGGCCGCGGCATTGATGGCGGCCCTGGTCTTTGTGCGGCCAACAGCTCAGGCTCCGCAGTACTTGGTGGTGCTGGTGGCACCGCAGTCGCAGGCACCAGGCTGGCTGGTGCAAGCGCAGGCCCGTACGATCGAACTTTTGCCCTTGGCGCCCACTCAAGTACCGGCCGGCCGCACGCTGCAGTTCTGGACCAAGGCGGATGACTGGCAGGCACCTGTGTCGTTGGGCCTGGTAGAACCAGGACAGGCGTTGCGCGTGCCGCTGGACCAATTGCCGCCCCTGGAACCCAACCAGTTGTTCGAACTGACACTGGAACCCGAAGGCGGTTCACCGGTCGGCCGCCCGACAGGCCCCATCCAGTTCATCGGCCGCACAGTAAAGCTGATGTAGCCCCGGACCCCCATGCCCGACTCCCAACATTTCCAAGGTCTGATCCAGGAATAGCTGCGTCGGGTGCCGCAATCGGCGGCGGTCAGGGAATGATCACGATAGCCCCGGCGGCGGTGCGCCCTTCGGCCATTGCATGGGCCTGGGCGACGTCCGCCAGGCCGAAGCGGGCACTGATGGCGGGCTTCACAATACCCTCGGCCATGGCCGCGAATACCTCGGCAGCGTTTTCCCTGAAAATCTGTTCGTCGGCATTATGGGGAAACACGGACGGCCTGGTCAGGAACAGGCAGCCTTTCTTGTTCAGCAATTCCGGATCGATGGCCGGCGCCGCCCCCGAAGCCGCGCCGTACAGCACGACCATTCCGAAGTTGGCGGCGCAGTCCAGCGAGCCCAGGAACGTATGCTGCCCCACCGAGTCGTAGACCACGTTCGCTTTGCGGTTCCCGGTGGCGGCGATAATCTGCCCGACCCAGTCGGGCTCGCTGTAGTTGACGGCATGATCGCAGCCTGCCTGCCGCGCGATGCGGCATTTTTCCGGCGAACCGGCGGTGCCTATCACCGTGGCGCCCAGGGCCTTCGCCCAACTGCTCAGGATCTGCCCGACGCCGCCCGCGGCGGCATGAACCAGCACCACATCTCCCGGCTGCACCCGGTGGGTTTTGCGAAGCAGGTATTGGGCCGTCATCGCCTTGAAGAATCCGGCGGCCGCTGACACGTCGTCGATGCCTTCCGGAATCTTGACCAGCCTGCCGGCCGGGACATTGCGGCGGTCCGCGTACGCGCCGATGCCGGCATTCATGTAAACCACCCGGTCACCCACTGAAAAGCCGCCGGCATCGCGTCCCACGGCCTCGACCACGCCCGCGGCCTCATGGCCCAGGCCGGTGGGCAGCGGCAGCGGGTATTTCCCGGAACGCTGGTAGATGTCGATATAGTTGAACCCGATTGCGGTTTGGCGCAGTTGCACTTCGCCCTTGTCCGGCGCGGGCAATGGCTGCTGCCGCAACTGCATGACCTCGGCACCGCCAAAACCGTCCAATTGGATGGCGCGCGCGCTTGTGATGGCGTCTTTCATGCTCTGTCCTTTTTTGAAGACGGGCCCCTGGCCCATCACGCAACGAGTTCCCGTGCGAAATCCAGAAAGGCCCGCACCTTGGCGGGCACCAGGTTTGCATTGTGCCGATAGGCATAAAGCGGAAAGGTCTCTTCCGCCCAATCCGGCAGGACCAGTGCCAATTTGCCGCTATCGATTGCAGGCCTGGCATACAACTCAAGTAGCTGCGCGATGCCAACGCCGCCCAGGCAGGCCCCGAGCAACGACCCGGTGTCATTCAGCATCAGCCGCCCCGTGGCGGCGAAGGGCACTACCTTCGCGCCACGGTGGAACTCCCATTCAAACGGACTGCCCGTGGCGGGATTGCGCAACAGCAGGCAGACATGGCCCTTGGCAAGGTCCTGGGGGCGCTTCGGCAGGCCATGGCGGCCAAGGTATTCGGCCGAAGCGCAGGTAAGCACCCGCGTTTCCAGCAACAAAGTCGCCCGGTAGGAAGAAGGTTCGGGCAACCCGAACCGGACGGCCACGTCGAAGCCATCAGCCACCAGGTCGCCCATGCGGTCGCGCACGCTGATATCGACGGAAAGATCCGGATAGCGGTTCAGGAATTCGCCCACACGCGGCGCCAGCACATGATGGCCGAACGCCCCGTCCACATTGATGCGCAACCGGCCGCTGACACGCGCCGAAGCCTGGCTGGCATCGGCCACGACGTCTTCGATGCCGGCCAGCAGGGGCGCCATCGCTTCGTAGAAGCGCCGGCCCTCGTCGGTAAGTGAAATCGACCGTGCCGTGCGATTGAAGATGCGGATGCCGATGCGCGCCTCAAGCCGGGCGATGGCCCGGCTGACGGCCGGCTGCGTCAGCCCCAGGCTTTCGCCCGCGCGCGCGAAACTGCCGGCCTCGACCACGGCCGACACGACGCCTAACCCGTTGAGCAGCCTGCATGCATTCGCCATGAGGCTGATTATTTGTCATTTTTAGTGTTACCACAATTCATTTTTTTAATGGATCGGCGCGCCTTACATTGACGCCATGCGCCGGACGAACTGGCGCCCGGAACCTCAAGGAGCAACGCATGCACACCGACAAAGTCGCAATCGTTACCGGATCCTCGCGCGGCATAGGCGCGGAAACGGCCCTGCACCTGGCCCGCGACGGCTTCAAGGTGGTGGTGAACTACGCCGGCAACGCGGATGCCGCCCGGCAGGTCGTCGAGCGCATCCAGGCCGGCAAAGGCACCGCCATCGCCGTGCAGGCCGACGTGGCCGACCCCGCCGCGGTGGCCGCCTTGTTCGATGCCGCCCAGGACGCGTTTGGCGGCGTGGACGTCGTGGTGAACAGCGCCGGCGTGCTGAAACTGGCCAATATCGCCGACTTCGACGACCAGACATTCGACCAGACCATAGGCATCAACCTGAAAGGCGCGTTCAATGTCAGCCGCGAGGCCGCCAGGCGCGTGCGCAACGGCGGGCGCATCATCAACTTCTCGTCCAGCGTCATCGGCATGCGGCTGCCCACCTATGGGGTATACATCGCCACCAAGGCCGCGGTGGAAGGCCTGACACAAGTACTGGCGCAGGAACTGCGCGGCCGCGAGATCAGCGTGAACAGCGTGGCGCCCGGCCCGGTTGCCACGGAACTGTTCCTGGAAGGCAAAAGCCCCGAACTGGTCGAGCGCATGGCCAAGATGAACCCGCTGGAACGCCTGGGCCAGCCGGAAGATATTGCCCGCGTGGTGGCCTTCCTGGCCGGGCCGCAGGGCGCGTGGATCAACGGCCAGACCCTGCGGGCCAACGGCGGCATCGTCTAGGCCGGATCGGCGGGCGCCGGGCCCTGCGGGGCCATGTACAGCGTGCGGGTCGGGAAGGCGAATTCGGCGCCGATATCCGCGAACTTCTCGATCATGGCGATATTGATGGACTGCTGGATATCCATGTACACGTTGTAGCCGGGATCCAGCACGATATACACCACCTCGAAATCCAGCGAACTGTCGCCGAAGTTCATGAAGTGGCAGCGGTCGAAGCGGGTCTGGGCCTGCGACTGGATGATGTCCTGCACGATGGCGGGAACCTGGCGCAACTGGGCCGGCGTGCAATCGTAGGTAAGCCCGAACTTGAAGACAATGCGGCGTTCCTGCAGGCGTTTGAAGTTCTGGATAGTGTCGCCCAGCAGCTTGGTGTTGGACATGACGATCTGCTCGCCGCCCAGGCTGCGGATGCGGGTGGTTTTCAGGCCGACATGTTCCACCGTGCCCGCCTGTGAATTCACCACGATGAAGTCGCCCACTTCGAACGGCTTGTCCACCGCAATGGACAGGGACGCGAACAGGTCGCCCAGGATGTTCTGCACCGCCAGGGCCAGCGCGATGCCGCCCACCCCCAGGCTGGCGACGAAGGCGGTGATGTTGACCCCCATGTTCGACAGCATGGCCAGCAGCACAATGGTCCATAGCAAGACCTTGGCGCCCCACACCGACAGCGAGGCCAGGGCGCCGACCTGCGTGCCCTGGGCCGTGGCATGGGTTCTGAAGCAATGCAGCAAGCCCAGCCCCACCGCGCGATGCGCCCACAGCGCTACCTGCAGTACCGCCACGACGAACCACAACGAACTGACGCGATCCGCCCAGCGCGCGGGCAGGTCCAGCACGCCGGCGCCGACCAGGATGGACGCCAGGGCCAGCAAGGTATTGCTGGTGGCAGCCGCGGCGATGCTGATGACCTCGGTGAATTGCGTGGCCGCCCGGGTGCCGCTTTGCAGCCTTCGGACCAGCAGGCTGACGGCCAGCCTGGCCGCCACGAATACCACTAGGGCCAGGACCGCGGCCAGCAGCCAGTTGGCCGCGGGAATACCCAGGAACTCGAGGCCGGAGAAAAAATCGCTGATCGCGTCCATTATCAGAACCCCCCGGGGAAAATCGGCGGGCTCAGGCGCCCGGACCTTTATCCTGCCTCAGCCGCCGATTGGCGCAGGCGAGCCGGCCTGCCTCCGCCTCGAAGGGGTGCAGCCGATGTAAACCCCGGCCGCAGCAAGAATCGGGCCTTAGGCAATAAGGGACGGCCCAGCGTATTCCGCGTGCGGCGTCCCTTGCTGGGTGTTAAATAACGGTTCGCGGCGAACTGGCCTGTCAGCCCTCGAGCTTGGGCAACTTGTACTCGCCCTTCACCACCGACGGGCCCGGCATGTAAATGCGCATGCAAGTCCAGAACGGAGCCGTTGGAATGATGAGTTCGTTGGCATGTTTTCCCTTGCCATACTCGCTTTCTGGCACGAAATAAATGTCGAAAGTCTTGCCGTCCGGATTCAGCTTGATCTCGCTATTGCTGATGGTGGAACCTTGGTCGGTTTTCAGGTATTGATCATCGCCGTAGACCGTTACCGAATAGAACCCCAGCTTGGGGTCGGCCATTGCCGGCACGGCAAAGGTCGCCTTGTAGGTCTTGCCCATCTGCACTTCGTGCATGGCGGTCAGATAGACGGCATCCTTGTCAGGCAGCAGGCCCGTGGCAATGGCTACCCCGCGATTGCGCGCCTCCAGGGACACAGGCTCGTCCACCGTGCCCATGGTGCCCGTGACGCCCTGCTTCTGCGCCTGGGCGACATAGCCCTTGCGAACCTGCTCGAACTCTTCCATGTTCCAGTTGGTGACCCTGAACGGCTTCGGTTCATACCCATTCAGGAACTCGATATTCAACTGGTCCTGGTATCCGTTCACCTTCTTGACATCTGCCGGGTCTGCCGCATTGACCTGCATGCGGACGTTGGCGTAGAAAAAATCGGTGGTTTTAGAGGCCGGAATCACGTAGCGGCCAGGGCCATAGAACACCTGATAAGTAATGTGATCGTGTTCCATTACGTGCAGCGACATATAGCGCCCATCATTCTCGGGCAGGGTGATAGCAACATCCCCGCCGCCGTCCAGGATGGCGAATGAATAGACGGTATCCCTGTTCATCAGCGGCGCTGGCTGCTCGTCAAGCGGCATGGGCCGGCGATGGTGATTCCAGGTATTGTCCGCGCCCTGGGCAAATTCTTTCTGCATGGCCAGGTCGGTCATGGCCTGCGCGAAATTCTGCTTGGTGACACTGACCGTTTCCTGGGCTGTGGCGGTGCCGGTGGCCAGGCAAAAAATCAAAACCATCCCGGCAAAGGGGACCTTGGGCATCATCGTCAATCTCCTATCGGTTCACTCGACACGCTGAATATCGCCCGGCTTCCAGCTGCCATCCAGCGCCGGCTGCGAAGGGGCATAAAGGCGCAGAATGGCAAAGAAACCGCGATCGGGAACAGTGGCCAGCCAGTTCTTCTCTTCGCCCTTGGGGGCTTTCGGGCCGATATACAAGGTGGTACTGCCGTCGGCGTTCTGCTTCGGATGATTCAGCTTGCCCAGCGAGGGAAACGGCTGGCCGTTGGCCAGGCCCGAGGCGTTCTCGGCTTCATACAGGGTGACCGACCAGAACAGCTCCGCCGGAATATTGGCCGGCAAAGTCACCTTGTAGTTGTTCGCGCCTACCAAGGGTTCGCCAGCCTGGTCGTCGAAGGCGATCATGTAATACGCGCCCTTGCCGGGCGTCATCGACACCATGCCCGGGCTGATCGAGTAGTAATCGGTGAAGAACCATGCCCGGCCGTCGATGTCCCGGTAACCGCCCTCACGCGACGCAAAACCCAGATCCACCAACGATTCGGGCCAACGCGCGACCATATTGTTGATGGGGTTCACCCATTGCCTGTCCTTGTATACGCGCAGGTCGACGCCGCCGGATTTTCCCTGCAGGCCGATGACACGGCTGGTCTTGTAGGCCGTCTGCGCCGCGCTGGAAAGAATTTTCCTGGTGTGCGCGTCCGGCTCGAACGGTTTTCCCTTGACGATACCCAGGCCGGCCAGCATTCCCAGCCAGTCGGGGCCGGCAAGATTGCTGCCTTCGGTGTCCACCAAATACTTCAGTTGCTGGAATGCCTGGGCGTCGGTGCGCGGCAGCATGTTGTGAGACTTGCCCGAAGCATCGAAAAACTCCATTTTCTTGGCAGTGTCTTTCTTGCCCAGGGGATACAGTACCGACTGCTTCAGCACGTCCACCGCGGGCTGGATATTGTCCAGGCTCTGGTAGAACGAACGCAGGAAGATGAAGACGTTGTTGGTGCCCGATCGATATACGTAATAGCCCTCGGGCACATCGCCCTGGTATCCGGGCGGCAGTATCAGGAACTTGCCACCGGCGCCGCCGTCGGGGCCGGGCAACCCAAGGTCGCCGAAGAACTTGCCGCCATCCACCGGAATTGGCCGCTGCCAGAAATCCAGCAGAATGCCTTGCAACTTGGGCGGCGCCTCGAACACCAGGGGACCGGTATCCGCCAGGTTAACGAACACCATGCCGTAGATCAGGTCGGAATTCGGCGTGGTGATCAGGGTTTTGGCATCCAGGCGTTTTTCCCAGATGGCCATGGTGTTGTAGGTGGGGCGGTAGGAATCCGCGAAGCCATCGCGCATGCCCATGGTATTGAGCAGCGGCATGGCCCATAGATAGGTTTGCGTCGCGCGCTGGAACAGCAGTTCATCCATCAGCGTGCTGGCAGTCTCGGCCGTGGGCCGGTTTTCCTTGAATGGGGCACCGGCCAGGGCCTCGAAACGGCTGGTGTCAGCCTGGACGGGGGCAACCAGGGCAGCGCCTATGACGAGCGGAACCGCGCACGCTGCAGCCATGTTCAGCTTTCCACGAAAAACCATCACTTTCTCCTTGATGAACCATCTGGCAATCGGGTGCCGTGAGGACAGGGCCCGTCAATTGGGAAACTGCATGTTCAACCCAAAGAAAATCTGCCATTTCGGCTGGCCCGGCCCTCTGTCCGCAACCGAGAACTGCGGTTCGACAAACATGTTGTAGACCGTGTTGCTGCGCTTGACGACCTGGCCTATACCGATGCCCACCGGCACGCTATAGGCATCGTTCTCGAAGTTGTAGGCCCAGATCGGCGCGGCGCGCAGATAGGTACCGCCGCCAAGCTGGTAAAACGCGAAGGGCTGGAGCGCCCCCAGGTTCACGTCCGCACGCCGGCCGCTGCCCGCGAAGCTGGTTTGCCAGGTCAGCAGATAGCCGTACTGGAACTTCGGCGACGTCGCGTCGAACAGCACGTTGACCAATCCGGCCGACCACTTCTCGCTACCCAATTCGTTCTTGCTGGCCGTGGGGGCCGTAATCTGGGGGCCCACGCCAAAACTTATTGCAGGATTGCCCACATCGATCAGGTACGCCGCGAAGGCGTTCAAATCCCCGATCCCTGTCTTGGTGGACCCCGATGCGCCGACCGGGAAGGTGTTTACCGGCAGCGAAGTGCGCAGTATCCAGTTGCTGCTGCCCACCGAGAATGGCTTGGCGTAGCGCATCCAGAATTGGTTGGCCTGCTTGTCTGACCCTGTCAGATTGCCGATGTAGTAATTCTGCAGGTTGAATGCGGTCATGCTGGCCAAGGGGTTATTGGCCTGCGCGGCATCATTCGCGGCGGCGGTGCCGGAAATTCCGGCCAGAAGAACAACAAGCGCGTAGCAACTCTTGTACATAAACTGACCTCGCAACTGGCAAGAAACGACAGCCTGGTGGCAGCGCCCCGGTGAATGCCGGGGAAGTTCAATCCACCTGAAACCTGGTTTTATCTTTGCCACGTATCCAGTTTGGCGGGCGTCCGTATCCACACCAGGTATTTCCCGTCATAGGATCCCGGTAGCGGACCAACCGGGACAGTTCAGACCACGCGCCCTGCCTCGCCGTTCTTGGCTCAGGATCACTGCCCATCTTCCTGGCGGTTGATTCCGGCGCACAGGGCCGAGCCTTCGAAGGACGATTGTGCGGCATTGGTTACCTGTTGGAACGGGATGCGTGCAAAAAAAGTAATGCTAATCTGCACTGGCTGCTATCCGAAAAGCGAAATCCCGGAACACTCGCGATGTCACTCCCAGCTTACATGCGGCATGTCTACTCGGGCTTCGAACCATCTCAGGCCTTCGATATTGTGTATGGCGGCACCTTCGAGCATCGGCTGCTTTCTTCCCGCAGATCGTCCATGGAGCATCAGCGCCTGACGCTTGGTGACATCCGGCTTGAAACTGGTTGTTATGACTTCCCCGTAGTGGCACAAGGCAGCATGCCGGCGGATGCCATTTGCATCGGATTCATGGCGGCAGGCAGTGACATCACGCGCTACAACACGGCCTCGATCGGCCCGGAAGAAATCCAGATCTATCCGCCGGGCGTGGAATTGCTTTATCACGCGGCAGACTCATCCCGCTGGGTGAATTTCACCGTGTCCGAAGAGCGGCTGCGGCAGGCAGCCCTGGCGCAAAGGCAGCGCCCATTGAGCATTGCCAGACGAGCCGCATACTCGGTACGTTTATGCAACGGTGGCCGCGCCGCGCTTACCTACCTGGCCGACGACGCCATGGCCTTGGCGCGGCGCCTTCAACCCACCGGCGGGATGGCACCCGACCTGGCGGCGACGATAGGCCAGTCGCTGCTGGCCGGCTATGTGGACGCCCTGCTGGACGCCGCGCCTGCACGCAGAACTGAACGAACCGCGGCCGAACAACGCCACCACCTGCTGATCACGGCCTGCGAGCGGCTGGTGCTTTCCGGCGCCGACGCCGACATCACGCTTTCCGCCATTGCGCGGCGCAGCGGCTACAGCCTGCGGTCACTGGAGCTGATTTTCCGCCAAAGCGTGGGCATGACGCCGGGACGCTGGTTCATGACGGCGCGCTTGAATGGCGCACTACGCGATTTACTGACATGCTGTCCAGCCGGCTCTGTGTCCGATATTGCCGGTAAATGGGGGTTTCGGCACTTGTCCCGGTTCTCGCAATACTATCGACAGGCATTCGGAGAATCGCCCAGCGATACCTTGAAACGATCCCGCGGCAGCGTCTGACAAACGCACCAAGCAACTGCGCGACTTCATCGGGCAGCCGCCAGCACCGCCGCCAGGCCCTCCTGCAGATCCTTGACGAAGTACCCGGGCACCTC
>NZ_JAJMLX010000074.1 GCF_020991325.1 Bordetella petrii | reverse complement strand
CTGATCGTGGCCGGCGGCGCGCTGGAGAAGCCCGGCGGCCGCGAGGCCCTGCGCGCCTTCGCGCAGGCATGGCAGATTCCCGTGGCGGTATCGTTCCGCCGCCACGACCTGTACCCCAACGATGACGCGCTGTACGCGGGCGAGCTGGGGCTGTCCAATCCCGACCGGCAGATCGACGCGTTCCAGCGCAGCGACCTGGTGCTGGCGCTGGGCACGCGCCTGGGCGATGTGCCCACGCAAGGCTACCGCTTCCCCACCCTGCCCCGGCCCGGCCAGCGCCTGGTGCATTGCTATCCCGACGACCACGTGGTGGGCCTGAACTTCGCGGCAGACCACGGCCTGGTATGCGATCCGGTGGCGCTGCTGGAACAACTGGCGCATGACGCGGATCCAGGCGTGCCGGGCCATCGCGACCCCGAATGGGCGGCGGAATTGCGCGCCCTGCACCAGCAGCGCGCCGCCTGGAATATCGGCAACCCGCCGGATGGCGTCGATTTCAACCATGTGGTGCGCAGCCTGGCCACGCACGCTCCGGACGACGTGATCGTCTGCCTGGACGCGGGAACATTCGCGGCCCCGGTGTACCGGCACTTTCCGTTTGCTGGCACGCAGCGCCTGATGTCGCCCCTGGCGGGCGCCATGGGCTACGGCACGCCGGCAGCCATTGCCAGCGCATTGCGCCACCCCGGACGCAAGACCGTGTGCCTGGTGGGCGACGGCGGTTTCCTCATGACCGGCAACGAGATGATCGCCGCCGTGCAGCGCCGGCTGCCCATTCTGTTCATCGTGTCGAACAACAACAGCTACGGATCCATCCGCCTGCACCAGGAACGCTATTACCCCGGGCGCATCAGCGGCACGGCGCTGGGCAATCCCGACTTCCCGGCGCTGGCGGCGGCGTTCGGCATGGCCGCGCGGCGCGTGGATTCGGCGGACCAGGTAGATGCGGCCATCGCCCAGGGGCTGCAGGCGCGCGAACCGCAGCTGATAGAGGTACGCAGCAGCCTGCAGGCCGTGCTGCCGGGCGCGGACTTGCCGCGCGGGTAAGCGGGGCGTGGCGTGGCGGCCGCCATGCCGCTACACTGCGCAGCTGTTCTCTTGCCCCGGATGCGCCGCATGTCCACCCACACTCTGCTGATTGAACGTACCCGCGGCGGCGCCGACGCCGCGGCCGACGTGGTCGAATGCCAGCATTACGGCTCGATCGCCGTCGTGGATACCGCGGGCCGGCTGGTCGCCAGTGCCGGCGATCCGGGCGCGCTGACCTTCGCCAGATCGTCGCTGAAACCGTTCCAGGCGCTGCCTTTCATGCGCGCGGGCGGGCCCGGGCATTTCGATCTGCAGGCACGGCATCTGGCCTTGCTGTGCGCCAGCCATTCCGGCGAAAGCGGCCACCTGGCAGCAGTGTCGGACATCCTGGAACGCGCGGGTTGCCAGGTGGCCGAACTGCAGTGCGGCTGCCACGTTCCCCTGGCCTACACCTTGCCCGGCGCCGACGTGCCGCCCGGCTTCCGGCCGACGGCGCTGCACCACAACTGTTCGGGCAAGCATTCCGGTTTCCTGGCCTATTGCGCGCAGCACGGCCTGCCGCGGCACAATTACCTGCACGCCGATCACCCCTTGCAAACCGCCATCCGCACCGAGCTTGCGCAGGCCTGCGGCGTCGATGCCGCCGCGTTGCGGCAAGGTATCGATGGCTGCTCGGCTCCCACTTATGCCTTGCCGCTGTCGGCCCTGGCGCTGGGCTATGGCAGGCTGGCTACCGCCGAGCCCGGCGGCGCGGGCCAGTCGGCGTCCCTGCACGCCCTGTACCGCGCCATGGTCGGCCACCCTTTCCTGGTAAGTGGATCGCAGCGGTCGGATCTTGCGCTGATGAGCGCGGCGCCCGGCGACTGGGTCACCAAGACAGGCGCCGACGGTGTACAGGGCATAGGTGTGCGCAGCCAGGGGCTGGGCATTGCGGTGAAGGTGTCCGACGGCAATATGGCAGCCGTGTACGCCGCCGCCATTGAAGCCATGCGCCAGCTGGGCCTGTGCAACGGCACGGAAGATTCGCTGCGCGCCTGGGCCCGGCCGCCGATTGCCAATGCGGCGGGATTGCGCACAGGCGCAGTCCGCCCCGCATTCGAACTGCGGCGCCACTGAGGCCAGCCGCTCAGCCGGCGCCGCCCCACAGCGTCACCGCCGCGAGGGTGGCAACGACCAGTCCCGTCACCACGGGGATCAACAGCGCGCGCGCCACTTCCAGCACGGGCACGCGCGCGAAGCCCGCCACCGCGATCAACGAAGACCAGGCGATCAGGGTGCCGCCGCCTGTCCAGATGGCGCCCATCTGGCCCACCGCCGCCAGCGCGGCCGCCTCGACCCCAGACGCCGGCCCCAAGGCGCCGGCTACCGTACCCGTGAGCGGCAAACCGGAAAAACCCGATCCGTCGATGCCGGTGACCATGCCCATCAGCAGTACACCCAGCCCTACCAGCATCTGGCTGTCGGGAATCATATGCTGGCCGGCCTGCACCAGTTCGAACAGCAGGTTGGGCACATGCTGGCCGGCCGGAATGCCCAGGATGCTGCCCGCGGTGCTGTCCGAACCGATGAAAAAAAAGCCGGCGATCGGCAGCACCGAACCCATGGCCTTGAAAGCAAATACAAAACCGTCTGTGAGGTGATCGGCGGCCAGGTCCAGCATCTGCCGACAGCCCACGGCGGCCTGGGTGGCACAGATCATCAGCAAGGCCGCCACGCCGCCGATCAGCATGGCGGCATCGCCCCCCTTGAGTTCCGGCGCCCCGCTGATGACTTTGGGAGCCGCCATCAGCAGCACCACCGCCAGGAAAGCCAGCGGGGTCAGCACGGCAAACAGGCGCGACGCCCCCGCATGCGCATCGCGGCGCAATTCGGCCTCGATCTCTTCGTCCGTAGCCAGTTCGTGCTCGTGCGCGGTGCCCCGGCTGATCTCGGTCTTGTCGTACGTGCCGGGATTCTGCTGCACGCCCAGGCCCGTGGGCGTCAATTCCCAACGTTCCAGCAGGCTGTTGCTGCCCGGTTGGATGAAGCGGCGGATCTTCCAGTACGACAGGGACAGCGCAATGGCGCCCACGATCAGCGACAACACCAGAGCGCGGTCTCCCACCAGCGCCGCGCTGATACCGCCGGCGGCCTTGGCGCTGATACCCGGCGCCACGCCGATGACGTAATCGGACGACAGGGCCATGCCCTGGCCGGCGATGGCTATGGCCATGGCGCCGGCCAGTGGCGGCAGGCCGGCGGCGATGGCCGCCGGCAGCAGCACGGCCGCCACCAGCGGCACGGCAGGCGTCGGCCAGAAAAACAGGGAAATCAGATACGTGACCAGGGCCAGGATGAAGAACGCGGCGTGGCCGTTTGTCATCACGGCCCGGAACGGCCGCACCATGCGGATATCGGAACCGATGTGCTTCAGCGAATTCAGCAAGGCGGTCATCAGCGCGATGATCAGGAAGATGTTGAACAGCTCGCGGGCCGCCGTCATGCTGGCGCTGAAGATGCTGCCCACCGCCGTGATGGGATTGCCCGACCAGGCGTAGGCCACCACCGCGGTCGCGATGATGGATGGCACGACCACGTTCGCCCGGAACGCCATGGTCACGATGATCACCAGCACGCCGGCCAGATAAGTCCAGTGCGCGGGCCCGATGGCTGACGAAAGATCCATGGCCTTGCTCCCCGAAGTATGAATGGAAATAAGCGTACGTATACAATATACATAACAGAGCCCAAAATCCCCTGGTATTTACCCGGAATTTTGGGCTGGAATACCCCTATTTTCCCTTGGCCAGAATAGAAACAGGCTTAAACGGTATACAAAAATGCACCTTCCTGGTGCATTTTGCTTTTCAAGCACTTTCCCGACGCTTCGCTGCGCAAGATTTGGGCAATTTCAGGCCTTCCCGGACTGAGGTTGCGGCATTAGTGGATACGATATCCGTGAAAACCCTTATAATGACTTATCCACTCCCCGTATCGCGGCCGGGCCATCCGCCTGACAACCGCCCCGCCACTGGTCTTTACCCATGACTGATTCCGTACTTGAACTGATCGATCCTTCGCACCCCGCCCCCGCGCGCACGCCCGGCTGGGACACGCTGCGCGGCACACCGCGCCCGACGCTGCTGGCCCGCCTGGAAAAAGCCTTTGTGGCTTGGCAGGCAGGCCGCCTGAACACCTTGTCGCCGGAACGCCTGTGGGCGCCGGCCATGCTGGACAAACGCTCGTTCGCCGAAATTCGCCGCGCACGCCAGCGCGCGCAACAGGACTGACCGGCGTCAATCTGGCTCGCCATAGGCGTAGCCCCGGGTCGACACAGAAATCTTTCTCCGTATACATTAGCCAAACGTCGCGTTGGCATGGCGGGTTTCGTCCGCCAGCGCGCGCCGTACAGATGACACAAAAACGGATGGACACAATGCAGACAATGGGCACGGCTTCTGGAGACAACCGCATCGGGCTCAATCATTCGCCATTGACACAACTGATCGTCGATGCGCTGCGCGAAAAAATCCTGACCGGCGCTATTTCCCCCGGCGAACGCCTGATCGAAGGCCGGCTGTCCGAAGAGTTCTCGGTATCGCGCATGCCGGTGCGTGAAGCGCTGCGCCAGTTGGCGGCTTGCGGACTGGTTACCATCGAGCCCCGCCGCGGCGCCTCGGTTACCCAGTTCGAACGCGGCCAATTGCGCGAACTGGTAGAAGTGCGCGCCACCCTGGAAGGCCTGAACGCCAAGCTGGCGGCCCAACGCCATGACCCGGCCCAGATCGCCGACCTGGAAGCCCTGTTGGCGGAAGGTACCCGCCTGGCCAGCAGCGCCGACCTGGAAACGCTTACCCTGCTGAATCGCCGCTTTCACGAGTCGCTGGGCCGCGTGGCGGCCAACTCGGTACTGCAAGAAGTGATGCTGTCATTGCGCGACCGCACCGCCGTGCTGTTCGCCCCCTTCAGCAGCGCGCGGGCACAGCAGAACTGGGAAGAGCACGCATCCATCCTGCGCGCGGTGATCAAGGGCGATGCCGAACTGGCCAGCCTGCTGGCGGCGCGCCACGTTTACAACGCCGCGCAAATGGAACCCTGACGGTCCGGGCGGCGCCAGCCGCCCATGATGTCAACGCGCAGCTACCATGACACCGAAATATCGCCGTGCACGAACGTCTGGCAGGCCAGGCGGCGCCCCTGGGCCAGTTGCTCTTCGGTCAGGTGCTTGCGCTCTTTGGGCTTGATGTCGTCCACGTGGTCGCGCCCGCTTTCGATGGTGCACTTGCAGGTGCCGCACAGGCCGCCCCCGCACTTGAACGGAATACCGCCCTGGGCGCGCAGCGACGCGCGCAGCAGGTTGGTGCTTTCCGGCACCTCGGCCGTCTTGCCCTGATTAGTCACAAAAGTAATGCGGATCATGAAACTGCCTCGCTGGCTTCAAGGTAGAGGCGCCGCCACGGCGGCGGCTTGCAGGCGCGCATCCAACGTGCCGAAGGTGCACAGGCGGTCCAGCTCGCGGCGGGCTTGCGCGTAGGTATCGAAGCGCTCCAGGAACTTCGACGGCACCTGATTGACCGTACCGTCCTCATCCACCACGCGCACACGGGTTTCGCGCAGCAGGCGGCCGATATGGAAACGCGCCCGCAGGCGGCCGCACAGCAGGTAGTCCCAGGCTTCGACTAGCTCGATGTCGGCATTCGGCTCGGTGCGGTACGAACCCGGCTTGCTGGTCAGAACGACGTAGACGCAGTGCCCGGCGCTCATGCGGCAGGCTCCTGCAGCAGTTCGATGTCATGTTCCAGCCACAGCTGGCACACCAGTCGGTAGCCTTGGTCCAGCCGGTCGCCCAGCTGTTTTTTCTCTTTCCAGTTCGGCGCCGGCAGGTGTTCGGCGCCCGACATCACCTTGCACGCACAGCGCGCGCACTTGCCCATGCCGCATTCGTAGCTCAGGTGCGGAAACGGAAACTGCTTGATGCCGGCCCGCACCACCAGGTTCGCGCCCTGCTTGACCTCGTCGGCATAGGTCTGGCCATTCTTGTGGAAGATAACGTGGGGCATGACGCGGTTCTCCTGTCTGGACGCCCGAATTTAAGAATACTGTATACCAAATAAGATTTACGCCACAACTCAGGTAATCACTGATATCACGGCCAGATTCTGATTCCCCCTATGAACACCCGATGAAATCTGGAAATACAGGCGGCTTTCTTGCGGGTTTTCCCTGGGTACTTCTGATTGACATGGGCCTTATTTGGTATACAGTATTCCCAATCGCCGCATCTCTGGCAGCTTCCCCATCCGCGGCGGCCCACCCCTACCGAGGTAATAGCCATGACCCAACTGATGAACCGCGATGATTTCCGCGCCGCGCTGGAACAAGCCATCACAGGCAAGAGCGCCAACAAGGCTCCCTTCAGCGTGGCCTGGGCCGAAGGCCGGCTCAGCCGCGACCACCTGGCGCGCTGGGCAGAGAACCACTACCACTATGTCGGCCCGTTCGCCGACTACCTGGGCTATCTGTATGCCCGCACCCCCGACCACATGACCGAGGCCAAGGATTTCCTGCTGGCCAATATGTACGAAGAAGAAATCGGCGGCGACCGCCATACCGACTTGCTGATCCGTTTTGCCGAAGCCTGCGGCACCACGCGCGAACGGGTCACCAACCCCGACAACATGTCGCCCACGACGCGCGGCCTGCAATCCTGGTGCTATGCGGTGGCCATGCGCGAAGACCCGGTCGTGGCAGTGGCAGGGCTGGTAGTGGGACTGGAATCGCAAGTGCCGTCCATTTACCGCAAGCAGACCCCCACCCTGCGCGAGAAGTACGGCTTTACCGATGAAGAAGTGGAGTTCTTCGACCTGCATATCGTGTCGGACGAAATCCACGGCGAACGCGGCTACCAGATCGTGCTGGAACATGCCAACACGCCCGAGCTGCAGGCCAAATGCCTGCGCATTTGCGAAATCGGCGCGCAGATGCGGCTGCTGTACACCACCGCGCTGTACCACGACTACGTGGCGGGCGATGTACCGCGCGAAGAGCTGGCCCTGGCCTGAGCACCGGGAGGGCGCCGCGCGCGGCGCCCTCTTTCGTCACACACTCATGATTCGAGCAGCGGCATGACGGAATCCATTCAGCAGTACCAGAATTACATCGACGGCCAGTGGCAACCCTGCCAGTCCGGGCGTACTTTCGACAACATCAATCCGGCCGACACCGGCATGACGGTGGGACGCTTCCAGGCATCGGGCGCGGCCGACGCCGAAGCGGCCGTCAGCGCGGCAGCGCGGGCATTTTCCGCCTGGCGCGCCACCCCCATCGGCAAGCGCGCCAAGATCCTGAACGACGCCGCAGGCTACCTGGAAGCCAATGCCGCGCGGTTCGCCGAAGACCTGACGCTGGAAGAAGGCAAGGCGCTGGCACAGGCTCGCGACGAAATCCTGCGCAGCGCCCAGACGCTGCGCTTCTATGCCGTGGAAGGGCAGACTTTTGGCGGCGAGACCTATCCCCAGGACGACCCGCTGCAGTATGTGTACAGCCACCGCGAACCGCTGGGCGTGGTGACCGTGATCTCGCCCTGGAACTTTCCGGCGTCCATCCCTGCCCGCAAGCTCGCGCCGGCGCTGATTACCGGCAATACGGTGGTGTTCAAGCCTTCGTCGGATGCGCCGCTGACCGCGCTGCACCTGGTGGAAGCGCTGGCGCATGCCGGCATGCCAGCCGGCGTGGTGAACTGCGTGACCGGCCGCGCGGCCGACGTGGGCGCCGTCATTACCACCTCGCGCGCCGTGCGCGCGATCTCGTTCACCGGCTCGACGCAGGCCGGCGCGCACATTCATCGCAGTGTGCACCTGACCACGCGCCTGCAAATGGAACTGGGCGGCAAGAACCCGCTGATCGTGATGGAAGACGCCGACCTGGACGCCGCGGTAGACCTGGCCATCAAGGGCGGATTCTCGCTGACCGGCCAGGCCTGCACCGGCACCAGCCGCATCGTGGCGGTGTCCGAGGTAAAGCAGCGTTTCACCGAGAAACTGCTGGCCCGCGTGCGTGCCCTGAAAATCGGCCCCGGCATGGAACCCGGCATGGACCTGGGCCCGCTGGCCACCGCCAAGCAACTGGACACCGTGCTGAAGTACATCGACATCGGACGCGCCGAAGCCACCCTGTTGTGCGGCGGCGAACGCTTGAACGGAGACAGGTACGACCGCGGCTACTACGTGGCGCCGGCCGTATTCACGGATGTGGCGCCCCACATGCGCATCGCCCGCGAAGAGATCTTCGGGCCGGTGCTGGCCATTATCGAGGCCGGCGATTTCCATGACGCCATGGCCAAGGCCAACGATACCGACTACGGCCTGTCGGCGGCCATTGCCACGCGCAACCCGCATTACATGCATGTGTTCGCCAACGACATCGAGGCGGGCACGGTGAAGATCAATCGCACCACCACCGGCAATCTGGTGAACGCCCCCTTTGGCGGGCTGAAGCATTCCAGCACCTCGACGTTCCGCGAATCGGGGCGTGCCGGCCTGGATTTCTTTACCCAGATCAAGACGGTGTACCGCGGCATCTGACCCGCGTCCGACCATTCCCCCGGAGATTACCTGATGAAGAACGCACTGAAACTGGAACTGAAAGAAGCGCGCGCCATGGCGCTGGCGGCGCTGGAGAAGGCCCGCGAGATCGGCGTGACCGAAACCGTATGCATTACCGACGAAGGCGGTTTCCCGATAGTGATGGAACGCATGGACGGGGCCCGCGTCACCGGCCCCCAGATCGCCTGGAACAAGGCCTTCACGGCGGCCGGCCACAAGCGTTCCACGCATTTGTTCAACACGCCTCCCAACGGCCCCGCCCTGCCCGGCAATGAAGCGTTCGGCATCCAGTGGAGCTTCGACGGCAAGTTCGCCGTGTTCGTCGGCGGCTATCCCATCGTGGTCAATGGCGAAGTAATAGGCGGCGTGGGACTGTCGGGCGGCAATGGCGAGCAGGACACGGCCTGCGGCGTGGCCGCCCTGCAAGCCCTGCGCGACCTGCTGCAAGGCACGGCCGAAGTGGTGGTGCAGGCCGACATCAAGAAATAGGCGCGCGCGCCGCGCACAGGAATGCTTATGACACATCGCGTGCTATGGCTGCAAAGCCAGCAGACGTTTGAAGTCGCCGACGGCGAAACCGTGCTGGCCGCGGCGCAGCGCCAGGGCGTGGAGCTGCCGCACGAATGCACCTTCGGCGGCTGCGGCACCTGCCGCATGCAGGTGATGGAAGGCCGGGTGCATTATGAAGACGGCGAACTGCCGCTGGCCCTGACCGAAGAAGAGCACGCGCAGGGCCACGGCCTGGCCTGCCAGGCCCGCCCGCTGTCGAACCTGACCATCAGCGTGGAAAGCGGGCCGCTGCATTCCCAGCCCACCCTGATCGATGCCCAGGTCGGCGGCCTGCGGTTGCTGGGGCCCGACGTGTATCACTTGCAGCTACAACTGCCTGGCGACCATGGCGTTCTGTACCGGCCCGGCCAGTACCTGAACATCCACCTGGACGATGGTTCGCACCGCAGCTTCTCGATGGCCAACCCGCCCGACGACTGCCGCGTGGACCTGCAGATACGCCGCGTGGCCGGCGGCTACTTCACCGACCGCCTGCTGGGCGGCATGCAGGCCGGCCAGCGACTGCGCGTGGAAATGCCGCATGGCAGCTTTCACTATCATGCCCAGGACTACCGCCCCATGGTGTTCGCCGCCACGGGCACCGGCATGGCGCCGATCAAGGCGATCCTGGAATCCCTGCTGGATGACGACGACTGTCCGCCCGTCAGCCTGTACTGGGGGGCACGCACCGAACAAGACCTGTACATGCTGGATGAAATCGCCGGCTGGCGCGACCGCCTGTATGACTTCAATTTCGTGCCGGTGCTGTCGCGCCCGGGGGCCGGCTGGACAGGCCGCACCGGCTACGTGCAGGACGCCATTTTGCAAGACCAGCCCGACCTGTCCGAACATGCGCTGTACCTGTGCGGATCGCCGGCCATGATCCAGGACGCCAAGGCGCGCTGCGCGCACGCGGGCGCCGACCTGGCCCACGTGTACAGCGACAGCTTCGTGTTCCAATCGCACTGACCCGCCCCCACCCCACCACTACGGACAGGCTCATGGAACTCGGACTACACAATCGCTCGGCACTGGTCTTCGGCGGCAGCCAGGGCATGGGGCGCGCCACGGCCCGCCAGTTGGCCCTGGAAGGCGCGCACGTCGTCATCGCGGCGCGCACGCTGGAAACCCTGCGCACGGCGGCACAAGCCCTGTCGGCGGAAGCGGGCCGTAACGTAGGCTACGTGGTGGCCGACATCACCACCGCCCAGGGGCACGAGGCGGCGCTGTCGGCCTGCCCCGCCCCCGACATCCTGGTAACCAACGCCGACGGGTTTCCGCCCGGCGATTTCCGCGACTGGGACAAGGCCACCTGGCACGCGGCCCTGGACGCCATGATGCTGGGGCCGATCGAACTGATCCGGCGCGTGGTGGACGGCATGCAGCAGCGCGGCTACGGCCGGATTGTCAACATTGTGTCGCGCAGCGTGAAGGCGCCGCACGCCGAACTGGGCCTGTCCAACGGCGCGCGTGCGGGCCTGATCGGCTTCGTGGGCGGGCTGGCCCGCCAGACCATCCGCCACAACGTCACCATCAATAATGTGCTGCCCGGCGCCTTCGATACCCGGGCCCAGCACCGCCATATCGAAAAACTGGCCGAAACCACCGGGCGCGCCTATGACGACATCCGCCAGGCCCGCATGGCCGGCAACCCGGCGGGCCGCTTCGGGCGCCCCGAGGAAGTCGGGGCGCTGGTGGCCTACCTGGCCAGCGACCTGGCGGGCTACATTACCGGCCAAAGCTGGCTGATCGACGGCGGCGAGTATCCCGGCACATACTGAATCCGCAGCACCCGAAGTTCGCTCACCGGACACACGCCGAGCGCGCCCGCGCAAAATCGTCGACAATCCTGCCTGGGCCGCCCGACGGCAAGAGACGGCTCTTAACAAGATTGCGGAGACGACGTTGTCTGGAACACGGTGGGGTGGCTGGTATTTTGGGTGGAACATCGTCGCAGCGGCCACGCTGCTGACGCTATTGACGGTAGGCATGCGCATGGGGGTGGGCCCGTTCTTCCTGCCCATGGCCCAGGACCTGGGCTTCAGCCGCAGCCTGTTGTCCAGCATCGTGGCCATCGGCATGCTGTGCTACGGGCTGGGCATGCCGCTGGCGGGAATCCTGGTGGCGCGCCACGGCACGCGCTTCGTGCTGCTGCTGGGCACGGCCATCGTGGTGGTTTCCATCATCTGGACAGTCTATGCGCGCGATCCCGTCAGCTTCCTGCTGGCCTTCGGCGTGCTGATGTCGGTGGGCCTGGCCTTCACCAGCCCGGTGGCCCTGACACCGGTACTGACCCAATGGTTCACGCGCCGGCGCGGCATGGCGCTGTTCTTTCTTTCCACCGGTTCCATGGCCGGTATCGCGGTGATGACACCCGCCCTGACCTACGCGGTGGAATCCACTTCGTGGCAGGCCGCCCTGGTGGGCTTTGCCGCGGTGTTCACTGTGCTGACCGTGCCCATGGCGCTGTTCATCATACGCGACCAGGCGCCGCCCAACACCGACCTGACGCCCGAGCAGATCGCGGCCAGGTCCGCCGCCGGCAAGAATGCCCCCTTGCCCGAAAGCCTGAGCTTTCGCGAAGCCACCCGCACCGCGCCGTTCTGGAAGATCACCCTGGGCCTGTTTGCCTGTGGGTTCAGCATGAACCTGCTGGGCACCCACGGCATCCCCATGCTGATGGACCACGGCTTCGATGCCACGACCAGTTCGCTGGGCATCGGCACCATAGGCCTGGTGGCCATCTTCAGCACCCTGGTGCTGGGCCGGGTATCCGATGTCCTGCCGCGCCGCAAGATACTGGCCACCATTTACCTGATCCGGGGACTGGGCTTCTTCGCCCTGATGGTGGTGGGCACGCATTGGGAACTGTACCTGGCCGCCGCCATAGGCGGCGTGGTGTGGTCGGGCAGCATCGCCATGTCGTCGGCCATCCTGGCCGATGTGTATGGCGTGCGGCTGGTTGGCGTGCTGTACGGCTGCGCGTACCTGGGCCACCAGGTGGGCGCCATGATCAGTTCGTGGCTGGGCGGCTGGGGCTACGAAACCTTCGGCACCCACTGGGTGGCGTTTGGCAGTTCGGGCGCGCTGCTGCTGGTGGCGGCGCTGATCGCGCTGCGTCTGCCGCTGCAAGGTTTCACGCTGATGGCGCCGCCCCGCATGGCGCACTGATCAGGCTTGCGGCGCCTGGGCCCAGCGCCACAGGGTTGAACGGCTGATACCCAGCCGGCGCGCGGCTTCCTGGCGGTTGCCGCCGCAAGCCCGCAGGGCCTGCAAGGCCCGTTCGCGCTGGGAAAACGCCGCGCCGCTTTCCGGCGCCGCGCCCGGCTCGAACAGCTCGGGGCAATCGTGCCGCAACGCTTCGTGGTCGACCTGGTCCTCGTTCAGGTAGGGCATCAGGAACACCGCCATGCGCTCGGTAATGTTCTCCAGCTCGCGCACATTGCCGGGCCAGGCGTAGTGCCGCAGGCGCGGCAGCCACGGCCCTATGACCCCTGCCGCGGGCAGGGGCGAACCCAGGCGCGCCAGGCACCGTGCCAGCAAGGCCTCGATCAGCGGCGCGATGTCCTCGGGCCGGTCCCGCAGCGCGGGCACTTCCAGCCGCAGTGTATTGACGCGGTAGTACAGGTCTTGCCGGAAGCGGCGCTGCGCGATCATGTCGGCCAGGGGCTGGTGGGTGGCGGCGATAATGCGCACATCCACCGGAATGGCGGCCGTGGCGCCCAGCCGCGTCACTTCGCGTTCCTGCAGCACCCGCAGCAAGCGGCTTTGCAATGGCAACGGCATGTCGCCGATTTCGTCCAGGAACAGCGTGCCGGTGTGGGCGGCTTCGAACAGGCCGCGCTTGCCGCCGCGCCGCGAGCCGGTGAACGCTCCTTCTTCGTGGCCGAACAGCTCGCTTTCCAGCAGCGATTCGGGAAACGACGCACAGTTCACGGCCACGAAAGGACGGTCGGCGCGCTGGCTTTCGTTGTGGATGGCCTGGGCGAACAGTTCCTTGCCCACCCCGCTTTCACCGGCGATCAGTACCGTCAGGTCGGTTTGCGCGTAGCGCCGCGCCGACTGCACGGCCCGCATGAAGCGCGCACCGCTGCCTATCAATTCGGAAAACCGGTACTTGGCCGTGTTCTGCCGGCGCCGCTGTTGCACCCGCAGGCTGGTATCGGCCTCGTGTATGCGGCCGGCATCGTACAGCGTCAGGGCCGCGCCCACGATGGCGCCGCGCTCGCGGATCGCGGTGCGGTTGGCCACCCAGTCGCGTCCGCCCAGGCGCTGCAGCCCGGTGCTTTCCGCCGTTCCCGATTCCAGCGTGCCGCGCAGCGTCAGTTCGGGCCGCAGTTGGTCCAGCGGCCGGCCGACCAGGGCCGCCGCATCCTGTTCCAATAGGCGTTGCATCGAAGGATTCACGGCAATGACGCGGTGATCGCGGTCCACGGCCAGCACGGCATCCTGCAGGCTGTGCAGCACGCCATTCAATTGTTCATAGCGGCCGGCCTCCAGCCGCGCCACCCGCGCCAGTTCAATCGCGTCTTCAAACCCCTTGCGCACGCTGCCCAGCGAATAGGCCAGCAAACCGTGCAGCCCGGCCTGCTGGGCCAGTTCCACCACCAGGCTGGAACCCACAATGACCTGGAAATTCTCGCGCCGCAACTGCTCGAACCGCTGGCGTGCATCGTCGGGGGTTTGATAGGCATGCTGGGCGATCTCGATGTTCAGCAGGTCTTTGACGGCATCGAGTTCGGGAATGATGCGACCATACATGACCACGCCCACCCGGTCGGCAATGCGGCGCGCCTGGATCAGGGCCTGCAGCAGATCGAACCCCGTCAGCTGGATCGTGGCCACGGGAGCCTGCAGGCCAGCGCGCAGAATGCTGGCGTTCGAGCCGGCGCTGACAAAAGCGTCGACCAGGCCACGGTCCAGCCTGTCCTGGGCGATGGCCAGCGCCCCGCCGAAAGTGCCGTCGATCACTTCGATCTGGGCACGGCCGGTGTATTCGGCCACCACCGGCATGGCGAATTCGCGGATCTGCCGGTAACTGAGAAAGCACAGGCGCGGCAGGTCGGCGCGCGCTCCGGAATCGGCGTAGCTCATGGTCGGGCTTATGTTTCGACAAGACATTTCTATGTGCCATGAATGTCTCATGAAACGCCCACCACAGCCACTCGAAAATAAAACCCAATGATTTCAATAATTTAAGAAATTACGTCGACCTGGCACGATGCTTGCATAAGCCACGGTACACCAGCAATGAACCTGGCAGGAGACTCGACTTGGCGCTTGAACACATTACCGTGCTGGACCTGACCCACATGCTTTCAGGCCCCTACGGCACGATGCTGCTGGCCGACCTGGGCGCGCGCACCATCAAGGTCGAGCCGCCGGGCAGCGGCGAAGGCACCCGGCGCCTGCTGGAACACGACCCGGATTATTCGCGCGAGGGCATGGGCGCCTACTACCTGACGCTCAACCGCAACAAGCACAGCGTGTGCATCGATCTGAAAAGCCAGGCCGGCCTGGCCGTATTCAAAGACCTGGTGCGCAGCGCCGATATCGTGTTCGACAATTTCAGCGTGGGCGTCACCCAGCGCCTGGGCATCGACCATGCGGCCCTGTCGGCCGTGAACCCGCGCATCATCACCTGCTCGGTAACCGGCTTCGGCAGCACGGGGCCCGACACCCAGCGCCCCGCCTTCGACCAGGTGGTGCAGGCCATGGGCGGCGGCATGTCCATTACCGGCACCCCGGAACAAGGCCCGACACGCAGCGGCATTCCCATCGGCGACCTGGGCGGCGGCGTGTTCGGCGCCATGGGCGTGCTGGCCGCGCTGGCCGAGCGCGAGCGCACGGGCCAGGGCCAGCATGTAGATGTGTCGATGCTGGACGCGCAGATCTCGCTGCTGAACTACATGGCCACCATGCACCTGATGTCGGACATCGTGCCCGAGGGCATAGGCAACAGCCACTTTGTGCACGTGCCCTACAACAGCTACCCCACCCAGGACGGCCACATCATCGTGGCCTGCATCGGCGACGCTTTCTGGAAGCGTTTCCTGGAATGCATAGACCTGCCGGCGCTGCGCCAGCCGGAATACGACAAGCAGCCCGGCCGCTATGCCGCCAAGGCCGCCATCGACGCCATTGTCAGCGCCGAATTGCGCACGCGCCCTACCTCCTACTGGCTGGAAAAACTGTCGGCGGCCCGCATACCCTGCGGGCCCGTCAACAACTTCCGCCAGGCCCTGGCCGACACGCAAGTGCGGGCGCGCGACATGGTGGTGAACGTGGCGCTGAAATCGGGTGCGACGGTCCAGATGCCGGGCAACCCCATCAAGCTCTCGGCCGCCGCCCCGGAAACCTTTGGCAGCCCGCCGGAACTGGGGGAACATACCGACACCGTGCTGGGCGCCCTGCCGGGCTATGGTGAAGACAAGCTGGCCGCGCTGCGCGATGCCGGCGCTATTGCATAACGGCGAGGCCGCTTCATGTCTGTAGATACGCTCATCATTACCGATGTCGCCCCGCGCGACGGCTTGCAGAACCAGCGCGTGCCGGTTTCCATCGAAGCCAAGCTGGAACTGATCCGCCTGCTGCACGCCGCGGGCGTGAACAGTATCGAAGCCACCAGTTTCGTGTCGCCCAAGGCGGTGCCGCAGATGGCCGACGCCGCCGACCTGATGGCCGCGGTGCGCCGGCAGTTGCCCGGCTTGCGTGCCTCGGCCCTGGTGCCGAACCAGAAGGGACTGGAACGCGCCCATGCCGCGGAAGTACGCGAAGTGGCCGTGGTGCTGTCGGCCACCGAGACCATGAACCAGAAGAACATCAATATGGACCTGGCGCGCGCCACCACCGTATGCGAGGACACGCTGGCCGAAGCCCGCCGCCTGGGCCTGCGCACGCGCGCCTATGTGGCGGTTGCCTTTGACTGTCCGTTCGAAGGGCCCACGCCCCTGGATGCCGTGCTGCGCCTGGCCGCCCGCATGGACCAGGCGGGCGCAGATGAAATCGTCATCGCGGACACCATCGGGTCCGCTGCGCCGGGCATGGTCCAGCAACGTTTCGACGCCCTGGCCCGCGAGCTGCCGGTTGAGAAACTGGCCGCGCACTTCCATGACACCCGGGGAATGGCCTGTGCCAATGCCTGGGCGGCCATCCAGGCCGGCGTACGGCGCTTCGATGCCAGCGTTGGCGGCATCGGCGGATGCCCGTTCGCGCCGGGCGCGGCGGGCAACGCCGCCACCGAAGACCTGGTACTGATGGCCGAACGCAGCGGCCTGGCCACGCATATATCCCTGCCCGGCCTGCTGCGGGCCGTCGACTATGCCGAAAGCCAGCTGGGACAAAAACTGGGCGGGCGCAGCAGCGCCTGGCTGCGCCGCCACTACGCCGCCCCCGAACCGACTGCCGCGACGACATGACCGCGCGGCCGGCACCGAAGCACATCGCACCACCACAACAACACCAAGGAGACTCCATGCACACCTCTCGCCATTCCCGTCATAGCCTGGGCCTGCGCCTGGCCCTGGCCCCGCTATGCGCGCTGCTGGCCCTGGCCAGCCCCGGCGCCCAGGCCAAGGAAACGGCCGACCAGTACCCGTCCCGGGCCGTGCGCCTGATCGTGCCGTTCTCGCCGGGCGGCGTCACCGATACCGGCGCGCGCCTGGTGGCCGACAAGCTGGGCCAGCGCCTGGGCCAACAGGTCATCGTCGACAACAAGCCCGGCGCGTCGGGCAACATAGGTACGCAGATGGCCGCACAGGCCGAGCCCGACGGCTACACCCTGGTGGTGGGATTCGACGGCACGCTGGTCATCAACCCGCATGTGCACCGCGACATTCCCTTCGATACATTGAAAGACCTGGCCCCCGTCAGCAAGATCGGCGATGCGGCGCTGATCCTCGTGGCCAACCCCAAGGTGCCGTTCAATAATCTGCAGGAACTGATTGCCTATTCCAAGAAGCAGGCCAACGGCGTGTCGTACGGCAGCGCCGGCGTGGGCAGCACCCCGCACCTGGCCGGCGTACTGCTAAGCCAGCGCACCGGCGCCAAGCTGGAACACATCCCCTACAAAGGCGGCGGCCAGGCCATGGCCGACGTCGTGGGCGGCACCCTGCCGCTGCTGTACACCGCGGTGGCGGGCGCGTATCCGTATGTAGAACGCAAGCAGTTGAAGGCCATCGCCGTCAGCACCGACAAGCGCCTGCCATCGCTGCCCGACGTGCCCACGGTGTCCGAATCCGGCGTTCCGGATTTCGTGCTGAACTCATGGATAGGCATCCTGGCGCCGGCGGGCACGCCCGACGCCATCGTGGCCAAGCTGCAGCGCGAGGTCAACGCCGTGGTGCACTCGCCCGATATCGAAGAAAGGCTGGCGGGCCTGGGCATTACCGCATCGGGCAATACACCCGAAGAGTTCCGCCAGCAGATCGCCGCCGACCTGGACCGATATGAAGAGATCGTGAAAAAGGCGGATATCCGATCCAACTAAGGCCCGCGCCGGCCTCGCCCCTAGGCGGCGGCCGGCAGCATGCGCGGCCCGCGTGGGGTCTGGATGTGCGCCCGCAAGCATGGCGTGCCGCCCGCGGGCACGGCCCGCACATCCACCGGGCCGTCGAACGCCAGGGCCGCCAGCAGGGCTCGCATGCGTTCAGGCCGCGGATGCAGGATCTCCAGCCCTTGCAGTGCGCACCCCAGGTCCGGCAGCTTGCTGGCGGGATGGGGCTGGCTGTCCCATTGGATCAGGGTGGGCGCCAACCCGCCATCCGGCAGGCTGCCGTCGACTGGAATGGTAATGCGCCACGACAGCGCATCGCGCGTCATGGGTTCGATGGGCCCGGCCACGGCGCCGCAAACGCCTTGCGCGGCCGCGATGTCATCGCTGCCACGGCGCCGGGGCGCCAGCGGGACACGCGCCTTCTTCCCGCGCGGCCCTGGTCATGGGGGCCCTGGGAGTGGTGTA
>NZ_JAJMLX010000073.1 GCF_020991325.1 Bordetella petrii | reverse complement strand
CAGCCCGGGGCCGCGCGGCTTGTTTTTCCAGGAAACGCCATGTCTTACCTGCCAGTATCTGTTTCTTCCACGCGCCGCCGCCTATTGCTGGGCCTGGCGCTGGCGCCCGCCGCGGCCGTGGCCGCGCCCTCGGCAAGCACTGTCGAAATCTGGAAGTCGCCCACCTGCGGCTGCTGCACCGACTGGGTCGCGCACCTGCAGGAAAACGGTTTCCAGGTGCAGGTGCGGGAAGTGCCCAGTACGTCGCCGGTGCGCGACCGCCTGGGCATTCCCGCCGAGTATGCGTCGTGCCACACCGGGTTGGTCGACGGCTACGCGCTGGAAGGCCACGTGCCAGCGGCCGATATCCAGCGCCTGTTGCGCGAACGCCCCGCGGCCGTCGGACTGGCCGTTCCCGGCATGCCCCTGGGTTCGCCGGGCATGGATGGCCCCGAATACGAAGGGCGCAAGCACCCTTACGACGTGCTGCTGGTGCGGCGCTGGGGCCTTACCCGGGTGTTCCAGTCTTATTCCTGAACCGCATCGCGCGGCGTGCCGCCCGCGCCCAGGTCCCAGTACAGGCCGGTCATCAGGGCCAGCCCCTCGCGCAGGATGTGGGGCGGCAGATGCTCATTGGGGGCGTGCTGCGAACACCCAGGGTACGAATGCGGTACCCAGACGGTGCGCAAGCCCAGCACGTCGGTAAAAATGTCGTTGGGCAGCGAGCCGCCCAGGTTGGGCAACAGGGCCACTTTCTTGCCGCTGGTGCTTTCCAGCGACGCCACGGCCCAGCGCACCCAGGGGTCGTCCGGATCGATGCGGGTGGCCTTGAACATGGCTTCGCGGGTGGGCTTGATGGCAACCATGGGGTAGCCCTGGCGGTCCAGGTGGCGGCGCAGGGCAGGCAGCAGTTGCTCGGGGTCCACCCCCACCACGAAGCGCAACTGGCAGCGCGCCCAGGCCCGCGGCGGAATTGCATTCACCGGGGTGTCGGGGTTGCCGGTCTTGTAGGCCAGCACCTCGAACGAACACCAGCCGAACACCCGTTCCGCGGGCGACAGGCCCGGCTCGCCCCATTCAGGCTCGATGACGGGGCCGTCGCTGCCGCCGTCCACTTCGCAGTCGGCCAGGGCGCGCCGCACCGAATCGGGCAGGGCGGCCGGCACCCATTCGGGGATGCGTATCTGCCCGTTGGGCGACGACAGCGACGCGATGGCATGCGCAAGCTGAATGCCCGGGTTGGAAATCAGGCCGCCCCAGTTGCCCGAGTGATGGCCGCCCGCGCGGGCCTCGATGCTCAGGTCGAAATTCAGGCTGCCGCGCGCGCCCAGGAATATGGTGGGCCGCTGGGGGCTCAGCCGCGGGCCGTCCGAGGCGATCAGCAAGTCGGCGGCGAAGCGCTCGCGGTGCTGCTCACATAATTCACGCAGGCCCATCGAACCGGTCTCTTCGCCCATCTCGATCAGGTACTTCACGTTGAACCCCAGCTTGCCGCGGGCTTCCAGCACCAGTCGCAGGGCTTCCATGTTTACGCTGTGCTGGCCCTTGTTGTCGGCGATGCCGCGGCCGTACCAGCGGCCGTCCCGTTCCGTCAAATGCCACGGCTGCAGGCCTTCGTGCCATTCGGCTTCCAGCCCGCGTATCACGTCGCCATGGCCATAACCGAACACCGTGGGCAGGGCGGGGTCTTCGATGCGCTCGGCGTACAGAAAGGGCGCGCGGGCTTTTTCGTGCGTCAGCGTGTCGCATATGAAACCCATGGCCTCGAAGGCGGGACGCATCTCTGTTTCCAGATACGCCGCCAGTTCCGCGGCGCGGTCGGGGTTCTGGCTTTCGGTGGGCACCGCCAGGCGCCTGGCCAGCAGGGCGCGGAACGCGCCCGAATCAAAGCATTGTTCGGCGTTGGCGATGGCTTGTGCGCGGTTCATTGCGGAAGGCTTCCTTGATCGGTCGGGGGATAAAGGTGGCAGGCCACCCAGGCCTGGTCCTGCGCCTGCAGGGCGGGGCGCGTGTCGCGGCATTGCGGCATGGCGTGCTTGCAGCGCGGGTGGAAGGGGCAGCCGGGCGGCGGATTGATCGGATCGGGAAACGACAGGCCCAGCCCGGTATCGGGTATGCCCAGGCCGGGCTCGGGTGTCAGCACCGAGGCCAGCAGGGCCTGCGTATAGGGGTGCCGGGGCTGGTGGAACAACTCGGCCGCCGGGGCCGACTCCACCACCCGCCCCAGGTACATCACGGCCACGTGGGTGGCAATATGCTCCACCACCGCCAGGTTATGACTGATGAATACATAGGTCAGGTTGAATTCCTGGCGCAATGCCATCAGCAGGTTCATGATCTGCGCCTGCACCGACACATCCAGGGCCGAGGTCGGCTCGTCGCAGATGACGATCTCCGGGTTCATCACCAATGCCCGCGCAATGGCCACGCGCTGCCGCTGGCCGCCGGACAGCTGGCCCGGCGTATTGCCCGCCATGCGCGCCGGCAGGCCCACGCGCTCCAGCATTTCGATGGCCTTGTGCTGGCGCGGGTTGGCGATGCCGTGCACCTCCAGCGGTAGCGATACGATGGACGCGATACTGCGCCGCGGGTTCAAGGATGAATAGGGATCCTGGAATACGGGCTGCACGCGGCGCGCCAGGCTGCGGCGCGACAGGCCCTGGATATCCTGGCCTTCGATGCTGACGGTGCCGCCGGTGGTGGGAATCAGGCCCAGCAGCAAGCGCGCCAGGGTGGATTTCCCGCAGCCCGATTCGCCCACCACGCCCAGCACGCCGCCGCGCTGCACGCCCAGGTCCACGCCATTCACGGCATGCAGGGTGCGGCGCGGCTGGAACATGCCTGTCTTGACACTGAAACTGCGGCTGACGCCGCGCGCCTGGATCAGGGCGTCCATCAGGCTGCCTCCGCGCGTATGCAGCGCCAGCGCCGGTCGGGCGGCGCCTGGTACAGGGGGATATCCTGCAGGCACTCGGGCCGGGCATGGCGGCAGCGGTCGTGGAAGGCGCAGCCGTGCAGATCGCCCACCAGCGCGGGCACCACGCCGGGTATGGTGCCCAGCGGCGTGCCCGGCGGCGTGCGGCCGGGTACCGGAATACAGGCCAGCAGGCCTTCGGTATAAGGGTGGCGCGGCGCCGCGAACAGGTCGGACACGGAGCCTTGTTCGACGATCTGGCCCGCGTACATCACCGCCACTTGCCGGGCAATCCGTGCCACCACCCCCAGGTCGTGGGTGATCAATACCATGGCAATGCCCAGTTCGGCCTGCAGGTCGGCCAGCAGGCGCAGGATCTGCGCCTGGATGGTCACGTCCAGCGCCGTGCTGGGTTCGTCGGCAATCAGAAGTTCCGGGCCGCACATCAGCGCCATGGCGATCATCACGCGTTGCCGCAGGCCGCCCGACAACTGGTGAGGGTACTGGCCCAGCCGCTGGGCCGCCGATGCAATGCCGACTTTCTCCAGCAATTCCACGGCGCGTTCGCGCGCCTGGGCGCCGCTTGCGCCGCGGTGGTGGCGGTAGTGCTCGGCCAGTTGCTCGCCGATGGTGTAGGCGGGATTCAGCGCGGTCATGGGTTCCTGGAAGATCATGGCCATCTTGTTGCCGCGCAGGGCGTTCACCCTGCGCCGGCCGGCCCTCGACAAGTCTTCGCCCAGCACCGCCAGCCGCGAGGTGCTGCGGCGCGCGGCGCGCGGCAGCAGGCCCATGATGGCCAGCGAGGTCATCGACTTGCCGCAGCCCGATTCACCCACCAGGCACAGGGTTTCGCCGCGCCTTACCTGGAACGACACGTCGCGTACCGCGTGCAGGGGGCCGCGCGGCGTGTCGATATCCACGCGCAAGTCCTGCACATCCAGGACGATATCGGATTCACTCATTCGGGTTCACTCATGGATCAGGCCCTGTCGTCGGGAGTCAGCCACTGGTGCAGGCCGTCGCCGGCCAGGTTGATGGCGAAAATCAGCAATGCCAGCGCGCTGCCGGGAATGGCAATCAGCCAGAACGAGAAGAACATATAGGCCTTGGCCTCGGAGATCATCAGGCCCCATGATGGCAGCGGCGGCTGCACGCCCAGGCCCAGGAACGACAGCGCGGCCTCCAGCAGGATGGCGCTGGCGGCTTCCAGCGTGGCGATCACGATCAGGTGCGGCACCACGTTGGGCAGCACCTCGCCCCGCACGATGCGCCACGTGGAAGCGCCGGCGGCCTGGGCTGCCGACACGTACTCCAGCGAGCGCACCTGCTGCGTGGCGCTGCGCATCACCACGGCGAACCGGTCCCACTTCAGCAGGCCCAGCACCAGGATCACCACCCACAGCGAGCCGCCCACGATCGCCACGGTGGCCAGCGCCACCAGGATCACGGGCATCGACAGGCGGGTGGTTACCAGGAACGACACCACCATGTCGATGCGGCCGCCGAAGTAGCCGGCCGCCATGCCCATGGCGGTGCCGATCAACCCCGACAGCAAGGCCACGCTGATGCCGATCAGCAAGGAAATGCGTGCCCCGTAGAACAGGCGCGACAGATAGTCGCGGCCCAGTTGGTCGGTCCCCAGCGGATGCAGCCAAGTGCCTTTTTCATACCATACCGGCGGGGCGGTGCGATGGGTCAGGTCCTGGAAATAGGGGTCGTGCGGCGACAGCCAGGGCGCGAACAGGGCGACCAGCACGATCAGCAGCAGGATGGCGCCGCCCACCAGCAGGGCCTTGTTGTGGCGCAGGCGGCGCCACGTCAGGCGGCGCGGTGCCGCGCTTGCCGCGGCGGCCGCGGGCGGCGGTATATCGGCAACGGCGGGCGGAAGCGGCGTGGCCATGGTCTACGACACCCGGATGCGCGGATCCAGCCACGCGTTGGCAATATCGGCCGCCAGCGTCAGCAGCACGTACAGCACTGACAGCAGCAGCACGATCAGCTGCATGACGGGGTAGTCCTTGAAGGTGATGCTCTGGTAGGCCAGGTAGCCCAGGCCGTCCAGGGCGAATATGGTTTCTATCACCACCGAGCCGCCCAGCAGATAGCCCAGTTGCACCGCCGCCAGCGCCACCACCGGCACGATGGCGTTGCGCAGGGCGTGCTTGAAGATCACCGTGGCGGTGGGCAGGCCCTTGGCGCGCGCGGTGCGGATGTAGTCCGCGCCCAGCACTTCGATCATGCCGGCGCGTATCAACCGCATGAAGGCCGGGGCCACGTAATAGCCCAGCGCGATGGCGGGCATCACGAAGTGCTGCCAGGTGCCGCTACCCGACACCGGCAGCACCCGCAGGCTGATAGAGAACAGCATGATCAGCAGCAGCGCGAAGAAGAAGTTGGGCAGGGCCTGTCCCAGCACGGCCACGGCCAGGCAGACGCGGTCGGCCAGGCTGCCCTTGTACAGGGCAGCCAGCACACCCAGCGGAATGGCGATCAGCAAGGCCACGCCCAGCGCCGCCAGGCCCAGCATCAGCGTGGTCTTGAGCTTGGAAAAGATCAGCGGCCCGGCATCGGTCTTGAAATACACGGATGTGCCGAAGTCGCCGTTCAGGATATTCCACAGCCAGTCCGCGTACTGCACCACGATGGGCCGGTCCAGCCCATAGGCCTTGCGGATCATGTCGATATCGGCCTGGCGGGCGCCTTCTCCCGCCAGGGCCACCGCCGGATCGCCCGACAAGTGCAGCAGCATGAAGGCCAGGATGGACACCGTCAGTGCCACCAGTACCGCCAGGCCCAGCCGCCGGATCATGAATGCCAGCATCGCGACTCCCGTGTTGCCCTTGGCAGGGCGGGTTTACTTCCAGCTCATGTCCCAGAAGCGCACCAGTTCGTCGGGGTACGCCTTGAAATCCACGTCCTTGCTGGCCACGTAATACACCGGCAGCGACCACAGCGGCGCCGCGTAGGCGTGCTCGGCGATCAGGGTCAGGGCCTGCTTGTAGGCCGCGTTGCGCGCCTCGCTGTCGATGGTGCGGTCGCCCTTGTCCAGCAGTTCGCGCACTTTCGGATCGCGGGTGATGTCGTCGTTGCCGAAGGCAAAATACACGGGCGTGGACGCGGACACGTCGTTCACCAGGTTCGAACCCCAGGTCTGGTGCGTGAGCGACGCCTTGCCCGCGCGGATCATGTCGCGCATGGCCGCGTATTGCAGGAAATTCAGCTTGGCGCGTATGCCCACGGCCTGCAGATAATTGATGATGGCTTCGGTCTGGTTGCGCTCGCGGTAGGCCACGATGTCGATGTCGAAGCCATTGGGATAGCCGGCCTCGGCCAGCAGCTTCTTCGACAGGGCCGGGTCGTACTTGTAGACCGGCGCGCCTTCGTCGGTGCAGCCCACCTGCGACGGCGTGCAGATGGTGTTCAGGATCTCCGCGCCTTCGCCCACGATGTTCTTGACGATGGCCTCGCGGTCGATGGCGTGCAGAATCGCCTTGCGCACGCGCTCGTCTTTCAGTTGCGGCGCGGGGGTCTTGTCCAGGATGTTCATCTGCATGAACACGATGCGCATGGTGTTGCCGCTTTTCACCTGCAGCTGGGGCAGCGTCTTCAGCTGTTCCGCCTGGTCTTTAGGCACGTGCATGATGAAGTCTTCGCCGCCCGAAATCACTTCGGCCATCTGGGTCTGGCGGTCGGGAATGAAGCGGATCACCACTTTGCCGATCTTGGGCTGGGCCTTGGGCGAATCCTTGAAGTAGTCTTTGTTGGCTTCCAGCGTGATGGACTTGCCGGGCACATACTCCGCCACCTTGTATGGCCCGGTTCCCACCGGCTTGGCGTTCATGCCCTGCGGCCCGACCTCGGCGTAGTATTTGGCCGGGTGGATGGCCACGGTGGTCGACAGGTATTCCTTGGCGCCGGGGAAGGGCTCTTTGGTGGTCAGGCGCACCTTGTACTTGCCCAGTTTTTCCACTTTGTCGATCCAGCGCACATTCTGCTGCGTGGTGGCCTTGTTCTTGGGGTCGGCCACGAAATTCAGCGTGTACACCACAGAATCGGCATCGAACTCTTCGCCATTGTGGAACTTGACACCTTCGCGCAATTCGAATTCCAGGGTCTTGTCATCCACCTGCTTCCAGCTCTTGGCCAACTGCCCCTTGTACTCGTTGGTGAGCGGGTCGCGATACAGCAGGGTGTCCCAGACATTGGCCGCGATGATCACGCCGATGCGCACATTGTTGTAATAGGGATCCACGCTCTCGGGGGCCTGATCGTAGGCCATGCGCAGGGTATCGTCCTGCTTGCCGGCCAGGGCGGGCTGGGCGGCAAGCGCGGCACCGGCCAGCAACAGCGCGGCGGCGGGAAAGCGGAAACACAGCGGTGCAGCGAAACTAACGCGACGTTCAGCCATGGTTGGCTCCTGTAGACCGTATTGGTTAAGCGGAATACTGCGGTGTTGCGTGGATCGTGCCTGGACTCGCCTGGTTTCCTAGTCCGGGCCTGGATGCTGCGGCGCTGTCTTCGCGTGCGCCAGGGTTTGCAGGGCGGCGTCGCACTTGCGCTGCAAATGCGCCCGCATGATGCCCGCCAGCCGTTCGCCATCGCGCGCGGCCAGGGCGTCGGCCATGTCGATATGCTCGCGCATGGCCTGGTCCCACTTCTCGCGGTTTTCGTTGGACACGAACCGCAGGTTCTGGATGCGCGCGTTCTGCGCCTGGTACAGCCGCGCCAGCAGGCGGTTGTGGGCCGCCTGGCTCAGCCTGGCATGAATATCGCGGTTGATGCGGTAATAGGTGGGCAGGTCGCGGCGCGCGTGGCTGGCCATCATCTCGTAGGTCAGCGCGCGTATCTCGGCAATTTCCTGTTCGGTGGCGCGTTCGCACGCATAGCGGCACGACAGTGCTTCCAGCCCGCCTATCACCTCGAAGGCTTCGCGGATGTCGGCCTGCGACAAGGCCACTACCTGGGCGCCGCGGTTCGGTTCGATGGATACCAGGCCTTCGGCCGCCAGCAGCCGGAAGGCTTCGCGCAGCGGCGTGCGCGAGACGCCCAGCAAATCGCACATGGCGCGTTCGTTCAGGCGCGCGCCGGGAGGAAACTCGCCCTGGATGATGCGTTCCCGCAGCAGTCCGGCCACCCCCATCGGGAGGGTGGCGCCGTCGCCGGCCGGCCGGGCACCATGCGCCGCCGGCGCGGCGCCGGGGGGGATGCCGGAAGGAGGCGGTAAGGGGTCGCTGCGCATTGGTATACCAAATTGGCATTGGTCTTTTGCGGACTATAAAGCAGCGGCCGACCCGTCCATCATGGGGGAATACCCTGAATATTCCCTATAAAACAAGGATATACGGGTAAGTCATGATAGGGCTGCTACGGATATGCGTTGTTCCCGCCGGCATCGTTGCGTATGATGCTTGCACGCGTTTCCAGGTTGTATACCAATTCTTGCCAGAGGCCTGTCTTCCATGATCGCCCAGCCTGCGCATCCGTCCGGCCGCCATTTCCTGCAGATTCCCGGCCCCACCAATGTGCCGGACCGCATCCTGCGCGCCATGCACCGAGCCACGCTCGATCATCGCGGCCCCGAGTTCGGCGAACTGGGCCGGGCGGTGCTGCAAGGCATGCAATGGGTGTTCCAGACGCAGGCGCCCGTTGTCATCTATCCGTCGTCCGGCACCGGCGCCTGGGAAGCCGCGCTGGCCAATACCTTGTCGCCGGGCGACCGCGTCCTGATGGCGGAAACCGGCCAGTTCGCCGCGCTGTGGCACAAGCTGGCCACGCGCCTGGGGCTGGACGTGCAGCTCATCCAGGGCGATTGGCGCCATGGCGCCGATCCGGCCGGCATCCAGGAATACCTGGCCGCCGATGCGCAGCACCGCATCAAGGCAGTGTGCGTGGTGCACAACGAGACATCCACGGGCGCGGTCACCGATATCGCCAAGGTGCGCGATGCCATCGACCGTTGCGGCCACCCGGCCCTGCTGATGGTGGACGCGATTTCGTCGCTAGGCGCCATGGATTACCGGCATGACGAATGGCGGGTGGACGTGGGCGTGGCCGGCTCGCAGAAAGGCCTGATGCTGCCGCCGGGCCTGTCCTTCAATGCGCTCAGCGACCGCGCGCTGGCGGCGGCGCAGGGCGCGCGGCTGCCGCGTTCGTACTGGGACTGGGATGCCATGCTGTCCATGAACGCGAACGGCTATTTTCCCTACACGCCCGCCACGGGCCTGTTGTACGGTTTGCAGGAAGCCCTGGAAATGCTGCGCGCCGAAGGCCTGCCGCGAGTATTTGCCCGCCACAGGCGCCTGGCGCAAGCTACCCGCGCGGCGGTGCGGGCCTGGGGCCTGGAACTGGTGTGCCAGGACGAAGCCGCGCACAGCAGCGCGCTGACGGCGGTGCTGGTGCCGCACGGACACAGTGCCGACGCGTTGCGCGCCCTGATCCTGCAGCGCTACAACATGTCGCTGGGCCAGGGGCTGGGACGCCTGTCCGACCAGGCCTTCCGCATCGGGCACCTGGGCGACTTCAACGATCTCTCGCTGTGCGGCACGCTGGCGGGCGTGGAAATGGGCCTGGCCGGCGCCGGCGTGCCGCATCGCCGCGGCGGGCTGCAGGCGGCGGTCGATTTCCTGGCGCGGCCCGATGGCGCGGCCGACAATCACGAATGAACAAAGGGGTATGACATGCAAGACGCATTGATGCAGCAGGCTATCCAGTTCGCCCAGGCCCATGAAACCGCCTGGGATCGCGAGGTGGATGGCGTGTGGGGCGTGCACCAACAGGATCCTCCCCCCTGGAACCGCCTGCTGGGCCCCGTGCACGGGCGCGGGCCGGTCACCGGCCTGGTCGTGGTCGACGGCAAGGCGGTGGCATCCTGGGGCGAACCGCAGCGCGCCGACCTGACCTTCAGCGTGGCCAAGATGTACCTGGCGCTGGTGGCCGGCGTGGCCCACGATCGCGGCCTGCTGCCCGATGTGGACGAACCCGTGCGCACGCGCGTGCCCGGCATAGGCTTCGACGACGGGGCCAATGCCCGCATCACCTGGCGCCACCTGTTGCAGCAGACCAGCGAATGGGAAGGCGAGCGTTTCGGCGTGCCCGACCAGGTCGACCGCTACCGCGCCGTCACCTTTGGCGCGCCTCCCGGGGGCAAGAAGGGCGATGCGCGGCCGCTGCAAGAGCCGGGCACGTACTGGGAATACAACGACGTGCGGATCAACCAGCTGTCGTACGCGCTGCTGCACTTGTTCCGCAAGCCGTTGCCGGAAATCTTCCGCGAAGCCATCATGCAACCCATCGGCGCCAGCGACGACTGGCATTGGGTCAGCTACGACAATGCCTGGGTCGACATCGACGGCGAACTGATGCCGTCGGTACCGGGCGGGTCGCACTGGGGCGGCGGCATGTCCATCAGCAGCGCCGACCAGGCGCTGATCGGCCGCATGCTGCTGGACGGAGGCCGGGCCAACGGCCGCCAGGTCGTCTCGGAAGAGTGGCTGCGCGCCATGCGCACGCCCAGCGAACTGGCGCCTTATTACGGCTACCTGATCTGGCTGAACGAAGGCCGCCGCATCTTCCCCAGCGCGCCGGCGTCCAGCTTCTTCGGCATAGGCGCGGGCAGTTCGTTCACCTGGGTGGAGCCCGAGCGCAACATGGTGGTCATCGTGCGCTGGCTGGATTCTGCCCATGCCGATGCCTTGTTCGGCAAGATACTTGCCGCGGTAGACGGCTGAGCCCGTGAAGCGTGCCGGCGCGGGCCCCTTGACAGGGGTCAAGCGCGGGCCCGACTGGCGGCGCTACGCTGGAAAACGGGGCCGGGCTTCCGCCCGCGCCCATTTTCCAAGAGCAAAGCCATGTATCAACACATCCTGATTCCCATCGATGGTTCCGATCTATCCCAAATCGGCCTGACGCAAGGCCTGGCGCTGGCACAAGCGCTGCGCGCCCGCGCCACCATCATGACGGTCCTGGAATCGTTTCACGTTCCCTCATCCGAAGGCGTACGCCTGGCGCAGGTGCAGAAACAATTCGAACGCCAGGCCCACGAACGCGCGCAGCAGTGGCTGGATGCCGCCGCGGCCAAGGCGGAAGCGGCGGGGGTATCCTGCCAGACCTTGCTGTGCGACCAGGGCCAGCCGTATGTCGCCATTGTCGAAGTGGCCGCCCAGCGCGAATGCGACCTGATCGCCATGTGTTCGCATGGCCGCAGCGGCATGGCGGCCATGATGCTGGGCAGCCAGACGCAAAAGGTGCTGGCCAAGTCCAAGACCCCGGTGCTGGTGTACCGGTAGGGCGCGCGGCCGGCCCGGCGCACCGGGGCGGCCAGGCGGGCATGGGGCCGAACTAGATATAATCACGAGTTCGGCCTTTTTCATGGCCGCCCGCACACTTCTTTCTTTGCGCCGCTGGCGCAACCGCTACCGAAATGAAAAAACTGACCGCCGCTTTCCTGGCCTGCGCCACGTCTTTGCTCGTGGGCTGCGGCCAAAGCGATGATCCGGCGCCGCAGGCGGCCGCGCCGGCCGCCCCCCAGAAAATCGTGGTGGGGCTGGACGACAATTTCCCCCCCATGGGCTTTCGCGACGAAAACAACCAATTGGTGGGTTTCGACATCGACATGGCTCGCGAAGCCGCCAAGCGCATGGGCATCGAAGTTGAATTCAAGCCCATCGACTGGAGCGCCAAAGAAGCCGAACTGAACGGCAAGCGCGTCGACGCCCTATGGAACGGCCTGACCATCACCGAAGAGCGCAAGAAGAACATCGCCTTCACCGCGCCGTACATGGCCAATCACCAGATCATCCTGGTGGCGCAGGCCTCGCCCGTGAAGGCCAAGGCCGACCTGGCCGGCCTGGTGGTGGGCGCACAAGACGGCAGCAGCGCCGTGGATGCCATCAAGAAAGACGTGCCGGTGGCCTCCAGCCTGAAGCAGGTGAAGCTGTTCGGCGACAATGTCACCGCGCTCATGGACTTGTCCGCCGGGCGCCTGGACGCGGTGGTGGTCGATGAAGTGGTGGGCCGCTACCTGGCCAGCAAGCGGGCAGGGCAGTACCGTGTGCTGGACGAGAACTTCGGCACCGAAGACTACGGCGTGGGCGTGCGCAAAGACGACACCGCGCTGCTGGCCAAGCTCGACGAAACCCTGGTCGCCATGAAGAAAGACGGCTCCGCCGCCCGTATCGCCCAGCAGTGGTTCGGCGCCGACATCATCAAATAACCCTGCCTGGCGTGGCAGCCTGACGAGATCGCCGCATGGATTACGTCATCTCCCTGTTGGGGCCGATGGCACAGGGGGCCAAGACCACCCTGACGCTGTTTTTCGTGACCTTTGCGCTGGCAGTGCCCCTGGGGCTGCTGCTGGCGCTGGCACGCATTTCGCACTGGCGCCTGCTCAGCCAGTTGGTCAATGGCTACATCTGGCTGATGCGCGGCACGCCGCTGATGCTGCAGATGCTGTTCATCTATTTCGCGCTGCCGTTCGTGCCGGTGGTGGGGGTGCGGCTGCCGGACTTCCCGGCCGCGGTGGTGGCGTTCACCCTGAACTACGCCGCTTATTTCGCCGAGATTTTCCGGGCCGGCATTCAGTCCGTCGACCGGGGCCAGTACGAAGGCAGCAAGGTGCTGGGCATGACCTACCTGCAAACCCTGCGGCGCATCGTGCTGCCGCAGATGGTGCAGCGGGTGTTGCCGCCCATGAGCAACGAAACCATCACCCTGGTGAAAGACACGTCGCTTATCTACGTGCTGGCGCTGAACGATATTCTGCGCACCGCGCGCGGCATCGTGCAGCGCGATTTCACCACCACGCCATTCCTCGTGGCGGCCGCCTTTTACCTGATCATGACGCTGGTGCTGACGTGGCTGTTCCAGCACATGGAAAAACGCTATGCCAAGTACGACCAGTAGCGCCCCGGAAAACGCCGATACCCGGCCGGTAATGATTTCCGCCCACCAGGTGGGCAAGTCGTTCGGCGCGGTGCGAGTGCTGGACCAGGTGTCACTGACCCTGCGCAAGGGCGAGGTGGTGGCCGTGATCGGCCCGTCGGGCTCGGGCAAAAGCACGTTCCTGCGCTGCCTGATCCACCTGGAAACCATCGACGAGGGCAGCATCGCCATCGAGGGCGAGACCCTGGCCAGCGCGGTGCCCGACGGCCCCAGCCGCTACGCCCGCGACGCCGACGTGCGACGTATCTGCCGCAAGATGGGCATGGTGTTCCAGTCGTTCAACCTGTTCCCGCACATGACGGTGCTGCAGAACATCATCGAGGCGCCCGTCACCGTGCAGGGCGTGCCGCGCGACGCGGCCATTCCCAAGGCCGAGGAACTGCTGCGCAAAGTGGGGCTGCTGAACAAGCGCGACAACTACCCGGCGCGCCTGTCGGGCGGGCAGAAGCAGCGCGTGGCTATCGCCCGCGCGCTGGCCATGGAGCCCGACATCATGCTGTTCGACGAACCCACCTCGGCGCTCGACCCCGAGCTTACCGGCGAAGTGTTGCGCACCATGCGCCAATTGGCCGACGAGCACATGACCATGCTGGTAGTCACCCACGAAATGGGGTTTGCCCGCGAAGCCGCCCACCGCGTCATCTTCATGGACGAGGGCCGCATCGTCGAAGAAGCGCAGGCCCAGGCATTCTTTCGTGCCCCGCAGCAGGCACGGGCACGCGCGTTTCTGGGCCAGATGCTCTGAGCCGCCGGCGGCAATTGTTACGTCACACGAAATAATTTTCATAAAATAAAACAGTATTTCTCCGCGATCTGACTACCTTAGTCAGCATCGCCCCGCAGCCGTGCGAGGCGCGACGACGCTGTCCGGACTGGGGAGGAGGGGAAATGCGTACGTTCAATGGCAGGATCGCCGCGTGGTTGGCAGGCGGCGCCATGGCATTCCTGGCGGGCTGCGCGGCCCCCGGCGGCAAGCCCGAAACCATCGCCATGCCGGGGTTGCAGCAGCCGGTGGAAATTCTGCGCGACAAGCATGGCGTGTCGCACATCTACGCCCAGAACCAGCACGACCTGTTCTTTGCGCAGGGCTTCAACGCCGCGCGCGACCGGTTGTGGCAACTGGACCTGTGGCGCCGCCAGGGTGAAGGCAAGATGGCCGAGCAGTTCGGCCCGCGCTTCGTCGAGCAGGACCGCGCCGCGCGGTTGTTCCTGTACCGGGGCGACATGCAGGCCGAATTCGCCAGCTACCATCCCGAAGGGCAGGCCATCCTGACTGCGTACGCCGACGGCATCAATGCCTACGTGGACTGGGTGAAGGCGAATCCCGAACACCTGCCGCCCGAATTCAAGCTGACCGGCACCATGCCCGGCTACTGGAGCCCGGAAAGTTCGCTGATCCGCATCTACGGGCTGACCCGCAATGCGGCCAACGAAGTGAAGTTGTCCAAGCAGATCGCGGCGGTGGGCGTCAACGCCATGCAAGAGCTGGGCGTATACGAGCCGCCCATCGCCCTGCAGGTGCCCGCCGGCCTGGACCTGCGCCAGATCGACGACGCGGTGCTGGCCAACTACAACCTGGCGCGCAAGGGCCAGAAGTTCGAGGCCGCGGATTTCCCGCGCAGCCCGCTGGCGGGCAAGGAACGCGAGGCGCTGGCGCGCAGCCTGTCGGCGCACCTGCAGGCCGAACTGGACCCCGGCATGGATCCCCTGGCCCCGCGCTACGAGAGCAATAACTGGACGGTGGCCGGGCAACGCACGGCCACCGGGCGGCCTATCCTGGCGGGCGACCCGCACCGGTCGATCGCGATGCCGTCGCTGCGCTACATGGTGCACCTGAATGCGCCGGGCTGGAATGTGATCGGCGCGGGCGAACCGGCGCTGCCCGGGGTGTCCATGGGGCACAACGACCGCATTGCCTTCGGGCTGACCATTTTCGCGTTCGCCGACGAAGAAGACCTTTACGTCTACGACATCAATCCCGCCAACCCCAGCCAATACCGCTACCGCGGCGCCTGGGAAAACATGCGCGTGCTGGACGAAAGCATCCCGGTGCGCGGCCAGGCGGCCGCCGCGCGGCAGTTGAAGTTCACCCGCCACGGCCCCGTCATCCACGAAGACCGCGCGCGCAACAAGGCCTATGCCTTGCGCGCGGCCTACCTGGAATTCCCGGGCACGGCCGCCTACCTGGGCAGCCTGCGCCTTAACCAGGCGCAGAACTGGCCGGAATTCGTGGCCGGCATGGAACGGCATTACACGCCCAGCGAGAACATGGTGTACGCCGACGTGGACGGCAATATCGGCTGGTTCGGCGGCAGCATCGCGCCGATCCGCCCGCGCAATGACTGGTCGGGCATGCTGCCGGTGCCGGGCAATGGCGATTACGAATGGAACGGATTCCTGCCCACCAGTTCACTGCCCAAGGTACTGAATCCGCCGGAAGGCTATGTGGCCACGGCCAACGAGTTCAACCTGCCGGCCGATTTCCCGCACAAAAACATGTCGCAGCGCGTCTGGGCCGAGCCGTACCGCGTGCAGCGCATCCGCGAAGTGCTGGAGGGTGGCGAGCGGCATAGCCTGGAGGCCGCCCGGCATCTGCAGTACGACAATCTGTCGATTCCGGCCCGCACCCTGGCCGGCTACGCCAAGACGCTGAATTCGACCGACCGCGATGTGGGCGAGGCGCTGCGCCTGCTGCAGGAATGGGATTACCGGGTCGAGATCGATTCGCAGGCCGCGACGGTGTACGAATTCTGGCTGCCCGAAGTGGTGAAACGGGTATCCGACTTGTACGTGCCGCCGCAAGGCCGTGAAGTGTTCGGCGACCTGTCCACGCGCAAGGTGCTGGACAAGCTGGCCACCCCGGACGCGGCGTTCGGCGCGCGCCCGGAACAAGGGCGCAACGCCGTGCTGCTGGTGGCCTTGGGCGATGCGGTGGCCAAGCTGAAGGCCAAGCTGGGCCCGGACTCCAGGCAATGGGACTGGGGCAGGCTGCACCACATTCAGTTCGAGCACAGCCTGGCCGGCTTCCTGCCGCCCGATACGGCGCAGGCTTTTGGCACGCCGCGCTATCCCGTCAGCGGCGACAACGACACCGTGCACCGCGCCACCTTCCGCAAATCGGATTTCCGCCAGATCAGCGGCGCCTCGTATCGCCAGGTGATAGACGTGGGCAACTGGGACAATTCGATGATGCAGAACATGCCTGGCCAGTCCGCCGATCCACGCAGCCCGTATTACCGCAACCTGCTCGAGGGCTGGGCCACCGGCAAATACATACCCATGGCCTTCAGCCGGGAAAAGGTCGAAAGCGAACTGGGCGATAGCGTGGTGCTGCAGCCGCGCTAGCGGGCCGGGCGCGCGCCGGCGCGCGCCCGCTTATCGGCCCTGTGCCTTCAACCGCGCATCGAGCCGCGGGTACACCCGCCGCGCGTTGCCTTCGAAGATCAGGTGGCGCGCCTGCGGATCAAGCCCGCCGGCATCGATATAGCGCCGCGTGTCGTCGAAATGGTGGCCGGTGTCCGGGTCGATGCCGCGCACCGCGCCTATCATTTCGCTGGCGAACAGCAGGTTCTCGATGGGAATGACCCGGGTCAGAAGGTCGATGCCGGGCTGATGGTAAACGCAGGTGTCGAAGAAAATATTCTTCAGCAGGTGTTCCTGCAGCAAGGGTTTCTTCAGGGCCTGCGCCAGTCCGCGGAACCGGCCCCAGTGATAAGGCACCGCGCCGCCGCCATGCGGAATCACGAAGCGCAGGGTGGGAAAGTCGCGGAACAGGTCGGAATCCAGGCACTGCATGAATGCCGTGGTGTCGCCGTTCAGGTAATGGGCGCCCGTGGTGTGGAAGCATGCATTGCAGCTTTGGCTGACGTGGATCATCGCCGGCACGTCGTAGGCCACTAATTGCTCGTACAGCGGATACCAGTGCCGGTCGCTCAATGGCGGACTGGTCCAGTGTCCGCCCGACGGGTCGGGGTTCAGGTTGACGGCGACGTTGCCATACTGCTCGACGCAGCGCCGCAGTTCGCTGGCGCAGGTGGCGGGATCCACGCCGGGGCTTTGCGGCAGCATGGCCGCCGGCGCGAAATGGTCTGGAAACAGCTGGGACACGCGGTAGCACAGCTCGTTGCAGATGCCTGCCCAGGTCGACGATACCTGGAAATCGCCCACGTGGTGCGCCATGAAAATGGCGCGCGGGCTGAAGATGGTCAGGTCGTGCCCGCGCTCGCGCATCATGTGCAACTGATTGTTCTCGATGGCCTCGCGGATTTCGTCGTCGCTGATGCGCAGTTCGGCGGCCCGTGGCGCCGGCGTGCCGTCGGCCACCGCGGTGATCTGCCGCGCCCGCCATTGCTCCAGGGCCTTGGGCGCGGTGGTGAAGTGTCCGTGGCAATCAATAATCATGTGGCGTATTCCAAGGTTCAGTTGCTGGTGATGCCCGCGGTCTTGATGACATCGCCCCACCGGGCGGTTTCCGCTTTCAGGAAAGCGCCGAACCCGGCGGCGTCCTGCGTATCCACGATGGCGCCCACCGTGGCCAGGCGTTGCTGCGTGTTCTTGTCGTCCAGCACCGCCCGCAGGTTCTTGCCCAGGGTGGCCACCGCGGCATCGGGGGTACCGGCGGGCACCAGGAAGCCCCACCATACCGTGGCCTCGAAGCCCGGCACGCCGGCTTCGTCGAAAGTGGGCACATCGGGCAGGGTGGAAATGCGCTGCCGCGAAGCTACCGCCAGGGCCCGGATATTGCCGGCGGCCACGCGCGGCGCGGCTTCCAGCGGATTGACCATCATGAAATCCAGGCGCCCGCCGATCAGGTCGGTCAGGGCCGGCACGCCGCCTTTGTAGCCGATGTGCATGGCCTGTATGCCGGCGGAACGCTTCAGCATCTCCACCGCCAGGTGGCCGGACCCGCCCACGCCCGACGAACCGTAATTCATCTTGCCCTGCTTGTCATGCGCCGCCTGCAGCAATTGCTTCAGCGTCTGGTATGGGGAATCGGCGTCCACCACCAGCACCAGCGGAGCGTAGCCGACCCGCGCCACGGGCTTCAGATCCTGCAGGGGGTTGAACGGCAGGTTCTTGTCCAGCCAGGGGTTGGTGGCCAGGCCGTTGGCGCCCAGCAGCATGGTGTAGCCGTCGGCTTGCGCGCGCACGACTTCGTGCGTGCCGATGTTGGCATGGTTGCCGGGTTTGTTCTCGACGATGACGGGCTGGCCCAGGCGCGCCGACAGGGGTTCTCCGATGATGCGGGCCACGCTGTCGACCGCGCCGCCGGCCGCGAACGGCACCACGATGCGCACCGCGCGATCCGGGAAGTCGGCGG
>NZ_JAJMLX010000072.1 GCF_020991325.1 Bordetella petrii | reverse complement strand
AGCATCCGGCCCTGCATCCCGGCCGCAGCGCCCGCATCGACCTGGCCGGCCAGCCGGTGGGCTGGATCGGCGAACTGCACCCGCGCTGGGCGCAGCAGGCCGATCTGCCCCATGCGCCGGTTGTGTTCGAGCTCGACGCCGAATCCCTGGCCCAAGGCTGCCTGCCGCAGGTTAGCGAACTGTCGCGCCAGCCCATGGTGGTGCGCGACCTGGCCTTGTGGGTCGATCTGCCCGTCAGCGCCCAGGCCATGCTGGACACGGTGGCCGCCACCATCGCGGCCGACCCGCAACTGGCCGTGGTGCAGGACGTGCGCCTGTTCGACGTGTGGCGCGACAAACCTCAGGACGGCCGTCCCATCACCGAAAAAAGCCTTGCCTTCCGGTTCTGGCTACAGGACACTGAAGTCACGTTGGACGAGGCCCGCGTCACCGACTGCCTGGCCCGCATCAACCAGGCGTTGGCTGGCGCCCATGGCGCGCGCCAGCGTACTTGAACCCAGGGGACAACCATGCTTGCCGAGCCGCGTACCCTTACCAAGGCCGAACTCGCCGAACTGCTGTTCGAGCGGGTGGGGCTGAACAAGCGCGAAGCCAAAGACATCGTCGACACTTTTTTCGAAGAAATCCGCGATGCCCTGGCGCGCGGCGATTCGGTGAAGCTGTCGGGCTTTGGCAATTTCCAGGTGCGCAACAAGCCGCCGCGTCCGGGGCGCAACCCCAAGACAGGCGAGACCATTCCCATTGCGGCGCGCCGCGTGGTCACCTTCCACGCCAGTCAGAAACTGAAAAGCGTGGTCGAGCAGGCAGAGCCGCCCGGTGCCGACAACGGCGGGGAGTGATACCCTTTGTCGGCAATTGTTATCGGCTTACGGCGTATCACAGCATAAAATCATTCCCCATGACTCGTCCCGAACCCACCGTTGCGCTTCCACCCATTCCCGCCAAACGTTATTTCACGATTGGCGAAGTCAGTGACCTCTGCGGCGTCAAGCCGCACGTGCTGCGTTACTGGGAACAGGAATTCACCCAGCTCAAACCCGTCAAGCGCCGCGGCAACCGCCGGTACTATCAGCACCACGAAGTCCTGCTGATCCGCCGCATCCGCTCGCTGCTTTACGAACAGGGCTTTACCATCAGCGGCGCGCGCAACCGCCTGGGCGATGCGCGCGACACCCCGCACGACCAGGATGCCGCCGTGCGCCTGAGCGGGGCGGAAATCCAGGCCCTGCGCACCGAATTGGCCAATGTGTCGGGCATGCTGGGCGAAGCCCTGGGCTCGAGTGCGGCGGCACCAGCGCCTGGGCCGCAGGCGGGTTAATAAAACACGCGCCCCTCATGAAAAACCTGCACGATTCGGTGCAGGTTTTTTTTAGTTCTGATATACTCTTTTTCTTTCGGGGCGTAGCGCAGCCTGGTAGCGCACTTGCATGGGGTGCAAGGGGTCGCGAGTTCGAATCCCGCCGTCCCGACCAGCAGTTCCAAGGCCGTTAGTGATAGCAATCACTAACGGCCTTTCCCTTTATGGGGACTTCGTAGGTAGGTGCGCAGGGGAAAAGAGGTCCATGAACGTCACCGGATACGCGCCACGGCTGGGTTTGTCGTGATGGACAAACTGCGTGTTACTGATAATGGAGCCCCGGCATAGCACGGCACGCTGATAGAGGTGACACACCGGTGCCTGGACGATCACCCAATGCGGGATGTCGCGCCCACATTTATCAATGTGGGGCTCCAATGCTTCAATGAATGCGCCCCAGGGGATGTGTCCATGCGCCCAGAATTTGACCTGACATGAGTCGTCCATGGCTAAGGGCCTTCGATCTGTATAGGCTTCGATCAGTTTCGGCGACAGCAGGCGCCCGATTTCCTCGGGATTACGCTCTCTCTCGACGGACCGGCATTGGACCCCGATTGGTGGCAATGCGAATCGGTTGGCTTCTGTGCAGCCAAGGCGGCGCGGCCCAGCGGTTCCAGCGTATTCAGTCAGGCATGCAGGGTCGCTGGAGTCGTGTACATTCCAGCGGAGCTTGCGACAATCGCACGCTGAAAACGAAGGCCTGGCCGCCGTGCCGGGCCTTTTCTTTTCAAGGTTTAGGCGTTCCGGCCAGCCTTAGTTAGTGTATTGTGTACCGGCTTGTCTGCCACTCCGCTTGGAAAGTAGCCCAGCCGAAAAAACGATTGGTAGTACAAAGCCATCGGCCTAGGGAATGCCTTTGGGATATAAGCCCAGAGATCGCGAACCAGTATGTCTAAGGCTGCGAAAAAGAACGTTGGCATTTGCTCATCCGACCAGCCTTCGAGATTTGGAGTCATCACTTCGCGGACTGTTGGCGGCATTCCCGTTGGGTCCAGCGTCATATTGAAAGTTGTCATGGCGCTGGGTGTGGATGGCACGGCCAGGAAGGTCCAGAGAGCAGTTACAGCGAAATGCTCGAACTGGTATGTGGAAGAATTTAACCTCGCCCCGGACGGAGATTTGTAGCGCAAGTGCGGCGCCGATACGAGGACGCTAAAGAAAAGCGTAAACCGTAAAGGGTTATACGAACCCAGTGACCACCGAGCGCCATCCCGTTGAGATGCATCGTATTCATTCAGAGCCAGATCCGGACGCCGGGACGCAAAGAGATAGGCCCAATTGGCCTGATCGCGAATTGCAGAAGTAATGTGTGGTGCGATGTGTTCTTCGCCGTCTTGCAGGATGCGAGTAAGTTTGATGGTGGTGATCTTGTATGGACTGTTGGTGGATCGGTGGACTGATATGCGCTGCTCACGTATCGGCGCTTGTTTGTTTGTGCTTACCCCGCCAATTTCCCGGGATCGAGCTGCAGACGTGATGGCGATCAGTAGGTCACCGTTGGGCCTCTCTTCGATAGTGAAGAGGCTTCTCGGGCGGCTGGCAGCAGTGATGCAGCACCGAACCTTTTGTTTGGGCACAATGCCTCCAGGTGGCTGTTCAAACGACAGGATGAGGCGCTTCAGAGCCTGTATGCCCGGATCCTGTACGTCACCTGCTGTTGCCTAATTGTGTATCATCAAGTTTCATTTCGGCAATTTGGTCTGCAGTGTTTGGCAGCCCCATAGCTGGGATCGGCCTGCCGCAAAGTCACCGCCCCCCTTCGCGTTGTGGCCCGCATCGTAATCCCAGTAGGGCAGAAGTACTCCAGGACTACCGAATCGCCCAAACCTTGCCCGGCCTTGATTTGTGACGGTTCGGGCTGGTGCGACAAGCCAAGCGCCGGCCGGCGGTGTGGTCGGTCAAAGGCGGCGGTTCGACAAGCGCATTACGGGCCGCAAGCTGCAGCGCCTTCGAGCCAAGTTGTCCGACCGCGAACCGCTTTACACCGAGTGTATACGCCAGGGGCGCGTCAGGCTGTCCTACTACCCACGACCGAATACCCGAAACTAGCACCGCCAACGGCCTGGGTGATGGAGCCGGCTCCGAACTTGTCCAACTGCTAGACCGGATTGTTTCGCCCTCAGGGCCGGTATCGCGCGAGTGACCAAACAAGTAGGGCGGGGCAGTGTGTCAGGTTGTGGCTGCGTGCAGTCGCAAGCCGAGCGCGCGAGATACCTTGAGAATGGTTGAAAACTCAGGCTCCCGTTCGCCCGACAATGCTTTATATAAGCTCTCTCGTGACAGGCCTGCTTCCCGTGCCACTTTGGTCATACCCTGGGCCCGAGCGATGTCGCCTAAGGCTTTTGCAATGAACGCTGCGTCGCCGTCACTCTCAGCGATGCATGCATCAAGATAGAGTGCCATTTCTTCTGGCGTGCGCAAGTGTTCTGCGATGTCATACGTGCGGATGTGCAACTTTTTCATAAGTCTGCCTCATTGATGACGACAGGAGCAAAATCCCGCAGCAGCGAGTGATGCCGCCGCGGGCACTGGCTGGCCGTATTACAGTTGGTCAACCAAATCATAGGCAAGGTCAATATCCCGTTGTTGAGAGGCTTTGTCGCCACCCACCAGAAGGATAACGATCGTACCCTTATCGCGCTCCGTGTAATAAACACGATAGCCTGGGCCGAAATCGATTCGCATTTCAGTGACGCCCTTCTTCAAGTTCCGATGGTCGCCCGGGTTGCCTTCGGCCAGGCGTCGAATCCGAGCCTGGATTCGAGCGCGTCCTACCAGATCCTTCAAATTTGCTGCAAAACGATCAAATACATCTGTCGTTTGGATAGTTTTTTCTATATTCACGGATATAACCTTTTACAGCGCATGGTCGGTTAACAGGTCCGTGAGAAAGAGTGTAGCCACGTGGCTACAATAAAGCAAGTATTCTCGAACGTCCCAGCTATGTCCGTTGTGGGGTTTGCGGGGACTCGGTAGCCCATTGTTACCCATAACTAAGTAGGGTAGAGCACCAATAGTCAGTCAAAATTATTGATAAATAAGTACTTTCAAACCGCTGGCAAGCATGGGTGAAGGGGTCGCGAGTTCGAATCCCGCCGCCCCGACCAGCAGTTCCAAGGCCGTTAGTGATAGCAATCACTAACGGCCTTATCATTTTCCGGCCTGTTTTCATCTGCTTTTTGTCTTGCCGCAAGGCCGCGCGCGCCGCGGTATTGCCTCGCATGCGGGCTTGGAGTGTGATGGTTTTTTCCCTGGGAGATCTCCATGACATCCATGATGAAAGCCGCCATCTTCGTCGAGCCGGGCCGCATAGAACTCGCCGACAAACCCATCCCCGACGTGGGCCCCAATGATGCCTTGCTGCGCATCACCACCACCACGATCTGCGGCACCGATATCCACATCCTGAAGGGCGAATACCCGGTAGCGCGGGGCCTTACCGTGGGGCACGAGCCGGTGGGCATCATCGAGAAGCTGGGCAGCGCCGTGCAGGGGTACCAGGAAGGGCAGCGGGTGCTGGCGGGCGCCATCTGCCCCAACTTCAATTCGTATGCCGCGCAAGACGGCGTGCCTTCGCAGGACGGCAGCTACCTGGTGCCGCGCGGCCTGTGCGCCTGCCATGGCTACAAGGCGACCGCCGGCTGGCGTTTCGGCAACATCATCGACGGCACCCAGGCCGAGTACGTGCTGGTGCCGGATGCCCAGGGCAATCTGGCGCCCGTTCCCGACGGCCTGAGCGACGAACAGGTGCTGATGTGCCCCGACATCATGTCCACCGGCTTCAAGGGGGCCGAGAATGCCGGCATCCGCATCGGCGACATCGTGGTGGTGTTTGCCCAGGGGCCGATCGGCCTGTGCGCGACGGCCGGCGCCCGCCTGCTGGGCGCCAGCACCATCATCGCCGTGGATGGCAACGACCATCGCCTGGACATCGCCCGCAAGATGGGCGCCGACGTGGCCTTGAATTACACGCAATGCGACGTGCGCCAGGAGATCATGGCCCTGACACGAGGGCGCGGCGCGGACGCAGCGATCGAGGCGCTGGGTACCCAGGCTACCTTCGAAGCGGCGCTGCGTGTCTTGAGGCCTGGCGGCACGCTGTCGAGCCTGGGTGTGTATTCCGAAGACTTGCGCATTCCCCTGGACGCGTTCGCGGCCGGCCTGGGCGATCACCGCATCGTGACGGCGCTGTGCCCGGGCGGCAAGGAACGCATGCGGCGCCTGCTGAACGTGGTGGCATCGGGCCGCGTCGACCTGGACCTGCTGGTGACGCATGAATACCCGCTGGACGACATCGTGGCTGCTTATGAACTGTTCGCCAACCAGCGCGATAACGTGCTGAAAGTGGCGGTCAAGCCATAGCGCGCCGCGCCGCCGCGCTCAGCTGGTACGGCCGGTGGCCGGCGTGGCCAGGTAGGCCTGCACCGCATCCACCGAGTTGCCCACCTGATGCACGGCTTCTTCCAGTTGTTCTGCTGTGACGCCGAATTTCTGGCTCCAGTAGCGGCGCTCCCAGGCTTCGCTGACATTCACGCGCAGGGTGTCTTGCGGGCCGCGGTTGTTCAGGTCATCAGTCATCGGGTTCTCCCTTGTAGTGGTGGCTGCGCGTGTGCAGCAGCAAGCCGCATGCCCCGCGCAGTTACATCAAGTAAGGGTAATTCCGTCCTAACTAGCGGCGCCGACTGCTCTACAGTGAGTCGCGTCCGCAGGCGTGTGTCGCGGTCGTAACCATCAAGGAGAAAACAATGTCCAATAGCCCTATGAAGGCCTGGAGCGAGTACAAACCCAGCAAGACGATCTGGTTGTGGTCATGCGTGGGCGCAGCAGTGGCAACCATGGTTGTCGGTTTCACCGCCGGGGGCTGGGTTACCTCGAATACCGCCGCCAAACAGGCCGAAACGTCCACCCAGGCCGCGGTGGCCCAACTAGCCGCGGGAATTTGCGCGCACCGTTTCATGGCGGCGCCCGACGCCCAGGCCGCATTGACGGCGCTGCAGCAAGCTGATTCGTGGAAGCGCGACACGTTGATAGAAGAGGGCGGCTGGGTGACGTTCGCCGATGCCAAGGCCCCCGTGGACGGCGCGGCAGATCTCTGCGCGTCCAAACTGATGGAATCGGGCGCCGCGGGCGCCACGCCCGTGGTGCCGCGCACCAGCGGCCATTCGTGATCAATGCCTGCCGGGCCGGTGCGCCCGGCAGGCATTGCACGGGTAGATCAGCGGGTTGATCAGTAAGGGCCGCCGTGGGCGGCGGGCGCCTTGGTCTGCTTGAAATCGGCGGCCAGGTTCTCTGCCGCGCGCGCCAGCAACGTGGCATCCACCCCCACGGCCACGAAGGTGGCGCCCAGTTCCAGGTAGTGGCGCGCCAGCGCGCGGTCGCCCTGCAGGATACCGGGGGCCTTGCCGGCCTTGGCGATGCGGACAATGGCATCGTCGATGGCGGCGGCGACGTCCGGATGATTGGGGTTGCCCAGGTGTCCCATGCTGGCCGACAGGTCCGCCGGGCCGATGAACACGCCGTCCACGCCTTCCACCGCCAGGATATCGTCCAGCGCGTGCAGGCCCTGCGGCGTTTCGATCTGCACCAGCAGGCACATTTCATCGTTGGCGCGCTGCGGGTAGTCCGGAATGCGGTTCCAGCGCGAGGCGCGCGCCAGCGCGCTGCCCAAGCCGCGTATGCCGTGCGGCGGATAACGCATGGCGGACACCGCGGCGGCGGCTTCTTCGGCCGACTGGATCATGGGCACCAGCAGGGTCTGCGCGCCGGCATCGAGTATCTGCTTGATCTGCACGAAGTCGTTCCAGGCCGGCCGTACCACGGCGGCGGTGGGATACGGAGCCATGGCCTGCAATTGCGCCAGCATGGTCTGCAGAGTGTTGGGCGCATGTTCGCCATCGATGAGCAGCCAGTCGAAGCCTGCGCCGGCGCAGATTTCGGCGGTGTAGGGGTGGGCCAGGCCAGCCCACAGGCCGATTTGCGGACGGGCGTCGCGCAGGGCGCGCTTGAAGTGATTGGTCAGGATATCCATGGTGGGGCGTGGCCTAGATGAAGTGGCAATTGACGGAACCCAGCGCGCCGTAATCGACGGCGAAGGTATCGCCCGGGCGCGCGTAGACGGGCCGGGTGAATGACCCCGACAGGATGACCTGGCCGGGTTCGAGCGTGACGCCGCGCGGCCCCAGCTTGTTGGCCAGCCACACCACGCCGTTGGCCGGATGGTTCAGCACGCCGGCGGCCAGGCCGGTTTCTTCGATGACAGCGTTGCGCGACAGCATGGCGCCCACCCAGCGCAGATCCACCTCATGCATGCGCACCGGGCGCCCGCCCATGACCACGCCGGCATTCGCGGCATTGTCGGCAATGGTGTCGAACACTTTGCGCGGCCGTTTGGAATCGGGATCGATCTGGTGCGAACGCGCGTCGATGATTTCCAGCGCGGGCACCACATAGTCCACGGCGTTGTACACATCCGCCAGGGTGACGCCGGGCCCGCGCAGGGGCTTGGCCAGGATGAATGCCAGTTCGACTTCCAGGCGCGGCACGATGAAGCGATCGCCGGGGATTTCGCCTTCGCCGAAGAACATGTCATCGAGCAGGGTACCGTAGTCCGGCTCATCGATTTGCGAGGCCTGCTGCATGGCGCGCGAAGTCAGGCCGATTTTGTGGCCCTTGACGCTGCGCCCTTCGGCGATTTTCAGTTCCAGCCATTGCCGTTGCACGGCATAGGCATCGTCGATGGTGATGCCGGGGTGGTCCAGCGATATCTGGCGGATCTGGGTGCGGTCGCGTTCGGCCTGGTGCAGGCGCGCGGCCAGTGCCTGGATGGTGGAAGCGTCGAGCATCGGGGAGTCTCCGTTGCCGGGCGGCGTGGCCTCGGCATCAAATAGTTAACATGTTATCTATTATGCGGAATCCATGGCCTGCCGGCAAGTGGCGTGGTCCGTCACGCAGGCGGCGCTTGCCGCCTGATCCGTTCGATGGCCTCGTCCACGTCGCGGTACAGGCGTTCCAGGCGATCTTTACCGACCGCCTGTTCCAGCAGTTCGTAGCGGGCATCGATCAGCGGGCGCATCTGTTCAATCAACTTGCGGCCCTTGGCTGTCAGCGATATGGCCTGCCTGCGCTGGTCGGCCTGCGAGTGGGCGCGCGCGATCAGGCCGGCCTGTTCCATGCCCAGCAGCATGCGGGTCAGGCTGGGACGCAGGATCTGGCAACTGGCGGCGATCTGGTTGGGTTCCATCGGGCCCGCGTCGCTGAGCGTGCGCAGCACGCGCCATTGCTGCTCGGTGACGCCGGCCCGGTTCAGCAGCGGCCGGAAATGCGCCATCAGCGCCTCGCGCGCGTGCAGCAGCAGGTGGGGCAGATTGCGATGATGGAAATGGCTCATGCGGGCGATGTTAGCAAGGCAGGGGGGCGGGAAGGCAAGACCGGGACGGCGCTGAAATATCGTTGTCGCACTTGATCAATAGGCTCGAGATATGACCGATTCTTGCGGCTCGGGGGATATTTATGAATATCGCAAAAGGCGTGCGCATGGGCGGATACCGTATCCATTGCGACGTGGTCGAGTTGAGCAGCGGACTGTACCAGCTTGTGGTCACGTCCCATAGAGAAGGGCATATCGACACCGAGCGCGTCTGGCGGGTGCCCGACTGGGAACCCTGCAGCCAGTTGGCCGACGCGCAGCGGCAGGCGGGGCGGCTGCTCAAGAGCATCAAGCGCGTGGGGGCATCGGGCGAGCCCGTGTACAGCCACTGAGCATGCGGGGCGCCCATGAAGAGCGCCCCAGCTCAGGACGAGTCTGGGGCGCTCTTGCCGGGCTTCGCACGCATGGGTGTCAGAACGCTCGGCGATTTCAATGTAGCGCCGCAGTTCCGGCGGCGCAAGCACAAATTCGTTTCAGCGTCTCCCTGTCCGGCAGGCCGGCCGCCGGACATTCGTTGCGGCGTCGGGTGCAATGGTTTGCAATAGTGTAGCGGTGCCCCGGGGGGCAGCGGCCGGGACGCGACCGGGCCGCATGCTATCGTATCCCTACGCAATTTTGACGCTTTACCCACTTATGGCGCGCATGAAAATCCAGCAAGGTGAACTCGCCCATTGGCTGCAGGTCGTTGCCGAGGGCGACGACGCCGGCGTGGCGCGTTCTTTGGTTCCCACGCATATTGCCGACGGTTTGTTGGTATTGCGTTGCGTGCGCGAAACAGAGCAGGGTAGCCTGGTGCTGACCGACAAGGGCCGCCTGGCCCTGCGCATGGAATCCCCCGGGGCCATCCACCTGGGTTAGGGAATTCTCCGGGGTCCGCGCAGCGGACGTCTAGGGGATGCCCGGTATCGCCGGGCGCAGCTCACCGGTAAGATGAACTTGCGTGGCACCCGCGAGTCCAAATGTCATGCGGACCTGATAAATGGACCCCGCCAGCGCCACGCGTGGATTCACGCGTTTGGGTAACCGACTGGGAGGAAGCCATGCAGCATCATGACCAGGAAGTACTGATCGACGTATCCACAGCGGCCATGGATACCGGCGGATACGGTGTACTGCTGACGGTAACGGCCGAAGGGGGCACGGAAGTCGATGCCGCCTTTTCATATCTGGGCGATTGCGCATCGTTGCACGAGGCGCGCGATCGCGCAGAGATCTTCGCCCAGAACTGGGTCGAGGAGAATATCTTCCGCTGACGGCATTCCTGGCGGAATTCCCGCAAGCTGCGCGCGCCCCATGACGTCTGGTCGACGCAAGGGTCCGACAGCGACATGAATCCGGGTTATCGTCGCTGCTTCGTCATTCTGGGCGCGCGCTATCTTCGCGCCACGCACTCATGGCAGTTTCTGTTTCATCCGAGCTTTCTGCTACCAGCCAGGCCCTGCGCCGGCATTTCCGCGAGGTGGTGCTGCCGCTGTGGATGGGCCGTGGCTTCAACGAGCGCATGGGCCTGCCCTACGAATCTCTGGCCGGCGACACCGGCCTGCCGCTGGTGCCGCAACGCTACCGGGCCATGGCCTGCGCCCGCCAGCTGTATGTGTATGCCTGCGCTCCCGATGCCGCCCACGCCCGGCATGCCGACATCCTGTTCGAGGCGCTGCTGCGGCACTTTCGCGATGCGCAGCATGGCGGCTGGCGCTACAGCATCGACCCGGAAGGGCGTGTGCTGGACGACACGCAGGATCTATACACGCATGCATTCGTGGTGTTCGCGTGCGCGGCGTATTTTGAACGTTCGCGCCGCGCCGAAGCGCGGCAGATGCTGCTGCAGACCGCCGAGCAGATCGAGTCGAAGTTTCGCCGGGCCGACGGCCTGTACCACGCGGCCATGTCCGCCGACTGGAGCCGCGCCACCCTGGGGCCGGCGCAGAATCCCGTCATGCACCTGACCGAGGCATATCTGGCCGCTGCGCGGGTGGCCGAACCCGCCTGGTTTGCCCAGCTGTTGCGCGGCATCGGCCAGGGCGTGGCCGATGCCTTCCTGCATGCGCCCAGCCAATGTATTGCCGAGGCGCCCGTGGGCACGCCGGATAACCGTATCGAGCCCGGCCACCAGTTTGAGTGGTTTGTGCTGCTGGGCAGCGCGCCCGCGGTATTTGCCGAGCTGGAACTGGCGCTGGCCCTGCCGCGCGGGTGCCACTGGGCGCGCCAGCACGGCGTGTCCGGCGGCACGGCGGGCGTGCGTGCCGCCTTGCACGAAGACGGCAGCGTGCGCGATGCCAGCGAGCGCATCTGGGCCCAGACCGAATACACGCGCTACCTGGCGGCCTGCGGCGACTGGGACACTTTGGCCACGCAGGCAGCGGCGCTGCGCGACCGCTTCCTGCATCCGGGCGGCTGGCGCGAGTGCCTGGACGGGCGGGGTGCCTTGCTGCGCACCGATATGCCGTCCAGCACGCCCTACCATCTGGCCACCGGCTACGCGGCCTTGCCGGGGGCCTGATTTCCGGCTCAAAACAACAATTGGTCAAATACTTTACAATTTGACTATCGTTGTCTTGAGGTTACCAATGAGCATCATGTGTGTGGCATGCCAGGCGATCGCGCCTGGCCAGGCCGGGGTCTCGCCGCATGTGGCGCTGGGGCACCAGGGGTTCATCCACCCGTCCCAGAAAGGGCGCGAGGGGTGCCGCGAAGACCATTTCCGCTGCCTGGAATGCGGCGCCAAATGGCTGCGCGAAACCGACAAATGGGGCACCGACCTGGGGTTCAAGCTGGCTCCTTGACGGCCCTCAGGGCAGGGGCCGGATGCGCTCGCCGGGCAGCCAGTACACCGCACCCTCGTGTTCCTGCACCAGTAACGGAACCAGGCGGCCGTTCTTACAGGGCCCGCCCACGCACAGGCCGGTGTTGGGCAGGAAAGTCGCGCCATGGCGCGCGCACATCAGCAGATCGCCGGCGCGTGTAAACACGCTGCCTTCCCAGTCGATTTCCACCCCCATGTGCGCGCAGCGGTTCAGGTAGCCGTATGGCTGGCCTCGGTAGCGCACGAAAAACACCGTGGCCTGGCCGTCGCCCGCGTCGGCCGGCCGCTTGAGGGCCAGGCCGCCGTCGTGCAGTTCACTACTGGCGCAAATGCGCACGGCGTTGGGGGGCAGGGTATTGGGCATCATGGGCGCAAGCGGAAAAGAAAGCGATATTCGGCCAGGAGGCGCGGCGGTGTCAAACCGGCTTCAGGCCGGCATGGCGTCGCCGGCATGGCTTTGCTGGCGCTCCCACATGGCGGCGTAGGGGCCGCCGCCCGCCAGCAGCGCGGCATGGCTGCCGCGCTCGACGATGCGGCCGTCGCCCAGCACGATGATCTCGTCGGCGTCGGCAATAGTGGATAGCCGGTGCGCGATGATCAGCGTGGTGCGGCCCTGGCTGACTTCGCGCAGATTGGCCTGGATCTCGCGTTCGGTGTGCGTGTCCAGCGCGCTGGTGGCTTCGTCGAACAGGAATATCGACGGGTTCTTCAGGATGGTGCGCGCGATGGCCACCCGCTGTTTCTCGCCGCCCGAAAGCTTCAGGCCGCGCTCGCCCACCATGGTGCGGTAGCCGTCGGGCATGCTCATGACCAGTTCGTGGATGTGCGCCAGGCGCGCCGCGGCCTGCACTTCGCCATCGGTGGCGCCGGGGCGGCCGTAGGCGATGTTGTAGTGGATGGTGTCGTTGAACAGCACGGTGTCTTGCGGCACCACGCCGATGGCGGCGCGCAGGCTGGCCTGCGTGACGTCGCGGATGTCCTGCCCGTCGACCAGGATGGCGCCGCGGTCTGCGTCATAGAAGCGGAACAGCAGGCGCGCCAGCGTGGATTTTCCGGCGCCCGAGGAACCCACCACGGCCACGGTGCGGCCGGCGGGAATCTGGAAACTGACGCCTTTCAGGATGGGGCGACGTTCGTCGTAGCCGAATACCACGTCGCGGAACTCCACCGCGGCGCCTTGCAGCCGCAAGGCGGCCGCGCCGGGCTGGTCGCGCACTTCGCGCTGCTGGCCCAGCAGTTCGAACATGCGTTCCATGTCGATGAGCGACTGCTTGATTTCCCGGTAAATGAATCCGAAGAAGCTGAGCGGGTCGTACAACTGCAGCAGGTAGGTGTTCACCAGCACGAAATCGCCCAGCGTGTAGCGGCCGTCGACAATGCCGCTGGCGGCCATCCACATGACCAGGGTCAGGCCTACCGAGATGATGATGGCCTGGCCGATATTCAGGATCGACAGGCTGACCTGGCTGCGCACCGCGGCGCGTTCATAGCGCGTGAGCGAAGCGTCGTAGCGCCGCGCTTCGTGCTCTTCGTTGCCGAAGTACTTGACGGTTTCGTAGTTGAGCAGGCTTTCGATGGCTTTGGTGTTGGCTTCCGAATCGGTCTCGTTCATGAGCCGGCGGAACTTGGTGCGCCATTCGGTGACGACCAGGGTATATGCCAGGTACAGCCCCACGGTGAGGGCGGTGGTGGCCGCCAGCCAGAAGTCGAACAGCTTCCACAGCACCACGCATACCAGGCCGATTTCGAAGAACGTGGGCAGCACGTTGAACAGCAGGAACGACAGCAGGGTCTGAATGCCCTTGGTACCGCGTTCGATGGCGCGCGTCAGGCCGCCTGTCTGGCGAGACAGATGGAAACGCAGCGCCAGCGCATGCAGGTGGCGGAAAATCTGCAGGCCTACCGCGCGGATGGCATGCTGCCCCACGCGCGCGAATACGGCGTCGCGCAATTCGGAGAACAGCAGCGAGAAAACCCGCGCCGCGCCATACGCCAGGATCAGGCCCACCGGCACGGCCAGCGCGGCGCCGGTGTTCTTGCTGAGCTCGTCGATGGCCGATTTGTACAGAATCGGCACATACACCACGGCGGCCTTGGCGGCCAGCAGGCACAGCAGGGCGATGACCACGCGCGCTTTCAGGCCGGTGCGGCCCGGCGGCCACAAGTAGGGAAGCAGGGTGCGCAGCGTGGCCAGGCTGCCGCGCGGGATGGGGGAATCGGGGGTGGACATGGGGTGGCGGTAAACGGCTGCCCGGAGGGGCACTGGCCGCATTATGGGCCAGCTTGCGGGCAAGCGCGGCAAAGGCCCGCCGCCGCCAGGGGGCATGCCGGGGGTGGCCCCGGCATGCCCCGGGGCTTAATCCACGCGGGCGCCCGAGGCGCGCACCACTTCGCTCCAGCGCTGGACGTCGGCCCGCAGGATCTCCGCGAATTCCTCGGGGCTGGTGATGTAGGGTTCGGCGCCCTGGGCGGCGAAGCTGTCGATCACCTTGGGATCGCGCAGCGCGGCGTTCACGTCGCGGTTGATCTGGGCGATACGGTCGGCCGGCGTTCCCTTGGGAGCCATCAGGCCGAACCAGGGGCTGACATCGAAATCCTTGAAGCCGGCCTCGGCGATGGTGGGGATGTCGGCAAAGGCCTTGGCGCGGCGCGCGCTGGTGACCGCCAGCGCCCGCAGCGAGCCGCTCTTGAGCGAGCCGGCCACCGACGGCAAGCTGGTGAACACCACGTCGATGCGGCCGCCCAGCAGGTCTTGCAGCGCGGGCGCGGCGCCGCGGTAGGGCACGTGCTGCATCTGCACTTTGGCGGCGCTGCTGAACATTTCGCCCAGCAGGTGGTTCACCGAGCCGTTGCCGGCCGACCCGTAAGTAATATTGCCTTTCCTGGCGGCCTGTACCAGGTCGTCCACGTTTTTGAACGGGGCGTCCGGACGGGTGACCAGCACGAAGGGCAGCGTGGCCAGCGTGGCCACGGGGGCGAAATCGGTGCCGGGGTTGAATGACAGCTTGGTGTACAGGGCGCCATTGATGGCCTGGGTGCCCACGTAGCTCATCAGCAGGGTGTAGCCGTCGGCCGGGGTATTCAGCACCGACTCCATGCCCACATTGCCTCCCGCGCCGGCGCGGTTTTCCACCACCACGGTCTGGTTCCATTTCTGGCCCAGTTGCTGGCCCATGATGCGGGCCAGGGTATCCGAGGCGCCGCCGGGCGTCTGGGGCACGACCAGATGGACGGGCTTGCTGGGGTAGTCCTGGGCCGCGGCGGCGGGGTTGGCAAGCAGGAACGGCAGGGCCAGGGCGGCCGCCCAGGATAATTTACGCATGTCTCTCTCCATCGGTTGGGCCGTGTGTGTCCGGCCTTGGGTACCGCATGCTAGACATGCCTATGGTTCTGTATCAAGGACAAATGTTCTATATTTCGAACAAACTACGCTATTCACGCGCAACAGCCCCGTCTCCATAGGCATTTGTTCAGCCGGCTGAACACGGGGCGGCATTGCGCGCATGGGAATTCCTGATGCCTGCCGCCAGTGTTACCGCCATCGAGCGCCTGCTCGACATTTACGAAACCTTCCAGGCCAGCCAGCGTCCACTTTCGCTGACCGAACTGGCCGAGACCGCAGGGCTACCCAAAAGCACCTGCCATGCCATCGTGAACACGCTGGCCGCGCGCGGTTATCTGTATTCGCTGACACGGCCGCGCTCGCTGTACCCCACCAAGCGCATGTACGATGTGGCGCGCGACATCGTCGACAAGGACCCCTTCGTGGAACGCATGACGCCGGTGCTGGAGCGCCTGCGCGACACCTCGCGCGAAACCGTGATCCTGGGGCGGCGCCAGGGCGATGCCGTGATCTATCTGCAGGTGGTGGAAAGCGCCCACTCGATACGCTATTCGGCCCGGCCGGGGGAACTGAAGCCGCTGCATTCCAGTTCCATAGGCAAGGCCATGCTGGGCTGTATGAAAGACCCGGAACTGCGGGCCTGGCTGCACGGCCAGGCGCTGCCCGGGGTGACCGCGGCGACGCTGACCGACGCCCAGTCCCTGCTGGACGATATCCAGCAGGGACGCCGGCTGGGCTATTTCCAGACGCGCGGCGAGAACGTCGAAGAGGTGTGGGCGGTGGCGGCTTCGCTGGTGGTGAACCAGGAAACGTTCGCCATCGCGCTGGCAGGCCCCAAGCACCGCATGGAAGGCAGCATGGCCGAGTGCGCGCGGCTGCTGGCCGCTGCGTGCAGCTTCATTTCCCATCAGCCGGCGGCGCGTTGATACGCCTGGGAAAGGCGCCCGATTCGGAACAAGGCGGGTCGGGGCGCTATCATCGGGCCATAGCCCGTCGGTGCGAAGGGCCGTTTTCGCACCCAGCCCCTATTGATTCGGAGGTCTCATGGCGCAAGTCCCCGTACTGAAACTGAACGACGGCAACACTATCCCGCAATTGGGCCTGGGTGTCTGGCAGGTGCCCAATGGCGAGGCGGCAAGCTGCGTGAAAGAGGCGCTGGCCGCGGGGTACCGGCTGGTGGACACGGCGGCCATCTATGGCAACGAGGCGGGCGTGGGCGAAGGCTTGCGCGCATCGGGCCTGGGCCGCAAGCAGCTGTTCATTACCACCAAGCTCTGGAATGACAAGCATGGCTACGACGAGGCCCAGCAGGCCATGGACGACAGCCTGCGCAAGCTGGGCCTGGCCTATGTGGACTTATACCTGATCCACTGGCCGGTGGCCGGCAGCGACAAGTACCTGGACGCCTGGCGTGCGCTGGTGGCCATGAAGGAAGACGGGCGCGCCCGCTCGATCGGCGTGTCTAATTTCCCGCGGGCGCAATTGCAGCGCCTGATCGACGAAACCGGAATCGTGCCGGCGGTGAACCAGATCGAGCTGCATCCCGGCTTCGCGCAGAAAGCGCTGCGCGCCTTCCACGCGGAACAGGGCATCGCCACGCAGTCCTGGAGCCCGCTGGGGCAGGGCACGGTCATGCAGGACAAGACGCTGGTGGCGCTGGCGGAAAAGCACGGCAAGACCGCCGCGCAGATCACGCTGCGCTGGCACCTGCAGAACGGCCTGCTGGTGATTCCGAAGTCGGTGACGCCGGCGCGCATCCGGGCCAACATCGATGTGCTGGATTTCGAGTTGTCGGCCGACGATATGGCCGCCATCGACAACCTGCCGGAAGGCGCGAGGATGGGGCCCGACCCCGAGGCCTTCAGCGGCTGATGCCCGGGGGCGCCGTCAGGGCCGGGCCGGGAAGCACCAGTACCTGGCGATGACCGCCAGCAGCACGGTCAGCGACAGCCAGGAGGCCCAGTGCCAGGCCCCGGTGCCCAGCAGGGCCGCCAGCAGGCCGAAAATGCTGAGCGCGCCCAGCACGATGGGCGCGCCCCAGACAAACAGGAAACGCTTGCGGCGGCTCATGCGGGGCTCCGCAAGGCCTGCTGGTGGCGGCGCACCAGCTCTGCGACGCGCGCGTCATTGGCCTTGCGCCGTGCGATCCACAAATACAGGCCGCTGCCCAGCACCACGATGGTGACCAGGTCCAGCAGGGTCCAGAGTATTTTCAGCGGCATGCCGCCGTAGTCGCCGAAGTGCAGCGGACGCGAGACTTCCAGGGCCGTCAGGTACCACGGCATGCGGGCCACCGCGCTGAGTTCGCCGGTGACGCCATCGACCAGCACCGGACTGTTCAGCTTGGACGTCAGCGGGGTATTGCCGCGCAGCCATACGACGTAGTGGTGCGGGCTGCCAAAGGCATTGCCGGGATAGGAAATGAACGAGACCTCGCGGCCGGGCAGCGCCTGCATGGCGGCGTCGGAGGCCCGCTGGATCGACGCCAGGTCGGTGGGCACGGGCCGGCCCTGGTAAGGGGCCAGGATGCGCGGCAGTTCGGTCGACTGCCACAGGCGGAACAGGGGCGTGGACAGTTCGTTGATGACGCCGGTGACCCCCACGACGAAGGCCCACACCAGCGTCACGATGCCCAGCAGGTTATGCAGGTCCAGCCATTTCAGGCGGGGCGAGCGGGCGGCGCGCACCGTGCCGAACTCCAGCTTTTTCATGAAGGGGCCGTACAGCACCACGCCCGATACGATGGCCACCACGAACAGCAGGCCCATGAGGCCCAGGAACAGTTCGCCCGGCAGGCCGGCGAACAGGTCCACGTGCAGGGCCAGCATGATGCCCATGAACGAAAAGCGGTCTTCGGAATAGAGCGGACCGTCGTGCAGCACTTCGGCGGTGCGCAGGTCGACGCGCACGGCATGGCCTTGCTCTACTCCCTTGCCCGGTTCGGGCACCATGCCCACGAAGGCCTGGGGCTCGTGGTCGTCGATGAACAGGTAGTCGACGAATTCCTTGGGGTACAGTGCCTGGGCCCGCGCCACGATCTTGTCCAGGCTGGCGTGCGGCGCGCCTTCCGGAAGTTCCGCCACCGGCTTGCCTTCGTCGAGCAGGTGCTCGATCTCGTGGTGGAAGATCAGCGGCAACCCGGTAATACAGATGACCAGCAGGAACAGGGTGCATACCAGGCTGGTCCATTTGTGGACCAGATACCAGGTCTTGACGGTGGCGGCGGCGGTCATGGAGCGTGGTGGAAATCGACGGAAGCTTGCACGATATCACGAACAATAGCGATTCTCATCGCGTCTCGGCCGGCCGCCATCCGTGCCGCGCGGGCCGCTGGGCCCGGTTTAGAGCGGCCGGGAGTCCAGCGTGCCCGGGGCGTCGATGGGCCGCGCGCT
>NZ_JAJMLX010000071.1 GCF_020991325.1 Bordetella petrii | reverse complement strand
CGCAGGCTGGCCGGCCTGTAAGCGCCGCGCGGCCAGGCGGCCGCCGGTGTTATGGTGAAAGCTCCGGCGCGCCGCGCGCTTGCGGTGCGCGCAAACCGAAGGAGCATCCCATGACCTATGACCTGTGGTACTGGGACGGCATTCCCGGCCGCGGCGAATTCGTGCGCCTGGCGCTGGAGGCCGCGCGCATCCCTTACCGCGAACGCGCGCGCGAGCCGGGCGCCACCGAGCAGGCCCTGGTGGACGATATGCAATCGCCGCGCAAATCGCCGCCGTTTGCGCCGCCCTACCTGGTGGCCGGCCAGCTGACCCTGGCCCAGACCGCCAATATCCTGCTGTACCTGGGCGACAAGCACGGCCTGGCCCCCGAAAGCGCAGCGGGGCGCTACTGGACCAACCAGATGCAGCTGACCATCGCCGACATGGTCGCCGAGGCGCACGACACGCATCACCCGGTGGCCGCCAGCGATTACTACGAGGACCAGCGCGACGAGGCCCAGCGACGCGCTGCCAATTTCCGCGCCGAGCGCATCCCCAAGTTCCTGGCTTATTTCGAACGCGTGCTGCAAGAACGCGGCCATTGGCTGGCCGGAGGGCGGCGCTGGTCTTATGCCGACCTGTCGCTGTTCCACCTGGTGGATGGCCTGCTGTATGCGTTCCCGCGGCGCATGGGCAGCGTGTCGGCCCGCTATCCCAAGGTGATGGCGCTGCATGCCAAGGTGGCGGAACTGCCGGCCCTGCAGCCGTACTTTGCCAGCGGCCGGCGCCTGCCGTTCGGCGACGGCATCTTCCGCTACTACCCCGAGCTGGACGGCGACTAGCCGTTCCGGTGCCGTACTGGCGCCGGCCCTATTGCGCTGCCTCAAGCCGACGTGGCGAGTTTTCACGGCTGCCGCCGGGTACCTGGCTTCTGGTGGGGCCAAGCGCCGAAGCCTGGATATCCGTGGAAATCATTGGCACAGCGTCCACAGCATCGTGACGCCTGCCTGGGCCTGATTGAGAATTTTATGAATTGTGGGGAAATCTATGAATTGTGGAGAAATTTCCACATATTTTGCGAAGAGGGGATATTGCTTATTGAGACCTTCGCATAATTACGATTTAATCCACAAACAATTGATACATTAAATATCCTTTCGCATCAATTTTGTTACATCGGCCATCAAAAGGGGACGTGTCATGGCATGGCTAGGTCTGGACAAAGCACTAGGCGTTCGCCGCAGGCTGCGCAATGCCGAACTACAGGGGCAGGTGGCCGCCATTTACCGGGCGCAGGCGGTAGCCGAGTTCGACATGCAGGGGTACATACTGGCCGCCAACCAGAATTTCCTGAACACCATGGGTTACCGTTGGGACGAAATCCAGGGTTGCCACCATGCCATGTTCCTGGACATCGCAGAGCGCGAATCGGAGCACTACGAGGCATTCTGGCGCAAGCTGGGCTCCGGCCAGCACGACGCCGGCCGCTATCGCCGCGTGGCGAAGGACGGGCGCGAAATCTGGCTGCAGGCCACTTACAACCCTGTGCTGGACAAGCGCGGCCGGCCGTTGAAGGTGGTAAAGGTTGCCACCGACATCACCGGCCAGGAAATGCGCAGTGCCGACATGGCCGGCCAGCTCGAGGCCATATCCAAAGTGCAGGCCATTATCGAGTTCGAACTTGATGGCACCATCATTCGGGCCAATGACCTGTTCCTGGATGCCATGGGCTACCGCGCCGACGAAATCGTGGGCCGCCACCATCGCATGTTCGTGCAGCCCGAAGAACGTTCCAGCGCCGCGTACGCAAGCTTCTGGACCAAGCTGGCCAGCGGCGCGCACGATGCAGGCCAGTATCTGCGGTTGGGCAAGGACGGCCGCCAGGTCTGGATCGAGGCCAGCTACAACCCCATCCTGGATGCCGATGGCCGGCCATTCAAGGTAGTGAAATACGCCACCGACATCACGCGCCGCTTCACTGCCGCGCAAATGCTGCGCGTGGCGGTGCAGGGCATGACGGAAAATGCCGAACGCGCCCGCCAGGCCAATGAACTGGCCCGCGAGGCTTCGCGCGTGGCCGAGCAGGGGGGCAAGACCGTGCAAGACGTGGTGCGCACCATGGACGGCATCACCACCAGCTCGCGGCGCATTTCGGAGATCATCGGCGTGATGGACGGCATTGCCTTCCAGACCAACATCCTGGCGCTCAATGCCGCTGTGGAGGCGGCCCGCGCGGGCGCGCACGGCAAGGGCTTCGCCGTGGTGGCGGCCGAAGTGCGCAGCCTGGCGCAGAACAGCGCGTCGGCCGCTAAAGAAATCAAAGACCTCATCACCGCTTCGGTGGCGCAGATCCGTTCCGGTGCCGAACTGGCGCAGTCGGCCGGCGCCACCATGGGCGATATCGTGGCATCGTCACGGCGGGTAACCGACATCATGGGCGAGGTGGTGGATGTGTCGCTGACGCAATCCAGCACCCTGGCCGACGTGACCGAGGACATTACCCAGGCCGCCACCCGCGCGCATCGCGCGGTACCGGTGGCGGTCTCGGCGGCGCCGCCACTGGCGTTGGCGCGCCGGGCAGCGTAGCGGTGCGCCGCGTTATTGCAGCTTGATGCCGCGCTCTTGCACCAGCTTCCGGCCTTGCTCGGTTTCCTTGGCCAGATAGGTTTTCAATTCGTCCGGCGTGCTGCCGATGGGTTCGGCGCCGATCGCGTCCAAAGTGGCCTTTACTTTCGGGTCGGCCAGGGCCTGGCGCATGGAGGCATTGAGCTTGGCCACAATTTCCGGCGGCGTGCCGGCCGGCGCAAACGCGGCGAACCAGGGTGTCAATTCATAGCCGGGCAAGCCGGCTTCGGCCACGGTGGGCAGGTTGGGCAGGGCCTTGGAGCGCTTGGCGGTGGTTACCGCCAACGCGGTCAGCTTTCCCGAATCGATGTGCGGCTTGGCCGAGGTAATGCTGTCGAACATGTAGTCCACCTGCCCGCCCAGCAGATCCGATACCGCCGGGCCGCTGCCCTTGTAGGGTACATGCAGCATGTCGATATCCGCCATCGAGACGAACAGCTCGCCCGCCAGGTGGATAGACGTGCCCACGCCGGCCGAGGCAAATGTGTAGGCGCCAGGCTTTTCCTTGGCCTTGGCGATCACGTCGGCCACGCTGGTGGCGCCGGTACGCTGCGGGTTGGTGACCAGCACGTTGGGCACTACCGCCAGCAGCGAGATCGGCGCGAAATCGCCCTGGGGATCGTAGTTCAGGCTGGGGTACAGCGCGGGATTGACGGCCATGCCATTGGCCACGATCAGAATGGTATAGCCGTCGGGTTTGGCGCGCGCCACCGCGGCCGCGCCGATATTGCCGCCCGCGCCGGCGCGGTTCTCGATCACGAACGAGGTATCCAGCTGCCGGCCCATGGCTTCGCCCAGCGTGCGGGCGATGTTGTCCATGGCGCCGCCGGGCGGGAAGGGTACCACCCAGTTGATCGGGCGCTCGGGATACTCGGCCTGCGCGGCCGGGGCGCCGCCCACCAGGGCGGCCGCCGCGCATAGCGCAGCCAGCGGTTTCAGAATGGATTTGTGCATTGTTGTGTCTCCTGTGTAGATCTGCGAAAAATTTGCTCGAGGATGCTTTCCTCTTGTCTGGTGCCGGGACCGTTCAAAAATTCACACCTTGCGCCGGTAGAACGCCAGCTTGTCCTCATCCAGCGCCAGCCCCAGCCCCGGCCCGTCCGGCAGTTCCAGGGCAAAGTCGCGATAGCGCGGTGGCACGACGACAATGTCGTCCTTCAGCAGCAGCGGGCCGAACAGCTCAGTGCCCCAGCCCAGGCGCGGCAGGGCCGCGAAGCCGTGCGCCGAGGCCATCGACCCGATCGAGCCTTCCAGCATCGTGCCGCCGTACAGCGCCATGCCCGCCGCGTCGCCCACCGCCGCGGTGCGGCCCATTTCAAGCAGTCCGCCGGACTTGGCGATTTTCAGCGCCAAGACATCGGCCGCGCCCAGGCGCGCGATATCCAGCGCGTCTTCGGGGGTGCAGACTGCCTCGTCGGCCATGATGGGCACCACGAAACGGGCCGCCAGGCGGGCCAGCCCGGGCAGGTTGGTGCGCGGAATGGGCTGTTCGATCAAGTCCACCCCGGCGGCTTCCAGTTGGGCGATGGCGCCCGCCGCATCGGCTTCGCTCCAGGCCTGGTTCACGTCGACGGTCACACGGGCCCGGTCGCCCAGTGCCTGTTTGATGCGGGACACGTGCGCCACGTCGGCGGCGATTTCACGGCGGCCGATCTTCAATTTGAAAGTGTTATGCCTGCGGGCGTGCAACAGCGACTCGGCTTCCTCGATGTCGCGCGCGGTATCGCCACTGGCCAGCGTCCACAGTACTGGCAACTGCGCGCGCACCGCGCCGCCCAGTAGCGTGGCGAGCGGCACGTTCAGCCGCTTGCCTTGCGCGTCCAGCATGGCGGTTTCCAGCGCCGACTTCGCAAACCGGTTGCCGCGCGCCACTTTATCCAGGCGGGCCAGGGCGGCGCGAACGTTGGCGGCGTCCTGGCCGATCAGGGCGGGCGCCAGATAGGTGTCGATGGCCAGCTTGATGCCTTCCGGGCTTTCCTCGCCATAGGCCAGCCCGCCTATGGTGGTGGCTTCGCCCAGGCCTTCGACGCCGTCGCTGCAGCGCAGGCGCACAATCACCAGCGTCTGGTTCTGCATGACGGTCATGGCCAACTGGTGCGCGCGGATGGTGGGCAGGTCCACCAACACGGCTTCGACGCTTTCGATGCGAACTTTATCCATACCTGAATTAAAGGTTTGTGTAGTGAATTCCAGTATGCCGCTCGATTTTTTAGCCGTCCAAGACTATATTGGTTCCTTTCAATACCTTTAAGGTATTAATAGGGTATGGAACTCAGGCATTTGCGATATTTCCAGGCCGTCGCCCGCGAAGGCAGTTTCACGCGCGCGGCGGCGCAGCTGCATATTGCCCAGCCTCCGCTCAGCCGCCAGATCCGCCAGCTGGAAGAAGAACTGGGTGTACTCCTGCTGGAACGCAATTCGCGCAGCCTGAAACTCACCGAGGCTGGCCGGTTCTTGCTGGAACAGTCGCTGCAGCTGACCTCGCGGCTGGACGAAATCGTGCAGGGCACGCGGCGCCTGGGCCGCACCGAGCGCGGCTGGTTCGGCATCGGATTCGTGCCGTCCACGCTCTACGGATTCGTGCCCGAACTGATCCGCCGCTTGCGCGAAGCCGACGGCCGTGTGGAAGTGGGCTTGGCCGAAATGACCACGTTGCCCCAGATCGAGGCCCTGAAAGCGGGCCGTATCGACATGGGCATAGGGCGCATCCTGTTCGACGACCCGGCCATCGAACGCTGCATGCTGATGGCCGAGCCGCTGGTCGCCGCCGTGCCCTTGCAGCATCCCCTGGCGCGCAAGCGGCGGGTGGGCATCGCGCAACTGGCCGCGCAACCCTTCGTGCTGTATCCGGCGCGGCCGCGCCCGAACTACGCGGACCATGTGCTGGGCTTGTTCCGCGCCGCCGGCTATGCGCCGCGCGTGGTGCAGGAAGCGAACGAACTGCAGACGGCCATCGGGCTGGTGGCCGCCGGACTGGGCGTGACGGTGGTTCCGGAATCGGTGCAGCGCCTGCACCGGGCCGAGGTCGCCCATCTGTCTATCGACTCGGCGGCCTTCGTGTCGCCGGTCATCCTCAGTTACCGCAAGGACGACAGCTCGCGGTTCCTGGCCAACGCGGTGCGGCTGGCCAAGGAGCTGGCCGGCGGCGGCCGCGCGGTCCGCGGCGCCTGAACCGCATGCCCGCGGGCTACATCACCCGGGTTTCGTGGTGCACCTGCGGCGCCTGGGCAAAATGCGGCCCCACCAGCTTGCGCCATTCCTGGAAATCATCCGATTCCCGGAAATCCACCATGTGGTTCTCTACCGTTTCCCAGTCCACCACCAGTGTGTACTGCAAGGGGTTCTCGACCGAGCGGTGCAATGCCACGCCGTGGCAGCCGCGGGCGCGCAGGAACAACGGCTTGGCTTGGGCCACGCCCGCTTCAAAATCGGTCTCGTGGCCGGCGGTGACGAGAATACTGGCAATTTCCTGAATCATCGGGGTTCCTTGGGTGGTTGCATAGAAACAATGGCAAGTATTATTCAACGACAATCTCACGATTTCGCGTAAGGAGCCGTCATGCATTATCTACTGTTCTATGACCTGGTCCCCGATTATCTCGACCGCCGCGGCGAATTCCGTGACGCGCATCTGGCGCTGGCGCGCGCCGCGGTAGAACGCGGCGAACTGGTGCTGGCCGGCGCCCTGGCCGACCCAGCCGACCAGGCCGTGCTGCTGTTCCAGGCCGACAGCCCGGCCGCGGCCGAGGCGTTCGCCCAGGCCGACCCCTATGTGCAGGCCGGCCTGGTATCGCAGTGGCGCGTGCGCCGCTGGACCACGGTCGTAGGAGGCCAGGCGGCCCACCCCGTGCCTGCCTGACGCCGCGGGCACGGCCCAGGGTGGGGCGGCGCTGGCTCGCGCACAGGCGTATGATGCGGGCTTGCCCCGACCCCCCGCCATCTGATACATGCCGCTGTCCCACCTGCTATTGGCTTTGTCCGTAGTCTTCATCTGGGGCACGAATTTCGTCGTCATCAAGTGGGGCCTGGCCGAGCTCCCGGCATTCCTGTTCGCTACGCTGCGTTTCGCGCTGTCGGCGTTGCCCTGGATCTTCATCTTCCGCCGCCCCGCGGTGCCTTGGCACGCCATGGCGCGTGTGGGCCTGTTGCTGGGAGTAGGGCAGTTCGGGCTGCTGTACTGGGCCATGCGCCAGGATATTTCGCCAGGGCTGGCGTCGCTGGTGGTGCAGTCGCAGGTGTTCTTCACCATCCTGATGTCCATGGCCTTCAACGGCGAGCGCGCGCGGCCGCTGCAGGTGGCGGCCTTGTTGCTGGCCACCGCGGGCTATGTGGTCGTGGGCTGGCACAGCGCTACCGATCCTGGCGCGGCGGTCACCCTGATGGGGCTGGGCCTGGTGCTGGCCGCGGGTTTTTCCTGGGCCTGCACGAACATGATCATGCGCGGTGCCGGGCGCGTGAACATGGTGGCCTTCACGGCCTGGAGCAGCCTGTACGCCATCATTCCGCTGTTCCTGATCAGCCTGGCCGTGGACGGCCCGAACCTCGTGGCCCACGCCCTGGCGCATGCCAGCGGCTGGGCCTGGCTGGCAGCGCTGTGGCAGGCGGTGGGCAACACGGTATTCGCTTTCGGGGCTTGGGGCTGGCTGTTGGCGCGCCATCCCGCCGTCACCGTGACGCCCATGGCCTTGCTGGTACCCGTATTCGGCATCCTGGCCTCGGTGTTGCTGCTGGATGAGCCCTTGCCAGCCTGGAAAATCATCGCCGCCGGCCTGGTGCTGGCCGGCCTGTCCTTGAACGTCTATGCGGGTCGCGCGGGAGGAAGGCGGTAGCGGTATGCGGTGCGCGGCAGCGCGCTTGCGGCAGTTGTCGTAGTGGTATGACGTGGGTTGATCATTTGTTGTTCATGGGCTGCGTGGCATTGGCCACCTACGCCCAGACCATGACCGGGTTTGCTTTTGGGCTGGTGCTGCTGGGCCTGACCGGCCTGTTTGCATTGGCGCCCCTGCCCGACGTGTCCAATGTGGTCAGCATGCTGACCCTGGTCAATGCGCTGGTGGCATTGGGCCGCGCGCACTCGCACCTGAGCTGGTCCTTGATACGCCCGCCCCTGATCGGCAGCCTGGCCGGCGTGGTGCTGGGCGTGCTTGCGCTTGAATGGATCAGCGGCAGTGCCGCCCTGTTGTTGCGCTGGCTGCTGGGGCTCACCATCCTGGCCTGCGCCATTCTGCTGGTGACACGCACGCGGCCGCTGGCCCGGGTGTCCTCGCGCCTGTCGTTCATCCTGTTCGGCGGGATCTCGGGGGTGCTGGGCGGGCTGTTCTCCAGCGCCGGGCCGCCCATGGTGTACCACTTGTATCGGCAGCCCTTGCCCCTGCCCCTGGTGCGCAACACCCTGCTGGTGCTGTTCTCGGCCAATGCCGTCGTGCGCCTGACGCTGGTGGCCGGGCATGGCAGCCTGAATGCCTCGTCGCTATGGCTCAGCCTCGAGGCCTTCCCCATTGTGGTGGGGCTGACCTGGCTGGTGCGCCGCTACGTATCGGCCCATTCCGTGCAAACCGTCAAGAAGCTGGTGTTCGTGCTGTTGCTGCTGGCCGGCCTGGGGCTGCTGATTCCGGCCACGCGGGCCTTGCTGGCGTAATCGCCCCAGGCTTCCTGCACAAGAGTTCAGCCGCCGCGCAGTTTCGCCAGTTCCTGCTCCGCCACGTCCACGCGCACCGTGCCCAGCCGCACCAGCTCCTGGGCCACGCGATCGATTTCTTCGCCCACGGCGCCGGCCATCATGGCGATGTTCTGCGCGTGCAGTGACATGTGCCCTTTCTGGATGCCGGTGGTCGCCAGCGCCTTCAGCGCCGAGAAGTTCTGCGCCAGGCCCACCGCGGCAATCAGGCGCGCCAGGCGGTCTGCCGTGGCCACGCCCAGTATGCCCAGGCAGGCCCGCGCCGTGGGGTGCAGCTTGGTCGCGCCACCCACCAGCCCCACGGCCATGGGCATTTCCAGGGTACCGGCCAGGTGCCCCTCGGCGGTAACTTCCCAGTCGGTCAGGCTGGAATACCAGCCTTTGCGGGCCGCGTACGCATGGGCGCCGGCTTCCACGGCGCGCGTGTCGTTGCCGGTGGCCAGCACCACTGCCGACACGCCGTTCATGATGCCTTTGTTGTGGGTGGCCGCGCGGTACGGATCCGCCGCGGCGAACTGATAGGCGCTGATGATGCCGTCGCGCACGGCGGGGCCGCCGATGGCCTCGCAAGTCCATGTCGCGCGCGCGCGCGCCAGGCGGCGATCGGCCAGATTCGACAGAATGCGCAGGTACACCCGGCCGCCCGTCCATGTCTCGATGTGGGGCGCGAGCTTCTCGGCCATGCTGTTGACGGCATTGGCCCCCATGGCGTCGCGCGTGTCCACGATCAGGTGCGTCACCACCATGGGCCCGCCCGCCGAATTCACGATGCGCACTTCCACGTCCTGCAGGCCGCCGCCCAGCTTTACCAGCAGGGGGTCGCACTCATCGCACAGCGCCTTGATCCCGGCCTTGTGCTCCAGAATGCGCATGCGGCTGTGCATGGCGTCCGGCACGCCCACCAGTTGAATCTGCGCGATCATCAACGATCCCGACATCGAGGTCGTGAAACCGCCTTGGTCATAGCATTGCCGGGCCGCGTTGCACACCGCCGCCACCACCGACGATTCTTCGGTGGCCATCGGCACCAGCACGTCCGTGCCGTCCACCTTCATATTGGTGGCAACGCCGATGGGCACATTCAGCGTGGCGATCACGTTCTCGATCAGGTGGTCGGCCAGGTGCGGATCCAGATTGCCCATATTGGACAAATGGCGCGTCGTCTCGTCATCCAGGTTGGCGAACTGCGCCACGCGCGCCAGGCGGGTGGCGATATCGTCTTTGTGAAAGCCGGAAATGCGGGAACTCTTGGCGTTGGTATTCACGGTGGTGTCCAGAAAATAGATCGGGTGGGTATCAGTGCGTCATCAGGCGCGGCAGCCAGGTCACCAGGCCGGGGAAGGCGGCGCAAATGACCAGCGCAACCATCTGCAGCAGCATGAAGGGCGTCACGCCGCGGTATACGGTTCCCATGCCCAGGTGGGGCGGCAGGGGGCCCTTGATGTAGAACAGGGTGTAGCCGAAGGGCGGGCTGATATAGCCGGTCTGGATGGTGATGGCGTACAGCACGCCAAACCAGATCTCGTCGAAGCCCAGCAGGCGCACAATGGGCAGGAACACAGGCACGGTCAGCAAGATAATGCCGATCTCGTCCAGCGCGGTGCCCAGGAAAATCAGGATCAACATCATGGCCGCCAGCACCGCGTACGGGGGCACGTCCAGGTGCTGGATGAACTCCATCAGGGTGTTGGCGCCGCCCAGCCCGGTAAAAATCGCCACGTAGGCCTTGGCGCCGATGGTGATCCACAGAATCATCGCCGTGGCCTTCAGGGTTTCCACGGCGGCCTCGCCCATTCCGCGCATCGTCAGGCGGCGGCGCAGCGCGCTGGCCAGCACGGCGCCCAGCACGCCCACGGCGGCGGCCTCGGTCGGCGTGGCGATGCCGAAAAAGATCGAACCCAGGATCATCACGATCAGCAGCATCGGCAGCACCACGGCGCGCAGGCTGCGCAGCTTGGCCGCCATGGGTACCCGCTCGCCGGATACCGGGGGCACCTGGCCGGGGCGGAAGTACGCCACGAAAAGGATATAGCCGATATACAGGGTCGCCAGGATCAGGCCGGGCATGATGCCGGCGATCAGCATCTTGCCGATCGACACCTGCGCCGTTACCGCGTACACGATGGTCAGCACCGAGGGCGGTATCAGGATGCCCAGCGTGCCCGACGCGCATATGGTGCCGGTGACCAGTTTGGGGTCGTAGCCGCGGCGCAGCATCTCGGGCATGGCCAGCAGCGCCATGGCCGTTACCGCGGCGCCCACCACGCCGGTCATGGCCGCCATCAGCACGCAGATGACCACGGTGCCGATGGCCAGGCCGCCGCGCAGCCGCCCGAACCACAGCTCCATGGCGCGGTACAAATCCTCGATGACCCCCGAGCGCTGCAGAATGCCCGCCATCAGTATGTACAGCGGAATGCCCAGCAAGGCTTCGGAACGCATGGTGTCGAAAACCTGCAGCACCATCAGCACCACGGCATCGGCGTTCCACAACGTCACCGTCAGCAGCAGCGACAGTCCGCCCAGCACGAAGGCAATCGGCAGGCCCGTCAGCATCAGCACGGTCAGGCCGCCGAACATGATCAGCAGAATGGTGTTGGGGCTCATGCGCAAGCCTCCATCGCACCGGGGTCGCGCAGCAGCAGGCGCAGGAATTCCGCCAGGCTTTGCGCGCCAAGCAACATTACGGCGATGGGCACGGTGAACTTCACCGGCCATACTGGCGGGTTCCAGGCCGAGAACGAGGTCTCCAGGAACGCGAACGATTGCAGCGCCAGCGGCAGCGAATACACCACCAGAATGGCGCAGAACGCCATGATCATCAGGTGATTGAACAAGTCCAGCTGGCGTATGCGGTGCGGCGGCAGGCGGCGGCGCACCAGGTCCAGGTTCACGTGGCCGCGCAAATGCAGCAGATACGGCCCCCCCAGCAGGAAGTAGGGGCCGAACAGCATGGTGGCCAGCTCCATCCCCCACACCGTGGGCGCGCCGAACACATAGCGCGACACCACCTCGTACAGCATCACGGGAACAATAATGAACATCAGGCCGGTCACCGCTATGAACAGGGCGCGGTTGATGCCGGTCACCAGCGTGACATACCAGCGTATGGCTCGGGGCATGGAACTCTCAAGGCAACAAAAATGACAAGCGGCGCGAGCCGGGCGGCGCGCGGGGCTGGCGCCCGCCGCCCGGCAGCCCATTCAGCTGAGCAGCCCCAGCCGTTTCAGGAAGGCCACCTGGCTGTCCAGGATCTTCACCGCGTTGGCATTGCCGCCCGCCGCTTTCTTCCAGGTCTCGACCACTTCCACGCGCGCCTGCGCCAGCTCTTTGGGATCCAGCGAGGTCACGGTGACGCCTTTTTCCTTGAACGCTTCCAGCGCCTTGCCGTCGGCCACCAGGATGTGCTGGCGCAGTGCCGCCGAGGTTTCGCGGGCGGCGGCGGCCAGCGCTGCCTTGTAGGGGGCCGGCAGGCGCTCGTAAGCCGCGCGGTTGGCCACGTAGCTGGTCGCCGTGGTGGGCTGGTGCGGGCCGGGCATCACGATGTACTTGGCCACCTCGGCCAGGCCGGCTTCCAGGTTGGCGGTCAGGTCGCCGCGGTCGGCCAGGTCGATCACGCCCTTGTCCAGCGCGGAATACACCTCGCTGGTGGGCAGGGGGGTAACGGCCACGCCCAGCGCGCCCATTACCGTGGAGGCCAGCCCCACGAAGCGGCCTTTCTTGCCCTTCAAGTCGGCGATGCTGTTGATAGGCACTTTCGAATGAATGGGTTCGGGTCCGTACACGGTGGGGGCGATATAGAACAGCCCCGCCGGCGCGTAGGCTTCGCGCGCCAGCTCCAGCCCGCCCAGTTCGTAGAACCAGGCCTCGTACTGGTCGGCTTCCGGAAACCCGAAGGGCACGGTGCTGGTGAAGGCCAGGCCCGGAATCTTGCCCGCTTCATAGCCGTCGAAGGTCTTCATCATCTGGAACGCGCCGCCGCGCACGGCGTCGAACGCCTGGTTGGCGGGCACCAGCTGGCCGGCCGAAAACAGCTCGATCTTGAACTTGCCGTCGGTCAGCTCGGCCACTCGCTTCACGAAGCGCTCTTCAAACTTCTGCGGGGTGGTGCCGCCGTCCCACAGGGCCTGCATGCGCCAGTTGACGGCTTCCTGTGCCTGCGCGGGCAAAGCGGCGGAAAGGCCCGCCGCGCCCAGGGCTCCCAGGCCCAGCGTCTTGATGGCCGAACGGCGATCAATGGTCTTCATATCTCCTCCTGATGCGTTCTATGTTCTGACGCCGCCCCGGGCAACGGCGGTCACCGTGCTGGTCGGCATATGCCCCGGGGCGCTGCGAAAAGGGGCTTGCCCATCGGCGGGCAGATGGGATAATCGACGCTAAATCGGGACAATACAAGGTACAGTTAGTGGTTAGATCCAAAAACTGTCCCAGATACAAAACAGGCACAATTCATTCCGCCCAGGAGACTCCATGAGCCGTGTCGGCGCCATCGTCGAACAGATCGCAGCGCAGGTATCAAGCGGCGGGCTCAAGCCCGGCCAGCGCCTGCCGTCGGTGCGCGCCGGCGCGGTCGAGCACGGCGTTTCCAAGAACACCATGGCCGATGCCTATGATCGGCTGGTAGCCATGGGGCTGCTGCAGGCCCGGCCCGGCTCGGGGTACTACGTGGCGGCCAATCAGCCCCTGTCGTCCGCGCAGCGCTCGAGGCATGTCGCGCAAGCCATCGACACAGTGTCCCTGTTGCGCGAGCAACTGGTGCAGCACTACGAGGTGCGTGTCGGCGACGGCCGGCCGCCGCAATCGTGGATGGAACGCTTTGACCTCGGCCGCCCCGGCGGCAACGCCAAGGCACTGCGCGATACCGATATCGGTCATGGCTATGGCAATCCGTGGGGCTACAAGCCGCTGCGCGAACGCATTGCGCTGGCCCTGGCCGAGCGGGGCATCCAGGTCGGGGTGGAGCAGGTGCTGCTCACCCACGGCGCCAACCATGCGCTGGATCTGGTGGCGCGCCAACTGCTGGAACCGGGCGACGTGGCCCTGGTCGACAGCCCGGGCTACTACCCGCTGTTCGGCAAACTGCGGTTTTCCAACGTGAAGCTGGTGGGCGTGCGGCGCCGTGCCGACGGGCCGGATCTCGACGACCTGGCCGAAAAAGCCGCCACCTTCAAGCCGAAGGTGTTCTTCACACAGTCGCTGGCGCACAACCCCACGGGGGGCTCCCTGACGCTGCCCGTGGGGCACCGCGTGCTCAAGGCCGCGGCGCAATACGGGTTCTATATTGTCGAAGACGACCCCTTCGCCGACATCCTTCCGGCGGCCAGCCCGCGGCTCGCCACGCTCGACCAGCTCGAACGCGTCATCTATGTGGGCACTTTTTCGAAAACGCTGTCGGCCAGTTTGCGGGTGGGCTACATGGTGGCCAATCCGGCGCTGGCCAACGCGCTGTGCGACCTGAAAATGCTCACGCTGGTCAGTACCTCCGATTACGTCGAAAGGGTAGTGTTCAACCTGATCGCCAGCGGGCAGTACCTGAAGCACCAGCGCCGGCTGAAAGCGCACGTGGAACGCGCTACGCGCGACGCCGTGGCGGCCTTGAAGCGCGTGGGCCTGGCGCTGCCGCACGCGCCGGGCGGCGGTTTTTATCTGTGGGCCCGCCTCAAGCCCGGGCAGGATGAACTGGCGTTGGCCAGCCAGGCATCGGATGCCAGCATTTTCCTGGCGCCCGGCGCCATCTTCATGCCCGACCGAGGCCAGCTGACGTCGGCGCTGCGCGTCAATATCGCCTATGCCACCGACCCGCGGTTCCTGGACTTCATGAAGCGCCACCTGGCGCGCTAGGGCCGGCAGGCGCGGACGCGTCCGTGTCCCGCGCATCCGCGTCGAGCCTCCCGCCGCGTGCGGAGGGGCGCGCCAGCACCATGGTCGGCGAACTTGCCAATGGAAGGCCGGCCGCCGTCATGCGCTGCAGAATGTCATACAGCAGCGCGCTGCGCACTCCGTAGGCATTGCGGGGCGTGCTGACAAAGCCGCGCCCGTTGAACATCAAATGGCCGTTCTCGACACCTTCCAGGAACACGTCGGGCTCCGGATTGTCCAGAATGCCTTCATGCGCGGCAAAGGCTTCCAGCATCAGTTCACGCACGCGCTGCGCGTCGGCATCCAGCGGCATGGGCAATTTCACCTGCACCACCCCCAGCGGGTTGGAATGCGTGACGTTGCGCACGGTCTTGGTCACGAACTCCGAGTTCGGCACGATCACGGTCGACCGGTCGGCCATCTGGATCTCGGTGGCGCGCACATTGATGCGCTGGATATCTCCTTCGACCCCGCCCAGCGACACCCAGTCGCCCACTTTCACGGGCCGTTCGGCCAGCAGGATCAGGCCGGACACGAAATTCTGCACCACCGCCTGCAGGCCGAAGCCGATACCCACCGACAATGCGCTGGCGATCCATGCCACGCGCTCCAGGCCTATGCCCAGCGCCGACAGGGCCAGCGCCACCGCCACCACGAAGCCGGCGTAGCCGAACAGGGTGGCGGCAGACATCTGCATGCCCGGGTCCAGTTCGGTGGTGGGCAGATAGCGGCTGGACAGCCAGCGCTTCAGCAGGCGCACGCCCACCAGGCACAGGGCCAGCACCAGCAAGGCCTGCATCACCGCGCCCGGGCGCACGTGTACTTCGCCTATCTGCAGGCCGCTGTGCAACTGGTTCAAGCGGTGCAGCAGGTCGTTCGGCCCTTCGCCGAACGGGGCCAGCAGCAGGGTGGCGGCAAACAGCACCACGGCCACGCGCGCAATGCCGGACAGCAGCACGGCGGCCTGTCCGCGCAGGCGGTTGCGCACATCGTCTTCGTCCTGGGCCGACGGGGCCAGCAGGGTGCTGAATCCGTCTTCGATCAATACCGACAGCAGGTAGGCCGAGCACAGGATCGCCAGCGTCCACAGCACCTGCTTGACGATGAAGCTACCGAACGCGGCATAGCCGGCCATCAGGCTGATGGCGCTGGTGGCCAGCACGATCCAGGTGGCGGTTACCAGCACTGATGCCCAGTAGGGCCGCGGCGGCACGTGGCCTTCGTCGTCCGCGGCGCGCCGCCGCAGGCGCGTCCAGCGCCGCAGGCCCCAGGCCAGCACAATGGCCTGCACCAGTGCGGCCAGCGATGTCGCCGTGATGGTGGCGGTCAGGCTGGCGTTGAGCAGCACGGGCAGTTGGTCGCTCAGCCAGATGACGACCACCAATATCCCCAGCACGAAGGGCAGGTGGCGCAATCCCTGGGCCACCTTGTCGTGAATGGCGGGAAGGCGCCAGGTGGACCGGTCGGGCGACAGCAGCGCATACCCCAGGCCGGCCACATAGCCGCCAAAGCAGACTACCGCCACCAGATTCTCCAGCAGGTCGCCGGTATCGTCCGACAGCGTCGCGCGCCAGGTCAGGCCAATGTGCAGCAACTCTGCGATCAGGCCGGGCGTGGCCACGGCTAGCGCCACTACGCTCACCGCCAGGAACGATCGCCGCAAGCGGCCGGGCGGCACGCGCGTGGCCGTCAGGCGCACCAGCACCCGGCTGCAACCGGCCCGCAGCAGCAGCACCCCGGCGATGGCCAATGCCAGGGCCAGCCAGATGCCGCTGGGCGTGGCGGCCGCGGCCTCGCTCAGTTCGTCGGCCAGGGAATCCAGGCGGCGCAGGTCGCGCGGCAGGTCGCCGCGCAGTTCAGACCAGAACGGTGTGCCCAGAAATGAATCGCGGCGTTCGCCCAGGCGCGCCTGGAATTGTGTGCGCCGCAGCGTGGATATCTGTTCGGCGGTTTGCGAGGCCTCTACCGACAGCAAGCGGGCCAGCTTGGTCTGGGAATCCAGCGCCCGCACGTCTTTCTGCACCTGCGCCCGCTGGGCGGCGACGTCGGGGGCTTCGCGCCCGCCCGCCGGAGGCTCGCCCAGTTCGGTCAGCCGCGCCGAGGCGCTGGCCAATTGGGGCGCCAGGGCCTCGGCCAGGGTTTCGGCGCGTGACTGGATGTCCAGCACATCGGCGCGCCAGCGCACCAGCTGCGCGTCTTCGCCGCCGTCTTCCACCCGTTCCCGGATCTCGTCGATCTGCTTGCGCGCCTCGGAAAGCTCGGTTTCCGCCTGCGCCGCATCCGGCGGGCGTTCTGGCTGTGCGGGGGCCGCGGCTGCCACCGCGGCCAATGCCAGCCACAGGCACAGCATCAGCCCTGACAGCAGGCGGGGCCAGAAAACGCAACGCGTGCGTTGGAGCTGCATCATGATAGGAACACCTCGCGCTCCTCTTTCGGTCGGCGCAGCATAGCAAGCCTGCCTCAATGGGGATGCAACAAAACTGTGCGCACCGCCCGCCGAGACATACGCAATTACCTGCTCAACGTTTGGATTCAGTTTCGTCGCCCGGCGGGGCCGTATCGCATGCAGTCAGCACCTCGCGCGAGCGTTCCAGCTCGTCGCGTATCCACTGGCGCAGCGCCAGCAGCGGCGGCCAGTCGCGCAGGCCCGGCGGATACACCAGATGATAAGTATCGGCGGGCTCCAGATCCACACTCAGGGGCGACACCTTCACCAGCCGGCCCGCGCACAAGGCATCCGCGGCCAGCAATTCGCGCGCCAGCGCCAGGCCCAGGTCCTGCTCCACGGCCTGCAGCATCAGCCCGGCGTCGTTGAACGTGGCCACCGGAGTCACATCGGTGGTCAGTCCCGCGGCGGCGAACCATTGCCGCCACATTTCCTTATCGCCCACCAGCGGCTGGCGCGCCAGTGTCTCGGGGCGGTTATCGGCCAATTGCCGGGCGGTGGCCGGCGATGCCAGCACGATCATGGGCATGGGCATGTCGAACAAGGGGTCCGACACCACGCCAGGCCACGGCCCGCGGCCCGATCGCAGGGCCGCATGCAGGCCCTCGCGCTGCAAGTCGGCCACCTGCTGCGAAGTTTCGATCTCCAAGGCCAGGTCAGGGTGCCGCTGGCGCCAGCGTGTCATGCGCGGCAGCAGCCAGCGCTGCGCGAAAGAGGGAAGCACCGATACTTTCAGGCGCTGGTTGGCCCCCCGCGCCAGCGACGCGGCGCACTGCACCCCGTCGTCCAATTGCGCCAGCGCACACTGCACACTGCGCAGCAGCGCCTGGCCGGCCGGGTTCAACACAATGCTGCGGCCACGCCGGTCGAACACTTCAAAGCCCAGCTGTTCTTCCAGGCCCCGTATCTGCTGGCTGACGGCGCTGTGCGTCAGGTGCAGGCGGTCGGCGGCGGCGCGCAGGTTCTGCAGTTCGGCAACGGCGCGAAAAGCCGGCAGGGTGTTCAAAGGCAGGCGGATCATGTTGGTAAGCATAGCCGACCAATATGGGTAGAACAATGCGCTTTTCATGCGCTCTCTGTGCTCTTAGCCTTACCAGTGTGGATTTCAACAACCTGGGAGGCTCATCATGGAATCGCAATTGATGCCAACGGCGTCCGCGGCCGGCCCGTCGTGGTCGGCAGCGGGGGCTTTATCTTCTTCTAATAGGCTGCCGAAGACGGCAGCGCCTGGCGGCGGGCTGGGCCAGGCCTGGGCTGCCTGGTGGCAGGGCATGCGTACGCGCCGCGCCAGCAGGCAGGCCGTCATGGCGGTCAGCCACCTGGATGCCCATGTATTGCGCGACATTGGCGCGCCCGAATGGCTGCTGCGCGAAAGCGAAGCCACACGCCAGCTGGAGCATCACCGCCGGGCCCATTGGCTCTGGACGTAGCCGAAGCGTAGTAACGCATCCATATGACAGCCCCAAGAACGGGTGCCGAAAATAGTGTATAGTCTCGCTCCTTCGCTGCTTGAACGGCAATTTGGTTCAGGTAGCGGTGCCGGGGTTTTAGTTGCACCGGCCGGCGCAAGGCCCCTGGGTTTTGTTGCACAGGCTGCAAATAGTGTGCTAGAATTTCGGGCTTGGCAGTTATCGAAAGTTAAGGGTTAACCCTGATATTCGATAGCAAGGCCAGGCAGGCGGGACGGTGGGGCCGGGCGGTGAGATCAGCAAGATGCTGATTTGACAGCTCCGAAAAAAGGCTTCATAATCTCGTTTCTCTGCTGCAGACACAGCGATGTGACGGCGGTGGTGGCAAGTGGCGGTAC
>NZ_JAJMLX010000070.1 GCF_020991325.1 Bordetella petrii | reverse complement strand
CGGGGCGTGCGCCGGGGCGCCCGCGTGGCCGTGGTGGGCGAAACCTGTCCCGAGATGATCCAGGCGCTGTTCGCCTGCAGCCTGCTGGGCGCCTGGCCAGTGGGCCTGAACGCGCGCCTGAGCCGGCGCGAGGTCGGCGTCATCCTGGACCATGCCCGGCCCGCGCTGACGCTGTACACCAGCCGCGTGTCCCCCGCCGCGGCCGGCCATGCGCAGGAGGCAGGCGCAAGCGAGACGGATGCCGGCACCTGGGGCGCGGGCAACCACCATGCCCTTGCCGGCAGGCCCGCCACGGCGGAAACCGGCCACCTGGCGGGCCAGGTGGCCACCGTGATCTATACATCGGGCACCACCGGCGCCCCCAAGGGCGTCATGGTGCCGCACCGCGGCCTACTGCATTTCGCGCGCATTTCGGCGGCATCGCGCCGCCTGGTGCCCGGCGACATCGGCTATGCGGCGCTGCCGCTGTCGCACATTTTCGGCATCGCCACCGTGCTGATGGCCACCGTGCATGCCGGCGCCAGCCTGGTGCTGCGCAGCCGCTACGATCCGCAGGACGTGCTGCGCGCGCTGCAATCGCCCGGCATCAGCATTCTGCAGGGCGTGCCCACCATGTTCACCCGCCTGCTGGCGGCCGCCCCCGCGCAGCCCCCCGCCGCCCCGCGGCTACGCTATGTGTACACCGGCGGCGCCGCACTGGACCCCACGCTCAAGCGCGACACGGAACGCTACTTCGGCCTGCCCCTGCACCATGGCTACGGCATCACCGAGTATGCGGGTTCCCTGTTCGTGACCGATATCGATTCGCCCCGCGCCGATTGCGCCACGGGCCAGGCCGTCGAGGGCGTGGAACTGCGCCTGGGCTCGCCCGATGCCGGGCCGCCCCGGCCCGGCGAACGCGGCGACATCCTGGTGCGCGGCCCGGGCGTCATGCTGGGCTACTACCGCAATCCCGCCCAGACCGCCCAGGCCCTGCTGGAGGGTGGCTGGCTGAACACGGGCGACATCGGCCATGTGGATGAACAGGGCGCCCTGTTCATCGCCGGCCGCTCGAAAGACCTGATCATCCGGTCCGGCTTCAACGTATACCCGGCCGAAGTCGAGGCCGTCATCAATGCTTTTCCGGGAGTGCGGCTGTCGGCCGTGGTGGGCCGCCTGGAAGCCGACCAGAACGAGGAAGTGGTGGCATTCATCGAGGCCCAGCCGGGCACGACGGTGGATGCCGATGCCCTGATGACGCACCTGCGCGGCCAATTGGCGCCTTACAAGCGGCCGGCGCGCATTGTTCCCATCGACGCGCTGCCCACCACGGTCAGCGGCAAGATCCTGAAACAGCCGTTGCGGGAACGGCTGGCCTGAAGCATGCCCCATGCATCCCGCCCACACCAACAAATATCCATAACCAGGAGACACCCATGAAAACACCATCGCTGTTGCGCGCCTGCGCGCTGGCCGCCGCGCTATGCGCCGCCGGTGGCGCCGCCCAGGCTGCCGACTTTCCTGACCGCCCGCTGCGGCTGCTGGTGGGCTACGCCCCCGGCGGCCCGGTGGACACCACCGCGCGCGTGTTCGCCAAGTACCTGGGCGACAAGCTGGGCCAGCCCGTGGTGGTGGAAAACCGCGCCGGCGCCAGCGGCATGATCGCATCCGACGCCACCGCCAAGGCAGCCCCCGACGGCTATCTGCTGGGCTTCGCCGCCAGCCCCTCGCTGACGATTTCCCCGCTGGTGCAGAACAGCAAGCTGTTCGACCCGCGCAAAGACTTCACGCCCATCGGCATGGTGGTGGACTACACCAACGTGCTGCTGATCGGCCCGCAAATTCCCGCCAAGAGCGTCAGCGAACTGATCGCCTATGCCAAGAAGAATCCCGACGCGGTCACGTTCGGGTCGGCCGGCGTGGGGGCCTCCAACCACTTGTCGGCCGAGCTGCTGAAACAGCAGGCCGACGCGCCCATGCTGCACGTGCCCTATCGCGGCAATTCCCCCGCCATGATGGACGTGGTCAGCGGCAAGATCACCTTCATGTTCGACATCACCAGCACGGCCATTCCCTTCGTCAAGAGCGGCAAGGCGCGCGCCCTGGCGGTTACCTCGCGCACGCGCAACCCGGAACTGCCCGACGTGCCCACCATGATCGAGGCCGGCCTGAAAGACTACGAAGTGGTCGGCTGGTATGCGCTGATGGCTCCGCCCAAGCTGCCCGATGCCGTCAGGACGCGGCTGGCCCAGGCACTGTCGGAAGTGTCGAAAGACCCGGCCTTCCGCAAGGCCATGGTCGAAGGCGGCTATACCGTCGACGACGGCGACGGCAAAGCCGTGCAGGCGCGCATCGAACGCGAATACGCCATGTGGGCCGACGTGATCAAGTCGGCCAATATCCAGACCAACTAACCGGAGCACCCGCCGATGCCCGTCATGCAATTCCTGCGCTCCACCACCCGCCTGCCGGTCATCGGCGCGCCCATGTTCCTGGTGTCGGGCCCCGACCTGGTCATTGCCCAGTGCGCGGCGGGCATCATCGGCACCTTTCCGTCGCTGAACGCGCGGCCGCAGGAAGCCCTGCACGATTGGCTGACGCGCATCGAAGACGGCCTGGCGGCGCATCGGCAGGCCCATCCGGGCGCCATCGTGGCGCCCTACGGCGTGAACCTGATCGTGCACCCCACCAACGAACGCTGGCAGGGCGACCTGGCCATCTGTGTGGAACACCGCGTACCGTTGATCGTGACATCGCTGCACGCTCCCGACGCCGTGGTGCAGGCGGTGCGCCCTTATGGCGGCCTGGTATTCCACGATGTCACCAATGTCAGGCACGCGCGGCGCGCGCTGGAGGCAGGCGTAGACGGGTTGATCCTGGTGGCGGCCGGCGCGGGCGGCCATGCGGGGGCCATCAACCCCATCGCGCTGGTCAACGAGATCCGCGCGTTCTACGACGGCCCGCTGGCGCTGTCGGGCTGCATCAGCCACGGCAAGGACGTGCTGGCGGCGCAGGCCCTGGGCTGCGATTTCGCCTACATGGGCACGCGCTTCATCGCCACCCACGAATCGCTGGCTCCCGACCGGTATCGCGAAATGGTGCTGCAGGCGGGCGTGGACGATGTGATGTACACGCCTTTCTTTTCGGGAGTGCCGGCCAATTACCTGATCCCCAGCATCGCCGCGGCGGGGCTGGATCCGGCCCTGCTGGATCGCATGGACGCCAACCCGGTAAACCTGGACAAGCGCAGCCGGCCCAAGGCCTGGAAAGAAGTATGGAGCGCCGGCCAGGGAGTGGGCGCCACGCAGGAACTGCTGTCGACCCAGGCCCTGGTCGAGCAGCTGGCACGGGAATACGAAGAAGCCAGGGGACAGTTGCTGCGGGGCTGAGGAAATGTCCGCACTACCCTGGCCGGGCGTCTGGCACCGTCCGACTGGCTAGGGTGTCTGGCTCCCGCCAGGGTGCCGGACACCTGACGCTACGTGTTTCCAGCCGGGACAAAAGCGCTGCTTGAATCGCACGCACCAGTGGCGCGCGGTATATCGTCGGCACTGGTCGCCACTCATCCCTGCAAGCATGCCGCGTTCGCCCCGTATTCTTATCGCCCACCAGCCTCACCACATCATTCAGCGCGGCCATCGCCGACAAGTCGTCTTTGAGTACGCCAGCGAGTACCGTGCCTACCTGGCAGAAATGCACGACTACGCACTGCAGTTGAATATCGCATTACATGCCTGGTGCCTGATGCCGAATCATGTGCATCTACTGCTGACGCCGGGGGATGACCCCAGCACGATCTCTACCCTGATGAAACACGTGGCACGCGGAGCCACACGCCGATTCAACGCACGCAAGCAAACCATGGGCACAATCTGGGAAACTCGGTTCAAATGCTGGGTAATCGACCAGGACAGGTATTTTCTGGAATGCTGCCGGTACATAGAGCTGAATCCCGTACGGGCAAGACTGGTACGCTCGGCGGATGCATATCCTTGGTCAAGCCATCGTGAGCGTATTGGTGTGGTGCCGCGATGCAAGCTGGTGCTGCATCCGTTGTACCTGGAAATGGGGCAAGATGAAGCCGCTCGCAGAAAGGCGTATTGCGCTTTTCTGGAAAGTGCGCTGTGTTGACGGCTATCCACGGGTGTCTGGCTCCCGCCAGGGTGCCGGACACCGTCCTACTGAGATCGCCGCGACGCGCAACGGTGTCCGGCACCTCCGGAGCCGGACACCCGGCCATACTTTCACTTTCACCTCCGGAGCCAAACACCGGGACGTACTTTCTTTCACCTCAAGGTAGCGGCATGGGTGTCTGGCTCCCGCCAGGGTGCCGGACACCGCCCCACCCTGCAGGCACGCCTCATTCCAGCTTGATGCCCGCGGCCTTGATCACTTTGCCCCATTTGGCGATCTCGGCCTTCAGGAAGGCGCCGAATTCTTCGGGGCTGCCGGGCTTCGGTTCGGCGCCGGCGGCCAGCATGCTCTTGGCGGTGGCGGGGTTGCCCAGGGCCTGGACCATGTCCGCGTTCACGCGCTTGACCACGTCGGCGGGCGTGCCCGCCGGGGTCACCATGCCGCTCCAGGAATAGGCCTCGTAGCCCGGCACGCCGGAAGCAGAAATCGTGGGGATGCCCGGAAACAGGGCCGAAGGTTCGGGGTTGCCCACGCCCAGCGGACGGATCTTGCCGCCCTTCAGGTGCGGCATGGCCGAGGGGCCATCGGCGAACATGACCTGCACCTGGCCGCCCAGCAAATCCTGCATGGCCGGCGCGCTGCCGCGGTAGGGCACGTGCTGGATGCGGGTGCCCGTCATGCTGTTGAACAGTTCGCCCGCCAGGTGGGTGCCCCCGCCCGTGCCCGATGAACCGAACGACAATTTCCCCGGGTTCTGCTTGGCATAGGCGATCAGTTCGCCTACGGATTTCACGGGCAGCGATTCGTGCACCACCAGCACGATGGGAAATACCGCCGCCATGCCCACCGGCACGAAATCCGTGGTGATGTCGTAGCTGAGGTTGCCGCGCAGGCTGGGCAGCACCGCGTGGTGGATGGATGCGAAGAAATAATGGTAGCCATCGGCGGGCGATTTGGCGGCCGCCTGGGCCCCCACGATGCCGCCGGCCCCCGCCTTGTTGTCCACCACCACCGGGGTTTTCCACATTTCACCCAGCGGCTGGGTAGTGAAGCGGGCGGTGGTATCCACCGGCCCGCCCGGCGGGAATGGCACGATGAAATTGACGGGCCGGTCCGGCCAGCCTGCTGCGCGTGCCTGGAATGGGAGAGTGGCGGCCGCGCAGGCAGCCCCCAGCCCCGCCAGCAGGCGGCGGCGTTGCGTGTCATGCATAGGAGTGTCTCCGGTTTTCTTGTCGGCGCGCAGCGGGCGTGCAGCCCGCCGCGGTGGGCCTATTATTCGCGCATCCGGGCGCGCTTGCCGATTCTTTTTTGCCGAAGCCCCTGTTCAGCGGGCCGGTTCCCGCCCCTATTTTTCTACGCCGCCTTCGCGGCGGCCTGCACGTGTTCGATGAACGACTCCACGAATTTGGGCAAGTCCCGCCCGCGCTGGCGGCACAGCAGGCGGTCGCGCTGCGCCCAGGCATCTTCCAGGCGCAGCACATGCAGGGCCTGCGGCCGGCTGTAGCGCGCCGCGCAGGCGCGCGGCACCACGGCAATGCCGGCGCCCGCCTCGACCATGCGGCACACCGCCTCGAAGCTGCCCACGTGCACGCGCTGGCACAGGCGCTTGCCCAGCCCGGACGCGATGTCTTCCAGGAAGGTCTGGATGGCGCTGTTGGGATGGATGCCCACGAACTGGTAGGCGTCGATCACGTCCACGAAGCGCACCGAATCCAGCTGCGCCAGGGGATGGCCCAGCGCGGTGACAATGGCCAGTTCGTCGCGGAACAGCGGCATCACGTCCAGGCCGTCCACATCGATATTGCCGGCCACGATGCCCAGGTCGGCCGTGCCGGCGCGGATGGCCAGCACGATATCGCCGGAGATTTTCTCTTCCAGCTCGATGTCCACGTCGGGATTCTCGGCCAGGAAAGTGGACATGGCGTCGGCCAGGAACGAATTGGTGGCGGTGGTATTGGCCAGCAGCCGCAGGCGCCCCTTGATGCCGCTGGCGTAGGGCTGCAGGTCGGCGTTCAGGCATTCCAGCTGGCGGAACACCGCGTGCGCGTGCTTCAGCAGCACTTCGCCCGCTGGCGTCAGCGACACGCCCGTGGCCTGGCGCACCAGCAGGCGCGCCTTGAAACCCTCTTCCATGTTCTTGACGCGGGCGCTGGCGGCCGGCAGCGACAGGAAAGTGCGTTCAGCCGCGCGCGTCAGGTTCAGGGTTTCGCCCACGTTCACGAATAAACGCAGGTCGGTCAGGTCGTGTCTCATGTTCCGCCACACAAAAGGGGGGTGTCTTTAATTTTGAATTCCGCTGCCCTGCCCTGAAATCTACCATGCAGAGAGTCGGGGCATGCGCCCCATAGGAGGAATGACCCATGAGCGGCATAGTTGAAGGGAAGGTAGTCGTTGTAACGGGCGCCGGCGGCGGCATCGGGCGCGGCGTGGCGCTGGCCATGGCGGCGGCGGGCGCCAAGGTAGTGGTCAACGACATCGGCGTCTCGCTGCAGGGCGAAGGCGGCGGCGACGGCCCGGCCCAGTCGGTGGTGCAGGAAATCCTGGCCGCCGGCGGCCAGGCATGCCCCAACACCGACAGCGTGGCCAGCTACGAAGGCGCCAGCAACATCATCAAAACGGCCGTCGATACCTTCGGCCGCATCGACGCCGTGGTCAACAACGCGGGCAACCTGCGCGACCGCGTGTTCCACAAGATGAGCGAAGAAGAATGGCGCCAGGTGCTCGACGTGCACCTGAACGGCACGTTCTACATGAGCCGCGCGGCCGCCCCGTACTTCCGCGAGCAGGAATCGGGCGCCTTCGTGCACATGACGTCCACGTCGGGCCTGATCGGCAACTTCGGCCAGGCCAACTACGCGGCCGCCAAGCTGGGCATCGCCGCGCTGTCCAAGTCCATCGCCCTGGACATGGCGCGCTACCACGTGCGCTCGAACTGCATCGCGCCCTTCGCCTGGAGCCGCATGACCAGCTCCATCCCGGCCGAAACCGAAGCCGAGAAAGCGCGCGTCGAAAAACTGAAGAAAATGGAAGCCGGCAAGGTTGCGCCCCTGGCCGTGTACCTGGCCAGCGACGCCGCCAGCGAGGTCAATGCCCAGATTTTCGCGGTGCGCGCCAACGAGATCATGCTGATGAGCCAGCCGCGCCCGATCCGCAGCGTGCACTACAGCGAAGGCTGGACGCCCGAACTCATCGGCGAGATCGCCATTCCCGCCATGCGCAAGCAGTTCTACGCGCTGGAACGCTCGCCCGACGTCATCGACTGGGACCCCATCTGAGGCCTGCCATGCCCTTGAACTACGACACCATCAAAAACTGGCACTTCGACGATGTGCACCACCGCTACGACGACAAAGACACCATGTTGTACGCGCTGGGCATCGGCCTGGGCCAGGACCCGCTCGACCCGGGCCAGCTGCGCTATGTGTACGAGCAGAACCTGCAGGCCTTTCCCACCATGGCCACGGTGCTGGGCTACCCCGGCTTCTGGATGAGCGATCCGCGCGCCGGCATCGACTGGGTGCGGCTGGTGCATGGCGAACAGCGCCTGACGCTGCATGCGCCCCTGCCCGCCGGCGGCACCGTCGTCGGCAAGAGCCGCATCACCCATGTCATCGACAAAGGGGCCGACAAAGGCGCGCTGGTGGTTACCGAACGCACGCTGCACGACGAGGCCGGCACCTGCCTGGCCACGCTGCAGCATTCCACCTTCTGCCGCGGCGACGGCGGCTTCGGCCAGGGCGACGAAAACCCCGCGCCCCTGCCGCCCGCCCCCACCCGCGCGCCCGACCGGCAATGCACCCTGACGGTGGCGCCCAACGCGGCCCTGATATACCGCCTGAACGCCGACCGCAACCCCCTGCATGCCGACCCGGAGATCGCGCGCCAGGCGGGGTATCCGCAGCCCATTTTGCACGGCCTGTGTACCTATGGCATGGCGGCCCACGCCATCGTCAAGACCTGGTGCGATTACGACGCCACCCGGCTCACCAGCCTGAACGCCCGGTTTTCTTCCCCCGTTTACCCGGGCGAAGCGCTACAGTTCGACATGTGGCGCGGCGAAGGCAAGGCGCTGCATTTCATCGTGCGCGCCGTGGCACGCGATGTCGTGGTCATGAGCAACGGTACCGCCACGGTCAACTCCTGAGCGCGCTAGCGCAACGAGCAGCATCCCCATGGATTCCAGACCCCCGCCCCTCGAGGGCATCCGCGTGCTCGACCTGAGCCGCATCCTGGCCGGCCCCTGGTGCACCCAGAACCTGGCCGACCTGGGCGCCGACGTCATCAAGGTGGAACGTCCCGGCACCGGCGACGACACCCGCCACTGGGGTCCTCCCTACCTGAAAGACGGCCAGGGCCAGGACACCAACGAAGCCGCCTACTACCTTAGCGCCAACCGCAACAAGCGTTCGCTGGAAGCGGACATGGCCACGCCCGAAGGCGCGGCCCTGATCCGCGAACTGGCCGCGCATTGCGACATTCTGGTGGAAAACTTCAAGGTGGGCGGACTGCGCAAGTACGGCCTGGACTACGCCAGCCTGCGCGAAATAAATCCGCGCCTGATCTATTGCTCGGTTACCGGTTTCGGGCAAGACGGCCCGTGCGCGCAATTGCCCGGCTACGACTTCATGATCCAGGGCCTGGGCGGCCTGATGAGCATTACCGGCGAACGCGACGACCTGCCGGGCGGGGGCCCCCAGAAAGCCGGCGTGGCGGTCACCGACATCATCACCGGCATGTATGCCAGCGTGGCGATCCTGGCCGCGCTGCAGGAACGCCATCGCAGCGGGCTGGGACAGCACCTGGACATCGCCTTGCTGGATTGCCATGTGGCCATGCTGGCCAACCAGAACTCGAACTACTTCACATCGGGCGTGGCACCCACGCGCGCCGGCAACGCGCACCAGAACGTGGTGCCCTACCAGGTATTCGCGGCCAGCGACGGCCACCTGATCGTGGCCACCGGCAACGAATCGCAGTACCGCGCCTACTGCAAGGCCATCGGCGTTCCGGAACTGGGCGACGACCCGCGCTTTGCCACCAACCGGCTGCGCGTCACCAACCGCGAGGAACTCATCGCCCTGCTGACCGACATTATGAAACAGGGCAGGCGCGACGACTGGATCGCCAGGCTGGAAGCGGCCGGCGTGCCTTGCGGGCCCATCAACAATATCGCCCAGGCCTTCGCGCACCCTCAGGTGCAGGCGCGCCAGCTGCGGCGCGAACTTCCGCATCCGCTGGGCGGCCCCGCGTCGGTCACGGCCAGCCCGCTGCGGTTCTCGGGCTCGCCGGTGGTGTATCGCCACGCGCCGCCATTACTGGGCCAGCACACGGCCGAGATCCTGCGCGACGTGCTGGGCAAGAGCGACGCCGAAATCGCCGCGATGGCATCGCGCGCCTGATGCGGCCGTGCCCTTCCCCGGGGCATTCCGCACCAGCTGCCGTCAATGAATGATGTCGGCCAGGAATTTCCTGGCGCGCTCGTGGCACGGGTGCGTAAAGAATTCCGCGGGCGTGGCGTCTTCCAGGATTTCGCCGCGGTCCATGAACCAGACGCGGTCGGCGACTTCCCGGGCGAAGTTCATTTCGTGGGTGACGCACACCATGGTCATGCCGTCGGCGGCCAGGTTCTTCATGACACCCAGCACTTCGCCCACCATTTCCGGATCCAGCGCGCTGGTGGGCTCGTCGAACAGAATCAGCGGCGGCTTCTGCGCCAGCGCCCGCGCGATCGCCACACGCTGCTGCTGCCCGCCTGACAGATTGGCGGGCATGGCGTCCAGCTTGTCTTGCAGTCCGACCTTGTGCAGCAGCTCTTCGGCCAGCTCATGCGCCTGCTTGCGGCTCATGCCGCCCACCTTGATCGGCGACAGCGCGATATTGTCCTTTACCGACAGGTGAGGAAACAGGTTGAACTGCTGGAACACGAATCCGATCCGGGCACGCAGGTGATTGATATCGATACGGTCGCCGCTGATGCTTTCGCCCTGCACCCGTATCGTGCCGCTCTGGATGTCTTCCAGCTTGTTGATGGTGCGGATCATGGTCGATTTTCCCGACCCCGACGGGCCGCAAACCACCAGCACTTCGCCCGTGCGGACCTCGCCGCATAAATTGTTCAGCGCATGGTATTTCTTGTACCACTTGTTCACGCTGTCGAATTGAATCATCTTGTCTCTCCTTTGCCGTTACAGGCTATGCCGCCAGCCCCAGGCGCCTGTTGTGCAGATGCATTTCCAACTGCTTGGCCAGCTTCGACAGCAGGGCGCAAAGCAGAAAATAGAACAAGGCCAGCACCAGGTAGGTGCGCAGCGCGCCGGTCAGTTCGATGCTGTTGATCTGCTGGGCCGAGAACGCGGCTTCCTGTACGCCTATGATGTAGACGATGGACGTGGCCTTGATGGTGGACACGAACTGATTCAGCAAGGATGGAATCATGTTGCTCAGCGCTTGGGGCAACTGCACCGACCACAGCGTCTGCCAATAGCCCAGCCCCACCGCCCTGGCGGCTTCGACCTGGCCCGCCGGCAGCGACTGGATGCCCGCGCGCACGATCTCCGCCAGGAATGCCGATTCATACACGATGATCGCCGCCAGCGCGGTCGAGAACGGCGGCACCTCCACGCCGATCAGCACCGGCAGCAGGAAGTACGCCCAGAACACGATCATGATCAGCGGAATAGAGCGGAACGTATACACCCATGCCCCGGACAGCCATTTCACCCAGGGCTGGTCGCTGGTGCGCGCCACCCCGATCAGCAGCGCGAACGGAAAGGCGCCCGCCAGGCCCAGCGCGGCCAGGATGAGTGTGCCGGCGAAACCGCCAATGGGTCCGTTGGGCCAGGACCCCACCAGGAAAATCATGCCGTAGGTATGCAGGAAATCGACCATGCTCAGCTCTTGAAACTGGCCGGATACTTGCGGGCCAGGTAGGCGCCCAACGCCGAGATCAGCAGGGCCATGCACAAATAGATCAGGGTGGCGATCATGAAAATCTGGAACGTCTGGAAGGTGGCGTTCTCGATGCGCTTGGTCTGGTAGGTCAGGTCGGTTACGCCTATTACCATGGCCAGGCTGGTGTCCTTGAACAGAATGATCGACCGGTTCACGATGGGAGGCACGGCATAGCGCACGGCTTGCGGCAACACCACGTACAGCAGCGCCTGCATGGCGCCCAGCCCGATCGACCGCGCCGCCTCGATCTGCGTCGCGGCGATGGCCCGCATGCCCGAACGGATATCCTCGTAGTAATAGGCGCTGACATTCAGCGACAGCGCGATCAAGGCGAACGAGAACTCGGTGTTGCCCTGGTTGATCCAGTCGCGCAAGGCGGCGGGCAGGATTTCCGGCATGCCGAAGTACCACACCAGGATCTGCACCACGGTGGGCACATTGCGGTGGTATTCCACATACAGCGCCACCACGGCGCGCACAATGCGCGACGGAATCAGGTTGATGCCGGTCAGCACCAGGGCAACCGCAAAGCCGCCCGCCAGCGCGCCGGCGAAAAGCCGCAGGGTGATGGAAACCCCGGTCATGAGCATGCCCATGATCTCGGGATCGGACAGCATAGAAAAAGAAAAATCCATGGAAGTATCGAGGGCGGGCCGCGCCCTCTTTGCTGGGTTGCCGGATTACTTCGCCGCGTCGGCTTGCGCGGCCGCGGCCGCGGATTCCACCTTGAAATCGCGCGCCATCTTGTAGATGGACCCCTGCCCCATCCATTTATCGTAGATTTTGGTCAGTTCGCCCGACTGGTCCAGCGATGCGATGGCCTGGTTGATGGCCGCCAGCAGTTCGGGTTCCCCTTGCTTGACGATGATGCCGATGTGCTCGGTATAGGTGGGTTCATCCAGCAAGGCGGCAGGCTTGCCGTCCTTGAGCGAATCGTTCAGGAACCGGCGCAGCACCAGTTCGCCCGCCGTCATGGCGGCCACTTTGCCGCTTTGCAGGCCCACATAGCATTGCGAAATATTCTGGAAGGTGAGCACATTGGCGCCTTCCAGCACCCGCTGCGCGATGGCGGCCGAACTGGACCCCGACGACGCGCACACCTTCTTGCCCTTCAGATCGGCCAGTGTCTTGATGCCCGAATCGGCCCCGACCAGCACCTTGATGTAGCCCTGCAGGTACTGGTCGCTGAAATCCACCTGTTCGGCGCGCTTGGGCAGCCAGGCCACGGCGCCCGCCATCATGTCGACCCGGCCCATCTTCACTTCGGGGATGCGCGCCTCGGTGGACACCGGCTTGTGCTGCAGCTTCAGGCCCATCTGGCTGGCAATGGCCTTGCACATATCCACGTCGTAGCCGACATACTGGCGCGTGGCGGGATCCTGGTAACCATACGGCGAACTGGCGTTCTGCGTGCCGCACACCACGGTGCCGCGCGCCTTGATATCGTCCAGCTGGCCGGCCGCCGCGTGCCCAGCCCAGGCCGCCGACACGAAAATGGCGCCCGCCGCGAAGATTTTTACGAATTTTTGTTGCATGCCTCTCTCTCCTGTAATCGGGCCGGGCCTGTGGAAAAGGCCTAGATGCCCACCGAGAACGTCTTGCGTTCCTGCTCGTCGATCTGGGACACCAGGTTGGTTTCCCATTCCAGATACTGGCGCGCGGCCGCCTTGTTGCCGTCGTGGCGGTCGTGCACGAAAAACAGATAATCGATGCATGCCTCGTCGGGCAAGTCATCATTGGCCGCCAGCGGCAACCCGGATGCCGCCAGGGCGGCTTCATCGGCTACACATAGATAAATATCGCGGCGGCCCGCCTGTTCCAGGTCCGCTGCCAGCAGGGCCAGCTTGGCCTGGCTGTCGCCCAGCAGCAGCACCGGACCGGTCGGACGGCTCTCCAACTGCCGCATCAGCGTGGGGCGTATGACCCAGGCCGCGGCCCGGATGCTGCCCTGGCGGAACTGTGCGCTGGGCCGCGCATCCAGGATGGCCGCGTCCGGATGGGATTGCACGAAGGCTGCCAGCCGCGCCGGCGCCAGGTTGCTCGCATGCGACAACCGGGGTGACGGAACCGCTATCCGCGACACATCGCCCAATTGTCCGGGGGCCTGCAGCAGGCTGACGTCCCAGCCCAACTGCTTGAGCCAGCTGGCCACCACCGGAGCGCGTATGCCGTCGGTGTCGCACAGCACGATGCGCGCCTTGCGCACGCCTATGTACTGGTCGGTGGCCTGGATCAGCTGGCCGCCCGGGGTATGCTGCACCGCGGCCGGCAAGTCGCCCTGCCGGTGTTCTTCTTCGGTGCGCACGTCGCACAGGAATACGTTGCGGGCCTCGTCGTCCAGCCACGCACGCACCCGCGCCGCGTCCACAACGGGAATCGCGAAGCGCTCGCGCAAGCTGCCAGCCCGCTGGCGTGGCTTGTCCAGGCCCTGCGCGGCGATGGCCGCCGGGTACACCCGGCCGGACTGGTGCTCCAGCGGCAGGTCGGCCAGGTACCAACCCTGCGTGCCGTTCTCCAGCGCGTAAACCTCGTTGGGAATGCCCAGGTTGATCAGTGTCTGCGCGCCGATGATGCTGCGGGTACGGCCCGCGCAATTGATGATGATCTTGGTACGCGGATCGGGCGCCAGTTCGCCGATGCGCAACGCCAGTTCGCCGTTCGGGCAGCAGATCGCACCCGGGATATTCATCTTGCGGTACTCGGCGACGGGCCGGCCGTCCAGCACGACGACGTTCTCGGCGCCGTTGTTCAGCATGGCGTGCAGCTCGGGCGCCGACACGCTGGGGGTGCCGTAAGCATGCTCGGCCAGTTCGCCGAATGTCTTGCTTGGCAGATTCACGCCCGCGAAGGTGGCGTAGCCGGCCTCGCGCCATGCCTGGATGCCGCCCCGCAGAATATGCACCCGGCGGTATCCCAGGCCGTCGAGCACCCGCGCGGCCGCCAGCACGGCGGCCTCGGTGTCCGCATCGCCATAGATAACGGTGCGCGTGCCCAGGCGCGGCACCAGGCGCGCAATGTGCAGTTCCAGTTCGCTGTAGGGCAGCGGCACCGCGAAGAACAAGTGGTTCTCGCCGAACTGGCCATGTTCGCGCACGTCCAGCAGGGCCAGCTCGGCCGCGTCGTGTATCCAGGCCTTCAGGTCACGCGCCTCGATATAGCGCGGGGTGGATTCTGTCATCATGCAATCGCTTGTTGGGGTGATAAGGTGGACAAGGCCTTCAGCAAGGTGTCCAGATCGTGCGTGAGATCGGCCGGGTCTTCCAGGCCGATGTGCAGGCGCAGCAGGTACCCCGGGGCCACGGCCTGCCCCGCGTAGCGCGTGCGCGCGGGATCCACGGGCAGCACCAGGCTTTCATAGCCGCCCCACGACGAGCCGATGCCGAACAGCTGCAGCCGGTCGATCGCGGCCTCGATGGCCGCGCCAGGCAGGCCGGGGTCGAACTCGATGGTCAGCAGGCCGTTGCCGCCCTGCGCGTCGCGGCGCCACAGATCATGGTTGGGGTCGCCCGGCAGCGCGGGGTGGAACACCGTCTTGACGGCGGGCTGCCCGGCCAGCCAGCGCGCGATCTCCAGTGCGCTTTGTGCGTGGCGCTGCATTCTCAGGTCCAGCGTGCGCAGGCCGCGCAGCACCAGGAAAGCGTCGTCGGCCGAAACTGTCTGGCCCAGATTGATACTGACGTTCTCGATGGCCTCGAAATACGCCTGGCTGGCGGTGACCGCGCCCATCATCACATCCGAATGGCCGCCCAGGTACTTGGTGGCGGCCACCACCGAGATGTCGCAGCCCAGGGCCAGCGGCTGGTACGCCAGCCCGGAACCCCAGGTGTTGTCGGCGCACAGCACGATGCCGCGCGGCCGGCACACGCGCGCCATGGCCGGCAGGTCCAGCATGTCGTACAGCAGCGAACCGGGCGATTCGGCATACACCATGCGGGTTTCGGGCCGCAGGTGGCGTTCCCAATGGGGGTCGCGCGCGCTGAAGTAGCTGTGGCTGATGCCGTAGTTCGCCAACTGCGTCGCGCATAACCGCTTCACCGGTTCATAAACCCCCTCGGTGATCAGCACGTGGTCGCCCGCTTTCAGGCAGGCCAGCAACGTCGCGGCGATCGCGGCCAGGCCGGTGGGGAAAAGCTGGCTGCGAAAGCCGCCTTCCAGTTCGGTAAGGGCGTCTTCCAGCGCGTGGAGGGTCTCATTGCCGCGGGCGCCATACGACAATACCCGCTGCGTGTCGCGCAGGCGGCGCGCGTCGCGCCAGTGTTCCAGGCTGTCGAACAAATACGTGCTGCCCTTCACGATGGGTGTATTGGCCCACCCCGAGGCGGGCCGGCCCATGCGCGCCAGGCGGGTGGAACGGGTGCTCATCAGGCGCTCCGGCGCGTCTGCACGCCCACCGGCATGACCTTGCAGGTATGGTTCTCCACGTCGTAGGCCAGGCGCCGGTCCAGTTTTTCCAGCGCCAGGCCGTACATATGCAAATGCCGTATGTTGGCGTCCTCGATGCGCACGGCATGGATATCGTCGGCCAGCAGGGCGATGCCCTGGCCCGGCGAAACCAGCTTCATGCCGGTTTCGCGCAGCGTGGCGGGGCCGGGCTCGGCGCCGCCCTCGGCGCGTTCGTACAGGTAGTTGCTTTCCGTGCCTTCCACCGCCGCAATGCATGCCCAGGTGGTGTGATTGTGGGGCACGATCTTCTTGCCCGGTTTCATCACGTTCAGGTACAGCGCATAGGTGCTGTCGGGCTCTTCGTGGATCAGATAGCGGGCCTGCAGCTCGTCGCCCTCAGGCGCGGGATAGTCGGCTTCCGACCACCATTGCGGCCGCGAGGCAATACTTACCAGCGCGTCCAGCACGACGTCGAGATTTTCCCGGGTGACGGCGCCGCCGGTCTGCTGCTTGGCGACATCGATGAAGCGGGCGACAGCGGCCTGCTTTTCAGTGGCTTGGGTCATTGGTCAGTCTCCTGTAGTGGAAACGACTATAGGTGCGCCCCACCCGGCTCACAAATTAATTGTTATAAGAAACCCATAAGCAGCGCTAATTCTTTACCTATGAAAACGGCCCCGGCTGCCGGCAGAAAACCAAGGGAAATCCCTATGCAAAACCTGGATATGGACCTGCTCCGCACCCTGGCAACCGTGGAAAAAACTAATACATTCTCGGGGGCCGCCCAAGTCTTGTTCAAGACCCAGTCGGCCGTCACGCAGCAGATGCAACGGCTGGAAAACCAGTTGGGCTGCCCGCTGTTCCAGAAGAAGGGCCGCCGCCGCATCCTGACGGCCCAGGGGCAGCAACTGGCCGATTACGGGCGGCGGCTGCTGGCCATCAACGATGAAGCCTTGCGCAGCATCGGGCGCAACCAGATGGAAGGGCAGATCAAGCTGGGCGCGCCGCTGGACGTGGCCGACACGATCCTGCCGCCGGTGCTGACCCACATCGCCCGGCATGCGCCCAAGGTGCGCATGGAAATCCGCGTCGACCGCAGCCCTTTCCTGATGGAAGCGCTGGATTCCGGCGAGATCGACCTGACCATTTCCACCCGCGCCAGCCCCAATCTGACGGGCTTCGCGCTGCGGACCTCGCCCACGGCGTGGATATGCGCCGCCGATTACGTCCACAACCGGCGCGCACCCTTGCCGCTGATCCTGGCGGACGAACCCAGCATCTTCCGCCGCCTGGCCCTGGATGCCCTGGCGCAGACGCGCCTGACCTGGCACATCAACTACCTGGCGCCGACGCTGGTAGGCATCAAGGCGGCCGTGCGCGCCGGGCTGGGCGTCACCGCCCGCAGCGTGGAGTTCCTGGGGGCCGACATGCGGGTGCTGGGCGAGGCCGACGGCCTGCCGCCCTTGCCTCCCATGACATACATGCTATGGACACGGGGCGACACGATCAGCCCCTTGACCATTGCCATCTACGACATGCTGAAGGCCCAGTTCGAACAACAGGAAGCCGCTTAGGAACTGCGCGCGGGAAACGCCTTGCACCGGGCCCTTGGGGCAGGCATCGGGCCAGTCGCTAAAATCCCGCCATGCCTCACGACATCGCGACCGAAGATTTTCTTGTGCCCGCCGATCAGGGCCGCCTGTACGCACGGCGCTGGACGCCCGCGGCTTCCGGGCCGCCCAGCCCGGCCAGCCTGCCGCCCATCGTGCTGTTCCACGATTCGCTGGGCTGCGTGGCGCTGTGGCGCGATTTCCCCGAGAACCTGGCGCGCGCCACGGGACGCGCCGTCATCGCTTATGACCGCCTGGGCTTCGGCCAGTCCGATCCGCACCCAGGCGCGTTGACGGTGTCGTTCGTGCACGACGAAGCAGATGACGGATTCCGGCAGTTGCGGGAATCTCTGGGTGTGAAGGACTACATTGCCCTCGGCCACAGCGTCGGCGGCGGCATGGCCATCGTGTGCGCCGCCGCGCCCGATTCCCGGTGCGTGGGCCTGGTGACGGTGGCCGCGCAAACCTACGCCGAAGACCGCACCCTGGCCGGCATTCGCGATGCCAGGCATAGTTTCGCGCAGCCCGGGCAACTGGAACGCCTGATGAAATACCACGGCGGCAAGGCCGCCTGGGTACTGTCCGCCTGGACGGAAACCTGGCTGTCGCCGGACTTCGCCGACTGGAACCTGGACGCCGAGTTGCGGCAGGCGCGCTGCCCGGTGCTGGCGCTGCATGGCGACCAGGATGAATACGGATCGTCGGTGCACCCGCGCAAGATCGCCGAGCTTGCCCGGGGCCGCGCCGTCGTCCTGGAGAACTGCGGCCATGTGCCGCACCGCGAGCAAAGCGAACGCGTGCTGGGCCTGATTTCCGACTGGCTGCCAAAGGCTGGCTGATCCGGGCCAGGCGGCAAATAGAAAAACGAACACGGCCGCCGTGGCCACTCAGGTGTCGGACACCTTGTGTGTCCGACACCGCCCGCCATCTGGTTCCTGCGGCAACGCCGGGCGGCAAGCGTACTGCCCCTCTTGCGGCTGCCGCCGCACCGACGGCCGGTAGGCCAGGAACACCGCCGCCGCCAACAACTGCACGGCAATGGCCACGGCGAAGAACATGGCCTCGCCTTGCGGTTGCGCCCACGCGGCCACCTGCACAAAACCGAAGCAGGCCGGCGCGAACGCGTATGTGCCCTGCGCCATGGCTACGATCAGGGCCACCACGCGGGTCACATCCTGCGGGGCAAAATCGGTTTGCGCGATCAGCGGCGGTATGGACGTGGCGTTGCCGATGCCGGATCCCACCAGCATCACGCCCAGCACCATCAAGCCGGCCTGCCCGCCGTCGGCCGTCCACAGCACGGCCGCCCCGCAGGCCTGGATGGCGTATCCCGCCGCCGCCACGGCGCGCCGGTTGCCGAAGCGCTGCACGGC
>NZ_JAJMLX010000007.1 GCF_020991325.1 Bordetella petrii | reverse complement strand
GCCCAGAATGCTCAGCACGCCAATCAGGTCCGTGCGCACGGCCAGCGCATCGCCCAGGCGGCGCCGCACGATGTCGGCCGCCAGGCGGGCACGGGCTTCGGCCTGCACCCCGGCGTATGAAATTTCTGCTTCGGCCAGCCAGCCGCCGCGGTAGCAGACATTGACTTTCAGTTCCTCGGGCCGGGGGTGTCCGGTGATGCCATGCACGGCCACACGGTCGCGGCCCAGCACCTCTACCGAGGCGCCGCTCAGGTCGGCCACGACGTCGGGTGTCAGGTAGCGCGCGGGGTCGTGCACTTCATACAGCAGCTGTTCCTTTACCGTGCGCGCATCCACCGCGCCGCCGGTGCCGTCGGCCTTGCCGATGACGAAGCCGCCGTCGGCGTCGATCTCGGCAATGGGGTAGCCGGCCGCGTGCACATCGGGCACTTCCTTCAAGCCGGGCACGCAGAAATATCCACCCGTGACCTGCAGGCCGCATTCCAGCATATGGCCCGCCATGGTGGCGCGCCCCAGCCTCTGCCAGTCGTCCATGGCCCAACCGTAATGGGCCATGGCCGGCCCCACTGTCAGCGACGGATCAGACACGCGGCCGGCCACCACCACCTGCGCGCCGGCCCGCAGCGCATCGGCAATCTCGGCCGCGCCCAGGTACACGTTGGCGCTGACCACGTCCATGCCGTCCAGCCGCGGCCCCAGGCGTTCGCGAAGCAGGGCGCGCTGTTCGGGCGTGTTCAGCGCATCGCCGTGCACCACCGCGATGCGCGGTGCGGGCAGGCCCTGGCGGCGCGCCAGTTCGGCAATGCAACCCGCCGCCGCCGGGGGGTTGGCCGCGCCGAAATTGCTCACGATGCGGATGCCATGGCGCAGGCAGTCGGCCAGCACGGGGGCCAGCAGGTCTTGTAGCAGGGGTTCGTAGCCGCTGTCCGGGTCGGCATTGCGGGCCAACTGGGCCAGGGCCAGCGTGCGTTCGGCCAGGGTCTCGAAGATCAGCGTGCCGCCGCCGCGTGCAATCAGCGTTTGCACCACGGCCTGCGCGCCGTCGGTGCGGTCGCCCGAAAAACCGGTTGCGCAACCGATCAGGAAAGGAGAAGCAGCCATCTTGGGTCTCATAGCGCGGCGCCCGTGGCGCGTTTGCGATCAGGCGACTATAGGCAGGCTTGCTTCATAAGTGAAATAGAAATATAAGATCAATTAATCCAAAATTTCTATGAATTTATCCGCCCGTCAACTGCGCGCCTTCGTGGCCTTGGCCGACGAAAAGCACTTCACCCGCGCCGCCCAGCGCTGCCACCTGACCCAACCCGCGTTCAGCGCGCTGATACGCGCCCTGGAAGAATCCGCCGGCGTGCGGCTGTTCGACCGCAATACGCGCAACGTGGAACTCACGGCCGAGGGCCGCGTGCTGGACGCATCGGCCCGCCGCCTGCTGGGCGAATTCGACGTGGTCGTGGAAGACTTGCGCGACCACGCCGCGCGGCGCCGCGGGCGCGTCACGGTGGCTGCCTTGCCCTCGCTGGCCGCCGGCTGGCTGCCGGGCCTGCTGGCCCGCTTCCACCACGATTACCCCGGCATCACGCTGCAGTTGCGCGACGCCTTGCTCGACCCCTGCCTGGACATGGTGCAGGCGGGCGCGGCCGATTTCGCGGTGGCGGCGCAGCGCGCCGACATGTCCGACCTGGAAAGCGAGTTCCTGCATGCCGACCGTTTTTTCCTGGTGTGCCGCAAAGACCACCCCCTGGCCGATAAAACGCGCATCCGCTTGCGCGACCTGGGCCGCTGGCCCCTGATCCAGCTGGCCCGCGGCAGCAGCGTGCGGCGCCACCTGGACGAGGCCCTGGGCGGCGCGCCCACCCAGCCCATGCTGGAGGTGGAACACCTGGCCACCGTCACCGGCCTGGTGTCGGCGGGGCTGGGCATTAGCGTGGTGCCCGCCATGACGCTGTTCCACTTCCGGCGCGACGAACTGGCCATCAAGCCCCTGGCCGGCAAGCCCTTGACCCGGCCGCTGTACCTGGTGCGCCGCCAGGGCCGCAGCCTGTCGGTGGCGGCGCAAACGCTTTACGATCTGCTGCTGGAACACCGCGAACAAATAGGCGCAGAGCAGGGGTGAAGCATGGGTATCGGCCGCCCGCGGCGGCAACCCGCCGCTTTCGCAAATGCCTATTGCTGATTACACTTCAATAGTCCAGTCTGTCCCGACTGATCTTCCAAGGATACGGCCCATGAGCAAGCAAATCATCCATACCGACGACGCCCCGGCCGCCGTTGGCCCTTACTCGCAAGCAGTAGCCGCCACGGGCACCAAAACCGTCTACCTGTCCGGCCAGATCGGCCTGGAACCCGGTACCGGCGACCTGGTATCCGAAAACTTCGATGCCCAGGTGCGCCAGGCTTTCGCCAACATGACAGCCGTCATCGAAGAAGCTGGCGGCACCCTGAACGACATCGTCAAGCTCACCTTGTTCCTGACCGACCTGAACAAGTTCACCGCCGCCAACGCCATCATGGCCGAGCTGATCCCGCAGCCGTTCCCGGCCCGTTCCACCATCGGCGTGGCCAGCCTGCCAAAAAACGCGCAGTTCGAAGTCGAGGCCGTCCTGGTCCTGTAACGCCAGGCTCCTGCTCATGCCCGCCACCGCCGCGGCACGCAAAGCGCCGGTAGCCCCCACGGGCGCCGGGCGGTCGCTGACAGATGTGCAGCGCAAGCTGCACAGCCTGGGCCTGATAACGGCCGACGATTGCATCCTGCATTTGCCGTTGCGCTACGAAGACGAAACCCGCGTAGTGCCCATCGGCTCGCTGCGCCCGGGCGCAGCCGCCCAGGTAGAAGGCGAAATCCTGCGCAGCGAAATCCTGTACCGGCCGCGCCGCCAACTGACCGCGGTCATGGCCGACGACAGCGGCGAACTGCAATTGCGCTGGCTGAATTTCTACCCCAGCCAGCAGAAACAGCTGGCCATCGGACGCCGGCTGCGCGCGCGCGGCGAAGTACGCGGCGGCCTGTTCGGCCGCGAAATCGTGCACCCGCGCATGAGCAGCGCCGACACGCCATTGCCCGACGCGCTGACACCGGTATACCCCAGCACCGACGGGCTGTCCCAGCCTTCGCTGCGCAAAGCCATCACCCAGGCCCTGCAGCAGGCCGACCTGAGCGACACGCTGCCGCCGGCGGCGCTGCAGCGCTACGGCCTGATGCCATTCGAACCCGCCATACGCCTGCTGCATGCCCCCCCGCCGGGCGTGTCCGAGCAAGACCTGATCGAACGCGGCCACCCCGCCTGGACGCGTATTAAATTCGACGAACTGCTGGCCCAGCAGCTGTCGCTGGCCGCCGCGCGTGCGGCGCGGCGTACCATCCAGGCCGAACCCCTGCCGGCCGCAAGCGGGCAGGGCGGCCTGGTGCAGCGCCTGTACGCCGCGCTGCCATTTCAATTAACCGCCGCGCAGCAACGCGTGGTGCGGGAAATAGCCGCCGACCTGGCCCAGCCGTACCCCATGCACCGCCTGCTGCAAGGCGACGTGGGCAGCGGCAAAACCGTGGTGGCGGCCATCGCCGCCGCCCAGGCCATTGCCTGTGGCGCCCAGGTGGGATTGATGGCGCCCACCGAAATCCTGGCTGAACAACACTTCCACAAGCTGGTGTCCTGGCTGCAGCCGCTGGGCGTGAACGTGGCCTGGCTTAGCGGCAGCCAAACCGCCAAGGCCCGCCGCCAGGCGGCCGCCAGCGCGGCCGACGGCAGCGTGCAACTGGTGGTGGGCACCCAGGCCCTGATCCAGGACCACGTCGAATTCCAACGCCTTGGCCTGTCCATCGTCGACGAACAGCACCGTTTCGGCGTGGGCCAGCGCCTGGCGCTGACGCGCAAGGGCGAAGCCCCGCAAGGCCGCATCGTGCCGCACCAGTTGAACATGAGCGCCACCCCCATTCCGCGCACGCTGGCCATGACATTCTTCGCCGACCTGGACGTTTCCGTCATCGACGAACTTCCGCCCGGGCGCACGCCGGTGGTTACCAAACTGGTGTCCGACAACCGCCGCGAAGAAGTCATCGCCCATATTGCCAATGCCGTGCGCCAAGGCCGGCAGGCCTATTGGGTGTGCCCGCTGGTCGAAGAAAGCGAAGCCCTGCAGTTGCAAACCGCGGTCGACACTTATGACGCCATGTGCGCCGAACTGCCCGACCTGCGGCTGGGCCTGGTGCACGGACGCCTGCCCCAGGCCGACAAGGCCGCCGTCATGCAGGCCTTCCGCGACGGGCAAATCGACCTGCTGGTGGCCACCACCGTCATCGAAGTGGGCGTGGACGTGCCCAATGCATCGCTCATGGTCATCGAACACGCCGAACGTTTCGGCCTGGCCCAGCTGCACCAGCTGCGCGGCCGGGTGGGGCGGGGCAGCGCCGAATCCGTGTGCGTGCTGTTGTACCAATCGCCCTTGTCGCAAGTGGCGCGCCAACGGCTGCGGGCCATGTTCGAAACGTCCGACGGTTTCGAGATCGCCCGCCGCGACCTGGAGCAGCGCGGTCCCGGTGAGTTCCTGGGCACGCGCCAATCGGGCATGGCGCTGCTGCGCTTCGCCGACCTGGAATCCGACACCGGCATTGCCGAGCAGGCCCGCGACGCCGCCGCCTGGCTGCGCGCCGAACATCCCGCCGCCGTGCAGGCACACCTGGCGCGCTGGATGCGTGGTCGAGAAGACTTCCTGCGCACATGAAACCTAATTGTCTTTCCCGTCGTCAAAGCTCGTTCCATACAAGGTACGCATTGCCATGACTCTGACCGAACTCAAATACATCGTTGCGGTAGCGCGCGAGCGGCATTTCGGGCGTGCCGCCGAAGCCTGCTTCGTCAGCCAGCCCACGCTATCGGTGGCCATCCGCAAACTGGAAGACGAATTGGGGGTCACGCTGTTTGAACGGGGCGGCGCCGAAGTGGGCGTAACCGCCATCGGCCAGCGCATCGTCACGCAGGCGCAGAAGGTGCTGGAAGAAAGCGCCAGCATCAAGGAAATCGCCCGCCAGGGCCACGACCCGCTGGCCGGGCCGCTGCGCGTGGGCGTCATCCATACCATCGGCCCCTACCTGCTGCCGCGCCTGGTGCCCCTGCAAATTGCCCGTACCCCGCAAATGCCGCTGCTGCTGCAGGAAAATTTCACCCTGCGCCTGGTGGAACTGCTGCGCCAGGGCGAAATCGACTGCGCCATCATGGCCTTGCCGTTGCCCGAAGCCGGGCTGGTCACCCAGCCGCTATACGACGAACCCTTCGTCGTGGCCGTGCCCCGCGACCACGAATGGGCCGGCCGCGAAGCCATCAGTTCCGAAGACCTGAAGCAGCAGACCATGCTGCTGCTGGGCACCGGCCATTGCTTCCGCGACCAGGTGCTGGAAGTCTGTCCCGAGCTGTCGCGCTTTTCCGCGGCCAGCGACGGCATCCAGCGCACCTTCGAAGGCTCGTCGCTGGAAACCATACGCCACATGGTGGCCGCCGGCATCGGCGTCACCGTGCTGCCCGTCACCGCCATTCCCGAAACCCCGCAGCCCAAGGCGCTGCTGCGCTACCTGCCGTTCGAAGGCCATCCGCCCGAACGCCGCGTGGTGTTGGCGTGGCGCCGCAGCTTCCCGCGCCTGGCCGCCATCGAAGCCCTGGCCCAGGCCGTGTACGAATGCGATCTGCCGGGCGTAAAGATGCTGGCCAACGAAGCGGCTACCGCATAAGCGAATCTCTTCAGTGGTATTCTTCCTCAGTCCCTGTCCTTAGATAAAGGAGCACTACATGGCCAAGTCGTCCAAAGCCGCCGGCGCCACCGCCGTTCGCATCAACATCGGTATTTCCGACAAAGATCGCACCGCGATCGCGGGCGAGCTTTCCAAGGTGCTGGCGGATTCCTACACGCTGTACCTCATGACGCACAATTTCCACTGGAACGTCACCGGTCCGCTGTTCAACACGCTGCACCAGATGTTCATGACCCAGTATTCCGAAGAATGGGCCGCGCTGGACGACATCGCCGAGCGCATCCGCGCCCTGGGCGTGCATGCCCCCGGCACGTACCGCGAATTCGCCAAGCTGTCGTCCATTGCCGAACCGGGCGACGTGCCCGACGCCATGGAAATGGTGCGCCTGCTGGTCAAGGGCAACGAAGCCGTTTCCAAGACGGCCCGCGCCGCCTTCGACAAAGCCGATGGCGCCAACGACCAGCCCACGGCCGACCTGCTGACCCAGCGCATGGACATCCACGAAAAGAACGCCTGGATGCTGCGCAGCCTGCTTGAATAAGGGCGCCTGCCCCGGTCGACAGTTCCACCGGCTTCCCCTGGCGGGAAGCCGGTGTCGTTTCCGCCGTGCCCAAGCGCCAGCGGCAACTTCATCGTTCTATTCCGCATGACGCCTGTTTCCGCAAATTTTTCCCATGTGCCCGCCTGCGTGCTGATCACCGGCGCCACCGGCGGCATAGGCGGCGCCCTGGCGCTGGAATACGCCCGCGCCGGCACGGCCACGCTGATCCTGCAGGGGCGCAACCGCGGCCGCCTGGACGAACTGGCCCAGGCCTGCGGCCAACTGGGCGCGCGCGTCGTACTGCATGAACTGGACGTGCGCGACCACGACGCCTTGATCCAGTGGCTGACCGAAATGGGCGCCACCGAAGCCCCCGACCTGGTCATCGCCAATGCGGGCGTCAACATCAATACCGGCCCCGGGCAGCAGGGGGAAACCTGGAGCGACATGCACGGCCTGTTCGACGTAAACGTCAAAGCCGCACTGGCTACCGTGCATGCCAGCCTGCCCGCCATGCGCGCGCGGCGCAGCGGGCAAATCGCTTTGGTCAGTTCGCTGGCCGCCTGGCGCGGCCTGCCCGAAACACCCAGCTACAGCGCCAGCAAGGCCGCCGTGAAAGTGTATGGCGAAGCCATGCGCGACCTGCTGGCGGGCGAGGGCGTAAACATCAACGTCATCATGCCGGGGTACGTGGAATCGCAAATGTGCTTCGACATGCCCGGCCCCAAGCCCTTTCTGTGGAAGGCGGACAAGGCCGCGCGCATCATCCGGCGCGGCCTGGCCGCCAACAAGGCGCGCATCAGTTTTCCGTTTCCGCTGAACCTGGGGTGCTTCCTGCTGTCCGTCATCCATCCCGCCGTGTCGGGATGGATACTGAAACGGCTGGGCTATCGTGGCTGATTCCTGGGCCGGCGCGCTGGCCGCCGCCTACCTGGGCGGGCTGCTGCTTTCCTGGGTCGTCGAAGCATTGCTGCAGCCGCGCCCCGCGGCCCCGTGGCGCAGGCCGCCCGCCGCCTGGGCCGCCCATACCGGCACCTGGACCCTGGCCTTCGCCTTCACGCTGTTGCTGTACCAAAGGCCGGTGTTCGCGGCCATCAACGCCCTGGCGCTGGAACTGGTCATCGTGGTGGTCAGCAACGCCAAGTACAAATCCCTGCGCGAACCCTTCGTCTACGCCGACTTCGAGTACTTCACCGATGCCATCCGCCATCCGCGCCTGTACCTGCCGTTCCTGAACGTGTGGTCGGCCGTGCTGCCGCCCCTGGTATTCGCGCTGGCCTGCATTGCCGCCTTTCGCTACGAAACCAGCCTGCCCAGCCAGATGGGCAGCGCAGGCGCGTACCTGGCAGTGGTTGCCGCGCTGGCCCTGGCGGGTGCATGGCTGTGCCGGGCCCGGCCCGGGCCCATGGCCTACGACGCCATCGCCGACCTGCGCGCGCACGGCCTATTGGCCTGCCTGTGGGCCTACGCCCGCGCCGAAAGGCTGGCCCCGGCGCTTGCGCCCGTCCCGTGGCCGGTATTCCCGCCCGGCGCTGCCTTGCCCGACCTGGTCTCGGTACAAAGCGAATCCTTCTTCGACCCCAGGCCGTTCTACCCAGCCTTGCGCCCCGAGCTGCTGGCCGGTTTCGACAAACTGTGCGCCGAGTCCTGGCAGTACGGGCAGACCAGCGTGCCCGCCTGGGGCGCCAACACCGTGCGCAGCGAATTCGAATTCCTGACCGGGCTGCCCGCCGAATCGCTGGGCGTACACCGCTTCCAACCCTACCGCCGCCTGGCCAGGCAGGGCGTGCCGGCACTGGCCAACCACCTGCGCCAGCAGGGCTATCGCACCGTGTGCATACATCCGTATCACCCGGGCTTCTACCGGCGCGACACCATCCTGCCGCTGCTGGGCTTCGACACCTTCATCAGCCTGGACGCCTTCACCGGCAGCCCGAATACCGGCCCCTACATCGGCGACGCCGAAGTGGCGCGCAAAGCCCTAAGCCTGTTGAATGATGCCGACCCTCGGCCCATCTACCTGCACCTGATCACCATGGAAAACCATGGCCCGCTGCATTGGGAAAAAGCCGGCCACGCCGACCACCAGGCCACCACCCGCGCGGCATTGCCCGCCGGTTGTGACGACCTGGTCGTGTATGCGCGCCACCTGCGCAACGCCGACGCCATGTTCGGCATGCTGGCCGACGGGCTGCGGGGCAGGGGCCGGCCAGCCAGCCTGTGCGTGTTTGGCGACCACGTGCCCATCATGGCCGGCGTCTACCAGGCCCTGGGCGAACCCGCCGGCACCACCCCGTACCTGATCTGGGCCAACAGCGACCAGGCGGATGCCCAACGGCGCGATATCGCCCTGAGCGACCTGGCCACGGCCTGGCTACGGCAAGCCGCGCAGCAGGCGAAGCAGCAGCCATAAAAAAAGGCGGCCGAAGCCGCCTTTGCAAGAACATACAGAACTATCTATTTGAAAGGCCGTATCAAGCCGCGCGCTTGCGCTCCGCCCAGTACGAGTAGGTGCGCAGCACATGCAGTTCCAGCACCGCCTGGCCCTGGGCGCCGTGCACCGCGGCGGGAATTACCGCCTTGCCGTTCGTCCAGCGCATGGCCACACCGTGCACGTCCTGCACCGGATGCAGTCCGGCCAGGCCGCTGTCCAGCAGGTCGATATCGCGGCGGCCCGCCTCGTCCTCGATGGTAATGCGGGCGAGGCCCACACCCACCTGGCGCAGGTCGCGGCGCGGATGCGCCGTGGTGTCACGCACCACCGACGAGCGCGACAGAATGCGCAAGTCGCTGGCTTGCACGCCGGCCGGCAACACAAAGCGCATCACGCCTTCCAACTGGCCGGCCGTTTCCGGGCGCACTTCCTGGCCATTCACCTCTACGCGCAGATCCGGCTCTTGCACACGCATCGACTGGGTCAGCGTCTCGGCGCGCTTCAGCAGATGCTTGCGCAGCGCCTCGAGCACGGGGCCCGAGCGCAGCACCTCGATGCCTTCGACCTGCGGCCGTCCTTCGGCCGGCCCGAAGTCGGGGTGCATGGCCACGCTGGCCGCATTCTGGAACATGGAGCGGTTGCCCGTATCCACATACGACTCGGCCGGCACGCCTTCGGCCAGCAGGATGTCGAAGCTTTCCAGCTCTACGTGGAAGTATTCGAACACCGGGCGCGCGAAGTCCTGCGTAATGGTCTTGCCATTCACCAGCAGCATGGCCGGCACCAGCTTGCCGTCGAAGAACACGTGGTGCCCCGGCGACAGGGTCAGGTCACGAAACGGCACGTTCTGCGCGAAGGCACCCTTCTGGATCACCACCGGGAAGGCGCGGATGGCGTCCTTGGCCGGAATGCGCGACTTGCGCAGCGTGCGATAGCCCAGCCACTTCACCGTGGCCACGCCGCCGCTTGCCGTCAGCACCTTGTCGCCCGCTTTCAGGTCTTCCACCTTGGTTTCCCCGTCCGGCGTGGCAATGTGCGTGCCTTTCAGGTAGCAGGCGTAGGTCATGTTGCCGCCTTCGAACGTGACCAGGGCTGGATCCAGGCCTTCGGCTCCGAACCGGCCCACCACGACGCCGAGGTCGTTCGTGAACACCAATTCGTCGCCTACATACGAGCCGCCAGTGGCCCCAATAACCTGAATCTGGTCGCCTTCGGTAATGCCCGTGATATTCGGCGGCGTGGAGACGTCCAGGTTGACACCGGTGGCGTCGAAAATCAGCGTGGAACTGCCGTCGCCATCCATGTTGACGTTAACGGTGTTCAACAGGCCCACGTTCAGGAACGCAGGCGTCATCTCCATGCTGGCGCCTTCCGCCAGGTTGTAATTGAACGTGGTCAGCGCACTGACGCCAGCCAGGCCTGTGAGTTCTACACTGGCGTTTTCTCCCACGTTGATGGTGTGGTTGCCAGCGATACCCAAGCCCAGCGTCTGGTTGATTTCCAGGACGTCGGTAGAGCCGCCCGTGTTGGTGACATTCAACGTCGAGCTGTTGATCAGGTTGACGTTTACTGTCAACGAGTCGCCTTCATAGGTTCCCTGATCGACAGTCTGGGTCGCATTGCCGATGCCAAGATTGATTGTTGCCATGAAGCACCTCTAGGGTTTCTTTCGTTATCCGAGGCGGGTAGGGCATGGAGGCCTGCATGCACTGAAATAAATTGTGCAATACCCGCAACATGTGAGTTGCTCGAGGGCGCAGGCTGTCCCGCTGCCATGCTGTGAGATGGCAATCAAGATAGGATCTGTAGGGGGCGCGCTGCGGTCGAGAGACGGGCTACGGGCGCGCTAGGAGGGCGGCGACATCATCTTTCTCCCATATGGAAAGCTTGCTGTCATGCAGGGCGGAACGGTCCTGCAGGTAACTGCCACTCACACAATCCGAAATGGAGTTACTGCGACGAAGGCTATAGGAAGATATTGAGATGTTAATTTCAAATTATTTTTATTTGTTAAGGGATAAGGCTCAAAATATCTCTATAAATTTCAATATAGTGTGAAAAGTGAGCTGCTTTTGGTCTTGTGTGTGTTTCAGTGTCGATTGGCTGTTGTAACATTTGAGATATTTTAAATTTATTTGATTCATTTTGATGTGATGATTTCGTGCTTTTGGCACAGATGTTGCCAGGCTACATGCCATCCTGGTGTTGGCTGGTTGGCATGATTCGTAACTCATCTGAGGCTTAGCAGCCTTTCTTTGGGGCTTAATGCAGGCATCCCGCCGCCACTTACACCACTGACCATGAAGACGAAATGGCAGTCGGCGCGCATCCTCACCACCAACCCGTTATTACCGATATCCGGCAGAGATCAAGGGTCGGTCGACCCATTGGCGCAAAGTTGCTGAATAGCCATTCGGAGAGCGGCTTGCAGTCTGGGGTGGGTAGTGATCTGCAGGAGCGTTGGCGGTAACTATTGAAGGTGTTTAGACGACGGTCGCGTAAATTGCTTTAGGTTCACTGCCAATTGGGAGAACTGGTTACGAATAGTCGAGTCCAGGTCTGTTAGCATTGCCCGCGCGCCGCCATTCAAGGAGCTTGTCATGCCACTGAAGTCTCATCTTGTCCGTTTCTGCACGCTTGCCGGTTTAGTGTTTTCGTTGCTAATGGCGTGTACTGCCCACGCTCAGACTAAATTGGTTGTGGGTTACCAGTTGATCGTAGGCCCGTTTCTCTCTGCTATTGCGGATGGCAGCTTCGACAAAGCATTGAGGCAGGCTGGTTACGAGGTGGACTGGCGCCAGTTCTCCTCCGCAGGTGATATTTCGACAGCGCTTGCCTCTGGGCGAGTGCCGGTGGGCGTGCTCGGATCCACCGGCATCACTGCCGCTGCCACGCGCGGGGTGGATATGGAGTTGTTCTGGATTCTGGACGATATCGGCCAATCCGAGGCTTTGGTGGCCCGCAACGGATCTGGAATTAATAATCCTCAGGACTTGAAGGGTAAGCGCGTGGCCACGCCATTCGTTTCCACCTCGCATTTTCATCTATTGGTGGCTTTGAATAGACTGTGGGGGATTGATCCCCGTGAACTGCGCATCTTGAATATGCAGCCGCCTCAGATCGTGGCTGCATGGCAGCGTGGTGACATTGATGCTGCTTACGTATGGCCTCCAGCCTTGGTCGAATTGCAGGCGTCGGGTAAGACGATCGCAGACTCGGAATCGATTGGCAAAGCCAGCGTGCCGACTTTTGATGGTTTAGTAGTTGACAAGGCATGGGCCCAAAAGAATCCTGAGTTCATGGCAGCTTTCACGCGGGTGCTCGCAGAAGCATATGCTGAGTATCGGGCTCATGGTGCGGACTGGACTCCTGATTCGCCGCAGGTGCAGGGCATGGTCAAATTGATTGGTGGAAAACCTGACGATATCGTCCAAGCTTTGAAGCTGCTTGGTTTCCCCACTGCAGAGGAGCAGATCTCCCCCCAGTGGTTGGGAAGTGGGAAAGAGTCCGGCGCTGCCAAGGCGCTTGTTGCTAATGCACAGTTCTTGAAAGAACAGAAGCAAATCGACTCGACGCTACCGGACTATATAAAGCACGTGAATGCCAGCTATGCGCAAGCTGTTGCGCAATGATGGCCACCCGCTCTTCAGGCCCCAGAAACCACATATGAACATGTCGTCGACTATCAGCCCACCCAATATCCGGACGCTGCGTGCCGAAGACGTTGGCGTTACGTACCCGGGCGTTCATGACAGTGAGCCTGTCGTGGCATTGCAGGGGGTCAATCTCAATATAGAGCCGGGAGAGTTTGTGGTCGCGTTGGGAGCATCCGGCTGCGGCAAGACGACGCTGCTCAATTTGTTGGCTGGGTTTTTATCTCCATCGCAGGGGCGAATTACGTTGGCCGGCCAACCTATCCAAGGCCCGGGTGCGGACCGTGGCGTTGTTTTCCAGAAGCATGCATTGCTACCTTGGCTAAACGTGCTGGATAACACCGAGTTTGGTCTCAAACTGCAGGGGGTCCCTCGCGCCCACCGCCGCGCGCGAGCTATGGAGAACTTGGAACTAGTAGGCCTACAGGACTTTCACCAACATATGATCTATCAACTTTCTGGCGGAATGCAGCAGCGTGTTGGTATTGCTCGCGCCCTGACCTGCGATCCGGCCATGCTGCTGATGGATGAGCCCATGGCGGCACTTGATGCTCTGACGCGTGAGACCATCCAGGAACTACTACTGCGTATTTGGCACCAAACCGAGAAAATGTTCTTCTTTATTACCCATAGTGTCGAAGAGGCGTTATTCCTCGGTTCCAGGCTGATCGTAATGTCACCACGACCTGGTCGCATCACTCATACATTTGAGTTAAATTTCAATCGTGATTATCTTGAAAATCGCGACAGTCGCGGTATCAAATCAAGCTCGAGTTTTATTGCTATGCGAGAACGCATACTCAGTATAATTTATGGAGATGAGCGAGGAAGCAGTTGCATCGAGGCGCGTAATGCCTAAGTTCTGGCCGCTCTTGAAACGAGAAAAAACTACGGCTGGCGCTGCTTATGGGTCTCCTGGCTCAGGGCGCAGCGAACATATCAGCATCATTACGGTCGCAATACTGGTAGGGCTTTGGATCCTGGCGACTTCTATGGGGTGGGTAAAGCCTCTTTTTCTGCCATCGCCCGCAGCCGTAGGCAAGAAGTTGGTAGTTGCGATGACTGACGGAATAGCTGGATCTACACTGCTGGAGCACGCAAAGGCGAGTTTAATACGAGTGTTTGGCGCATTTTTTTTGGCATGCGCCACCGCAATTCCTGTCGGCATTCTGATGGGCGTGAACCGTTATATGCGCGGTTTTTTCGATCCTATAATTGAGTTTTATCGCCCGCTACCTCCTTTAGCGTATCTTCCCATCATTATTATTTGGTTTGGAATAGGAGAGTTCCCCAAGATTCTGCTCATTTATTTGGCGATCTTTGCTCCGATGGCGATAGCAGCGCGTGCAGGTGTGCGATCAGTTTCGATTGAGCAAATACACGCGGCCTACTCAATGGGGGGAAGTTCGCCGCAGATCGTTTTATACGTCATTTTGAAAGCGGCCTTGCCAGATATTTTTACTGGCATGCGCATCGGCATAGGCGTGGGCTGGACTACATTGGTGGCGGCAGAGATGGTCGCGGCAGATCGAGGGCTAGGTTTCATGGTGTTGAACGCTGCCCAGTTCTTGGCAAGCGATACAGTAATCATGGGCATTGCCGTGATCGGTTTGTTCGCTCTAACCTTCGACTTATTGATGCGGCATTTGATGGCTCGCGCAATTCCTTGGCATGGGCGAAATTAGGCGCCTTTTAATCAGCATAGTGAAGCCGTGGTGGCTTCCTTGACGTCAGCAAAGCAGAGGCGCATGTGTTGAATCACGGGTGTATCTAATATCGACACCCATTCGGCGTGCGAAAGCTACCAATGAGGCCTCGTGGATTCGCTATGAATCCATGGCAGCATGTTAAGGAGCCCAGGGCTTGTCGTGGACTAGTTGCCCAGCCATGCTGGAGTTGGTGCGCCTTCAAGGGCATCCGTATGGAAGGCGCTCCATCCTCTGCAGCCTTGGCACTTTTATTTACCCGGAATTTGCTCAAGCCGATCAATCGTGCTTTGCAGCAACCGCACCATATACACAGCATCGACAGCAGCTTTAGATACGGCTGTTTTCGCCGGTGTCTCGCCCTGAACAAGAAGAGTAGAATGATTCAGAACGCCGCTCTGAATTGCTGACTTGACTAGCTCCAGTGCGATTTCCTTTGTGGTAAGAATCTTAGGAGCACCTTCTTGGGTCATGAGAACCTCTCACTTGGGTTGTGTGGGAAGTTTCCATTGTGCATGGAGCAATGTCGCTACGTCTAGTGTAACGATGGCCAATAGGGCGCCCTGGGTGGGCGACTAATCCTCGACTAAACGGGCTTGCTTGGCCTGATACCTAGGGAAAAAGGGGTGCAGACCGCTGTGTTTCTTAAGCGGTATAAACCATACGCATGCAAAAATTGTGCATCCGTTACAAAATGAGGCTTGAAGGAAAAGCATTGTTATGATGGCTCAAGCCTGTTAAATTTTGTCTTGTTAAGAAAAGCCAAACTCTTGAAATATCTCTGCTGTATAAAGAGGCCAGAAAAAAGCATAAGATTTAATCCTATTTCCATCGCGCAATTACTTCATGGTGTAGAAATATGAATTATTTATTAAAAAGGTGGCAAGCATGATACCTTCAAGTATTTTGCGCATTTTTTTTCTGGTTCTGTTTGGTATTTCTGTTTGCACAGCGGCGCCGGCTATAACTCTTTACGTTGGCCCTAAAGGTAGCGACAGTAACAGCGGTGAGACTGCTGAAACGGCACTAGCTACCCTGCAGCATGCAATGGAGAGAGCTTATGCGGAAGGAGAAAAAACCAGCGGTAGTCATATTCGAATTGAAATTGCTCCTGGCCGTTATTCTAAGCAAAGGATAAAGCTTGGCGAGCCTCCGCCAAACACATATTTTGAGATTACTTCTGAACAAAATGGCGGTTCAAAGCCGGTTTTTGATGGAAAAGGAGGAGGGACGTGGTTCATACTAAAAGGGGCATCTCAGCATGAGGCAAAATTTTCCTTTAGTAATCTGGCAGTGATAAATTATCTTACTGCTATGTCGTTCAATGGAGATCGAGAGAACCCGGATGTTCACCTTGGGGGGAATACTATACGGAATATGAGTTTTCGTAGAATAGGTCAAATTTCTGCCCCTCGAGCGACACGCAGTATGGCGGCCATTCGATTCGTAAATTCTAGAAATAACATTATTGAAAACAACGAATTTATCGAAATAAGAAATAAGAAATGTGATGGCCTGCACACTATCTATATGGCACACCATTCGAGCCATAATAAAATTATGGGAAATACGTTTGATGGTGCCTGCGGGTCTCCAATCCGCATGAGAGACGAATCTAATGGGAATATGGCTTCCGGAAACGTTTTTCGAAATATGCGTACCGGGGCGATTTTTGATGAGTGGTACTGCAATCGAGCCAAGAGCAAGAATTGCTCAAAGACAGACGTGGAATGTCCTTCTTGGGACAATCGCTATGAAAATAATAAGGTAGAAAATTCCGATCAATCGGCCATGACACGCCCAACCTATGTTCGTGTCCCAGAAATCGGCAAAGGTTGTAAAGTGATGCGGACGATGAATGCACAGCGAATATATGCCCCGTAGAGGTACAAATCCGACCCATACAGGCTGCTGAATCAAGATGATGATAAAAGTTTAGAAGCCGCGTAGTCAGGCTGACACGAAATTTTGACGGGCGCGTCTCTATGCGCTATCGAAGAACATGTTTATAGGCTATTGGGTGGCAGATGTCTAACTATTTGATTATCATATCGAAAAAACCGTTTTTAAAGAGAATTGAGGCATGGATTAATAGTGCGATGAGCGATGTTTCCGAGATCGCCCAAGCCAGAATTTCCGAGGACACGAATTTATTATATATAGCGAAAAACGCCCATGACGATTTTAATGGAGTGCGAAGATCTCTGTTTAAAGGGATGGGTGTAAGTTACCGTGAGGAGGCTGTCTTCTTTGGAGAAAAAGGACGTTCGGAGTTCTATGAGAGATTCTCAAGAGCGAATCTGGCCAAAGAACCGGTAGAGGGATGCTATGTCAGTATGACTTGGGATGAGCATCGAGCAATAGTTTCCAATGACACTTTTGCAATGTGTTCAATGCTGTATTTCGCGGAAAAGGGTGTTATTGCAGTATCTGATTCTTTATTTATGCTGGCCAACTTGCGCCAAGCCTTGAATTTGCCTCGATCTTTAAATGATGAGGTCGCAATTGCCCGCTCATGGGGAAACACTATGGCAGGGCAATTGCTTAGTGCAGATACATTAATAGATCAGATAAAGTACATTCAAGTTGGCGGTAAATTGCAGATCGAATATGGCGATGATTTAAATGCTACTGTTTCCCGAAGGACAGTAAATGATTTCTTTTATTCTCCTATGGGAGTGTCTTATGCCGAAACTATCAAGGAGTCGGTTCGTCGTATAGCGAGCCTAACGCATACTCTTTCTGCTATTTCTGTCAACACCGTTCGCATTGCTCTGTCTGGCGGAACTGATTCTCGCGTGATTTTAGCTTGTGCTCTTGCCAGCCCTGCAGTGCGAGACTTAGCAATTTTTAATTGCACGAATACGACACCAGCACATAAAAAAGACTATGATGTAGTTTCGAATTTGAGTGCCCGATTTAATTTTCCTTTGGGGTTGCGGGATCCAAATATAAAACGAAAAGATAAAGATAAAGTGACTAACCCCTTTTCCCTATGGTTGTTGGGGAATGCCGGGATTTATGATTTTCTGGCGAGCTCGACATTTTCATTGAAGCCCATTGGAATTTTTAGTTTTGGTGGTTTTGGGGCCGAGGTGTACAAAGGAATGTACGGCTGGCGTGCTGTGGCCAGGATTGGAAATCATATTAAAAGTCATGACGTCCGAGATGCTTTTATCGCTCAAGCTCAGAAAGGGCTAAGAGCACTTGGAGTAGCTCCAAATGATAAAACTGGCTCGGAATGGCATTATTTGGCATTTCGAAATGCCATACATGCAGGCCGCTCGACTTTGTCCGCTATGACAGGCCTGCGACCTCTTATGCAGAGGGAATTGGTTGGGCTGACCCGCTCGGAGTTAAATCCATTTCCTACGCCCGCGAAAGGAGATAGAAGTATTGTCACGGACATGCTGATTGCAGCTAATCCGGACCTGGCCGTATGCCCATTCGAATCATCTGAAAAGAACATGGCATCAGATTATGTGGAAGAAAGGTCGACTTTTTTGGGTGGTGGGCTCACTTCAGATGATTTATCAGAGTATCAAATATTCGGGTCTGTGGATGAAGTCGCGAATGGGGCTCCGAAATTTTTTTATAATAGAGCCGAAAAATTTTGCTCACGAACAATGACTCATGATGATATATCGAAAACCATGAAAGAAGGCTTCAGCCGTATTTCATCTGAAAGTATAAAGGCCGCATATCACGCAGGTTTCTTGGACGCTGAGAGCGCTCTATCTGTGTCCACTTCGCCTTTGACTCATGCGAAGTCGTATCCGGGAAAGTTAATCAGCTTTCTTCTAGTTGATGATTAAGGTGAACTTTTAATGTGTGTGAATGCTGTTTTAATGTCTTACTCGGGATAGGCTAGCTGACCAATCTGGGTCAGCTAGGGTAAAAGCGTTCATTGATGAGCGGTCTATGAGTGCGTGAATACGCTATCTAGCACCTGCGAGGTGCGGAAGTAAAATTGCTCGAACTCGTTCGACCGCATCAATGGAGTAGGCAATATCATCGTTATTGGTCCGATGATTAACAATTGCGGCACGTAGTACAGTTTGGCCACCGAACTTGGTCGTTGAAAAGACTACAGAGCCATCCATCTGTAATTTTTGAGCAATTTGATTATGTAAGTCGTTATTTTTAGCTTCATTTAACGACGTGCTCGCCGCAGAAAAGCAGCAGATATTTGAAAAAACAGGGGCCGCGAGTGTCAAATTCGGTGAAGCTTTTACAAGCTCACTCATGAAAGAGGCTTGTTCGCAGTTTTTTGTGATTGCATCTGCAAAAGCTTGCTTTCCGTGTGTCTTGAGTGCTGCCCAGACTTTCAATGCCCGGAATCCTCGTGAGAGATCTGTCCCATAATCACAATACCAGGGGTCGCCGCCTGCGAGCCCGAGATCTTGTCCCGCAAGATAAGCGGGTCTTGCCGCAAATGTTGCTCGATGTGCGCTTTCATCTCTTATGAGCACAGCTCCGCAGTCATATTGGACATACATCCACTTGTGAAAATCGAAGGCTAAAGAGTCGGCTCTCTCTAACCCTGCAGCCAAGTCACGCCATGGTGGCGTGGCTAAATTTAGCCAAGCTCCAAATGCTCCATCGACATGGAACCATATCTTCTCAGATGAGCAAAAGTCAGCTATGGCATCGAGGTGGTCAAACTGGCCTAAGTCGACGGAGCCGGCTGTGCCGACTACACAAAAAGGCTTAATTCCACTCTGCCGATCACATTTGACAGCAGCGGCGAGCAATTGCATGTCCATCGAGCCACTGGAGTCTCGCGGGATAGTTCGAAGTGATTTCGAGCCCAAGCCAAGAAGTTCGAGTGCCTTGATTGTGGCATTGTGCACACCGGCTACGGCATATGCGGCCAACGGTGGACCGTTACGTACGCCGTTTCCTCTACTGTCAGGCCCTAGTGCATGTTGACGCGCTGTTGCAAGCGCGACGACCGTTGCTTGAGAGGTCCCTGTAACTAGCAGGCCACTAGCCGTGCGTGGGAATTTGAAGATTCTACGACACCATTCGATCACCGCACGTTCGATGTAAATCGCAGCGTGGTCGCGACCGCCACAATTGCTGTTCATTGTGGCGGCTGCCATCTCAGCGATCAAGCCGCTCGCGAGGCCAGTACCATGCACCCATCCGAAGAAGCGTGGATGGGTATTACCGGTATTGAATGGCAAAATATTCGAGCTCAAAATATCAACAAGTTCTTCAAATCCTTGATTTAACCCATTGTCATCCAAAGTGTATGATTCTCGAATTTCTACTGGGGTTGCTTGCCAGGCATGCTCACGTGCAGCACTCAAGCGATCAATGCAGATGTCTAGCATTCGATGGGCGCTATTACGAAAGGCGTCCCAATCTTCTGGATCAAGTTGAGACGGATATAAAACTGCTTTCTCCATCGGATTCCTCACGCATTCAGTCCTTATGGTTGAAATTCGGGAGACGCCACCATCGAGACGCCAGCATGTCAATTTTTGCAATGGCCCGTGTTGCATCAGCTATTTCGGAATCGAGGGCTGCCATTGATGCGTCCTCTCCAGCAAATCCTACGATAGTGAAAAAACGTGCACCAACTACTAGGCGAAGGACAGTTCTTTGCTCAGTACATGTACGCAGCGTTACGGGCTGGCCAATATGAAATTTTTGCTTGGCTAAGGCTAGTTCGGTCGGTCTCAGGTCTGAAAACAGGAGGCTGACATCCTTATTCAGCATCTCAAATAGATATCTGCATTCTGGCTCATCGAGTGCGCGAAGAGCTCCATCCCATGTACGCCCCATTACCTGGAATGAGACAATTGATTGACGTGCAAACTCTTCCTCTTTTTCACGCATTTCTCCAATGGAAATAGGCTGGAGATACGGAGTTCGGTCGATGCATTGGATTAACGTTGTTCGGAACTGATCAAATATGCTACGGCGGAAGCTTTCAGGTAAGGTATCTAAAAGACGGGCTTCCATCAGGGCGGGGAACCAGCGGAACAAGGAGCCATAGCTCGGGGCTGTGGCGCTGGGCGTCAATTGATTTGACCACCAATCACCCCAAAGCTCACTCGGGCAAATGTGTGGTGCTTTGTCTAAAGCCAATCGCACTGATTGCAAACGTGAGCGGAAGCTATTTGGCAATACCAACGCTCCAGAAAAGGGGGGGCCAGTTAGAAATTTGGATCCAGAGACTTGTAGCATCCAACCTCGTTCGACTGCGGAACTTAGTTCTCTAAAGCTCATTCTCATCTGGCATGCATCGACCACAACGTCGACTTGATCTGGCGCTAGTGCGACTAATTTGTTGACCACAGATGTGGATGGTGCGACAAGACCTGTTTTTGAGGCAAATAAAACGTGTGCTAAAACACGGTCCCCGCGTGATAAAGCACTCTTGCCGGCGGTGAGGAAATCATTGTCAATATCAGAGACTGATCGTGGTGCGCCGTCAGTTCCGCGGATGGCCACCTTCTCTACAGTAATCCGTTGCTCCGGCCATATCAATGCTCCCTTTTCGACATGATCGCCAAAGGCGATGATGTCATCGAAATAGCATCCAGCCCCGGCACTGGCAACACCACTACCGGTTTCCTCAGGCGCAATGAGGATATTTGTCAGAGGACGGCCCTCGTTTCCGGCCTTGCTGACTAGAACCGCCGCCCATTCCGAGTCAGTCCCAGATGCTGTGAATAAGACATCTGCTTCATTCGCTTGTGAGCCCAACATACGCAGAACATGTTGTTCCATTGCGGAGGATGCTCGGCGAACTACTTGTTGCGCAGTGGCGTCGCTACTGCCGATCCGTAAAAGTTGTTGTCGCAGCAGCTCACAGAACGCGAATCCATAGTCACTGATAGCCGATGCGGTGGAGGAAGAAAAATGCACTGCATCGGGCCGCGGTCTTGGAGGAACACCATAACGGTTGTAACCGGAGCTAGGGTCAATTGATAGGCGGCTGTCTCCACCGGCTATCAAGATATCCTCAAGCGGTGTGGCAAGTTCGGGAAGCCTTTCTAGTGCCGGAACTGGACTGATAGACGTGTTCGTAGAGGCGAGGGAGTGCAGCCACTCGATTGCATTTTGGGTCAGATGTACTTTCCCTCCATCCCATACAGTTGCGGCGATTGATTCTGGAAGAAGAGATAGAAAAAGATTGCGGCTTACAGTGTCTATCCGAGCTAGTAAGCGATTGCCGTGATAGAGAACTGCCGCCAAACTTGAGGAGCAGTAATTTTCGTCTCGCACCCGAGCTAGTTCGAGTCCCCAACGAGCTGCTACAGACAATGCCGGAGCATTGTCCAGCAATGCGGGTGAAATCTTTACAATCTGTTCGGAGGAGTGCAAACAGAATGGAGCTAGAGAAATATCTCCAAGTGAGAGCTTCCAAGCGGCCACCGGAAGGATAGCTGCCATGGCTTCATCGGATTGGAGCATTAACCTCAGCCTAGGATGTGGGACCACAGTGTTTATTGGTCGGACGGGAAAGCTTCGATTGAACTCATGGGAGCCCCTTAGCAGCGCGCAGTAATCCCAGTACAGCGCCGTCAAAATATCATCGCGTGACTGATCCAAAGCTTCCTCCGAGTTATCTAGTTATCAGCGACAGCGAACGTACTGTCGTGGATTAATAGGGATGTCTGAGATTTCGGGCAAAAGTGTTCGAATCTTCTTTTGTAAGTACTTTGACGTTGAGCGAATAGTTTGAGGCACGCCAATAAATTTCTTTATTATTTCTCGACTATTGAAGGCAATAATTGTGTCAAATGCCACATCTGATTCAGTCACAACTGCAGCTTGCCATGCGCCCATTCGATGTTCAATAAAGAAAAGATCCCAGGCGCTGACAAATTGTAGAGCGGTAGCTGTATTCGCTTCGTCAAACTGCCTTGTAAACGCTTCGACAATCTGTTTACTTGGCTCGCGTTTCCCAACCATGCAATAGTACTCGGCCAATTTCTCGATCGAGTTTGGGCCGTTAGGAAAGGCAGGATGGCTTCCATGATGTTCAAATAGATTGGAGCGCGCCAATTCCATCAAATTGGTTCGAACATGCACGTAGCGATGGCTGCCAAAGTGCTCTAAATACGCACACGACAAATTTCTCTGGTGGATACTAAAGCTATTTGACTTAATTGCTTCCATGACCTTGGGGTCTGGAGTGAGGTGTCCATAAGCGATTATTTGATGCCGCAACCCGAGAATAGCGGCCAAGTCTGAAGCTACCAAGACATCCAGTTCATGCTGTGGGTGTTGGCCACTGACGTAAGTGAAAAAATCCAATTTTTCCCAGATACCGCGTGTTGCCGCCAGTGTGGAGCGACTGTCCAACCCCCCGGTAAGCGATACTAGAACTGGACGCTCGGATCGCAAGGTAAGGCCGCGGACAACCTGTTGTGCCCGACTGAATGCATGATCCCAGCTCTCTTCAAGAGATGTGACGGGAATATGATCAGTAGGGAAAAATCGGCGTAGTTCCCCTGTATCCAAAAACAGGGAATTATTAGGCGGTAATCGATAGACTCTAGAATATAGAGTGTTGATGCCTGGGTAGCCTAGAGTATAAAATTGTCTGAACTCGACAGCCTCACCACCGTTTGCTGCCCGAGCGACCAACTTCGCATGAGAGCCTGCGACCACGCCTTGGCTGGTTCTTGAAAAATATACGGCACGTAAGCCGATAGCGTCAGTCTGTATTTCGATCTTTCCGCTATCTTCCATAAGGATGACAGCGAAACGTCCAACGAGCTTATCTATTTCTGATTGTTTTTGGTGCCAATGGGAGAGTAATAATTCGGCTATGCCCTGTTGGTCGAGGCCAATATGGTCTGGGTGTATAGGCTCGCCAATCACCATCGCTATGCGGTAAGGTACCCGAGATAAACCATATCGGGTGTTCGCATTGACATACAATGGACATGGAAAATCTATCTTTCTATAATGATCAGGCACCCAGGATAAAGCTTTCCCGATAACAAAACCTAGGGGATAAAGGATATCGGTATTAATTTTCCCGTCGTTCTGTGCCTGCATTTGATCTACCCCAGCTTTTCAGAAGGAGTAGTCTATATGAGAAATAATAATTTTGCACTATTTTTTGGAAATTTGGAGTTATTGTAGCTTATTGAGGTGAGAAGATTCTTTGGGCGATCTGGATCGTGTCGATCGAATGCAATTTTATATATTTTGAAAAAAAAAGAAATGGCATCGATGAGAAATGTTCTTCCTACGCGAGTCAGCGGAGCATGTTTAGCCTGCTACACGTCGCCAGCAAGCGAGGAAGTGCCGCCGAGACACTCATGGCGATGCTAGATTTAGCATAAAAACCACCATTAATTTGTGTGCTATGGATGACCGTGTTACGGAACCATCTGAATAGCCTTGGATCCGGTTGCCTTCCGTGTCGCCAAAAATCGTCAAGATGGCCTTGAAATGTCAGGCCAGGCATATGGTAAATGGCTTGGCCAAGAGCCATCAGCGGTCGGGAGTGCACAAGTGCCGATCCGCCCACTGTGCTATTGACGGTAATAACCCCCCGAGCATGGTTGAGGAGGGCTGGTAATGGGCCGCTCTCTAAATATATTACTCGTTTACGGCATACCGCAAATCTGGCGCATAATTCGTCAATGATTTTTTCATAATTCATTAGGCCAGGATCAAGAGGGTGGTTCTTGATTGCAAGCGATGCGCTCGGATGGCACATCCGGGCGAATGATGCTATGACCTCTTGCAACATATGAGGCATATCTGCATAGGGTGAGTGACATCGGATTTGCGCGTCACTGTTTAATTGGAGAGGAAGAAGCCAAAATGGTGTACGGCTATAAATGAGATTCTGTATGGCCGCAGCATCCGTTGCTTTTCTCCGAAAGATAGATACTGCTCGCTTTGCATATGCTCTATATTCTGCACTCGCCGATACGGGGGCATGTGTTCGGTATTCGGGATAGAGTAAGCGGTTGGCTATTCCCGCTGCCTGGTATACGATGTCGTGATAAGCGCGTGTTGAAAATGAAGATTTAAATTCTTGGCCATTTCCATAATCAGGGATTCGCGGCCCGATCTTGCGATACCAAGCCGGATCATTTGGCAACTCCGATTTTGCATTTACACCGTTTCGCTCCAATGTAATCCAATAGGGGCGGAAATAACCTTCCTCGAATACGTGTACGTTAATCCCACAAGTCTTCGCTACTTGAATAGCGGGCAAATGCACTGGCCTGTGATCGCCGAAGAGAATTATATCCGTGTAACCCTCACGTTCGAATAGCAGGCGATAAAAAATACACAAATCTTCGGCTTTACCCCGATACGACTGACTGCAACCTTGTCGCCATTGGCCTGCATCGCCGCAATTGTAATTCAATTTGGCGATATGATACCCAGCGTCTGCAAGGCCACGGCCTAACTGTGAAAAGAAAGGGGAGCAGGGGCCTTGAAGAAAGAGGAAGCGTCGATTCACGGTTTGCGTAAAAGCCGAGCAATTAAGCGTCTGGCCGGATTTGATCGCGCCTGGTGACGCCATTGTCTCAATTCGTCGACAGCACGTTCGGGAGAGCAAAACTTGCGAGTGATTCGACTAACATAGGTGGGATAAAGAATTAGAACTCCAGCTACTAGTTGGTCTAAAGTCAGTGCTCGGCGTCGACGTGAGCGTGTCTGAGTGGTCAACCCATAATCACGGGTGAGGCCCCAGCCTGCATAGAATGGCTGGCCCCAAGTCGATACCGGTAGGCCACGCAGTAACGCCTCAAATCCGGCTAATGAGCTCATTACATGAACTTCATCGACCGATTCGAGAAGAGTGTGATAGGGAACATCATTAACGATCTCGTCGCACCAGTTTCGCGCCTCATGCTCAGTGACACCCCGGTCGCGTAAGCCGGCAACAACGTCTGGATGTGGTTTGTAAATAATCCAGGCATCGGGATGCTTGGCACGTACCGCACGCAATAGGTCAATGTTTCGGGTTATGTGGGTAGTGCCATAAGTGATAGCGGCATCGCTCTCCACTTGGCCCGGGACTAGTATGACATACCCTGAATTCTCTTCACGTTGCCAGTTGGCTAGACCTGAAAGATTATATTTTGTTATTCCAAGAGAAACTAATTTTTCTCGGAGATCCGCCGCCCGCTTGCACAACGCCTCAGTAAAATGAGCATCAGATAATATATGCTCCAGGCCTGACGGTTTATTGGCGTCGTAATAGATGCCATCCGAGTCGATCACCCACGAAATAGGGCGTACGAATTCGGCTCCAAGCCCTACTGATCTGATGAAGCCATCTTCAATTCGAACTAGCGAAATGGGATGGGGCAAGCTCCGGAACTCGTGAGTATGCTTATGACCCCAGGTGACCGTTAAAGAGCCGGAAGGACAGTCGGTCACAGTATTGGTGAATGTTACTTCGCTGCCTGCCAGGAATTCGTTCACATATTGACGCTTCCATTTTGAAAAGCCATACGCAACGAGTTTTTTGGGGAAGCGATGGCGTTCCTTGCGTTGCAAGGCAAGCCAAGCCAGTAGCGTCTCAACCTCGCATTGCTCATCGCTCTCGGGGTCGAAGTAACGTGGATATTCGATTAGTGCGGCGTGCACAACTTGTTCAAGAGAAGCCGCATTCCGTCGAGCTGGTGTTGCGAGTTGATCGACGGTCAAATCCCAGCCAGCGTAAAATGGCATACCGTATGCATATACCGGTTTCCCCCACAATAATGCCTCGAAGCCGAGTTGCGAGGTGACGGTATATACGGCTTCAGAATATTTCAGGATTAGAGCGGGATGGACATCCTCGGCAATAATTTGAATCCGCGCTATTTTTTTTAGCGTTTCGATGTCAAAATGCCCGTTCTTATGTCCGGCAGCTACCTCTGGATGCACTTTAAGAAGGACTGCGCAATCCGGATTGTGCGCTAGAGCATCTTCAAGCATGGACTGAAAGGACGCTTCGGTAGCCATGCCTCCTGCGATGGAGGCGTCGCCCGCCGTCTGGTCCACTACCAGCACGTATTTTTTTGGAAGGCCTATAAGGTCCGGATCACGCGCGCCATTGTATTTCGACACACCTGCTTCCCTCCAGGCATTAATAAGCGCGGTCGTACGCTGCTTTTGCACGACGTCCAGAGGTTTTCGGATCAATCGTTCAAGGGCGGACGGCCGGCGCGCGTCATAGTAAATACCTTCGTCATCGATGACTAAAGAGTATGAAATGCTATTACTAGATTCGAGAGAGCGCAGAAATCCGTCTTCTAACAGCCAACATGCCCTGTTGTGCTTAGCGGCGAGTGATTGGGCGCGCAATCCGCTTGTCTTTAGACCCCAACCAATATAAGCCGCTGTACCAGGTGCCGGCCATCGGCCAAGCGTGCGACGCACCGGCATGTTTAGCCTAGTCAATAATTTCGTTTGTCGCCATAGCCCCCAGTCAAGCCAATGGACAGCAATTTGTGAGACACCCATGTTTAGGTCAAAAACGTTGACCGATTAACACTGCTTGTACGATCGGCGTGATGATTTTTTGCCATTCGTAGACGGCTGCATTGGTAACATAAATTGCGTCTTCAGGTTGAACCAAGAACTGTCGCGCCAAGAATATTGATTCAGGGTTGCGCATGTTCAAACTAAATACCTGAGCATGAGGTTGATCTGTATCCTCGTTGGTCAGGCGAAAAACGAAGACGCCGGTAGGGTCCGCCTTGCTCTCATCCAAGCCACCGACAACGCCTAAAGTTTCTAGTAAGCTCGGGTTAGCAGAGGGAAGATCATGTAGTCCTGGTGTGTTAACAGCACCCATAGCCACAAAACGCTGGCGGGCTCGCTCTAAGATAATCTCGGACCGTGGCGGCACGGGTTGATTCCGTCCTTCCAATAGCTCTTGATAACTGTAGGCATGAACTTCACTTCCCGTGCGAACAGTGACTTTTGTCAAATGAGGGTCCAGAAGAGGGCCGCCAGCCATGTTTATAGCATCAAGCAGAGTAAGTGGACCTTGCAAGGCGGAAAAGCGGCCAGGCGCTTTGACGCTGCCAGCCACTAACACCGAACCCGATAAGTCACCGACCAATTGAGCATAGACTTGGGGGTCAGTAGCTTTACCTTTCAATCGATTTTGAACCGCTGTTTGAACCTGCGGAAGCGTCATTCCGGAGACTTTCAATTTGCCGACATAGGGAAGCGAAATATTGCCGCTAGCATCGACTGAGACTTTGGGAAACGAGGTACCGCCGATACTCAAAGGAGCGAACAACCCACCTTCAGGAGAGCTGTCAGAAATAAGTAATCCGATCACGTCACCTGGGATCAGACGGACGTTGGAAACTGGCAATTGCGATACGTCGGATGTCAAATGTGGGGCGGGGGGACGTATGTAGGGCGAGATGGTCGCTGCCGTCAAATTAATGAGGTCATAGCGGGGATCAGTTGAATCATCGGTCCAAGTGATGGAGTTTCGGTACGGGCCTGCTCCGGACAATATCCCGCAGCCGCTCAACGTCAACACTAGGGCTCCAATCGCAATGCGACTCAGTAATCGCGACATACCCATGTTTGCTTTAGCGATGGGGCGGTAGTCAATCATAGTGGTATTACTAAAGTGCATGATCTTGCCTAATCTCGGTGGTCTTCTATTGTGGCAATGAGGAAGCGTGCCACGCCATAAAGCAGCAGCAGTAATACGAATAGAGTTCCCAGATTGTAAAGTCGTTCAGGATAAATAGCTGTCTGAGCGAGATTAGGAGCAACGACAGTGACCAAAGTGCGAATCTTCTTGGATGCTTCGATGCGAGCATTCTCCAAAGCCATGACCGCTAATTTGTAGCTTTCTTCCGCTATTCCGGCATCAATTGTGAGGTTGCGGAACTTCGATGCAACGACATTCAATTGATCGCCGTCAGCAGCGGAGACTAGTTGTTTCTTCTCTGCGTGCAGTTGTTGCTCAATTGCACGAATCTTAGTTTGTTGTCGGAGTACTTGAGGGCTATTGGGAGAGAGTGATGATTGGAGTGCTTTTAAGGCAGCCCGCTCAGTTGTTAGTTGTGTTTCCAGGCCGGCGATAATTTGCGCAAGCGATTCAGCTGCGGCGTTCGCATCCAACAGATTATTAGCACTCTGGAACGCAATTAAATCATTCTTTTTTTCCTCATAATTGCGTCGGGCGTTAGCAAGCTCCACATCGAAAAAACGCATTTGATCGCGTGCTATTTTATGCGAAATTTCATTTACGAAACCCTCACTCTCTTTAAGTATGCCATTGAGCATCTGCTCTGCCAGCTCTGGAGTAGGGGCCTGCACTTCAATTGCGAGCAATCCCGTCAGCTCATCGAAGTGTGTGGTGACAATCCTATTGTAGAATTTCAGCAGGTCTTCATCTGAGGCATCTTCGCTAATGAAATAGAGTGGGTCACCACCCTGAGCAGCGTAAGCCTGAACCCAACCAAATTTCTCCTGCAGATCTTTCATCATCTCCGTTGATTGGATGAGTTCTTGCAGGAAGAGAGTTTCCTCTCGAGAAGTCGGGTTGGTGCCCCCCAATAGCAAAGCAAGGCTCGGGATATTCGCCGCCTGGCCATCTTGCTGTTGCCTAACAACCACTTTGGAAACGCTGACGTAGCGATCTATAGCAAAGACGGCATAATATAAAATCGCTATTGCCATCGGCAATAGTACAACGTAGAAAAATAGTGGGACTTTCTTTATTTTATTGAAATTAAACACGAGAACCCCAATAACTAAGCCTGATAGGCTTTGATGCCTTCGACTACGTCCTCATATATGTGGACGCCGCCGTTCTGAACAAGAAGAACAAGATTGCACAGGCGACGAATATCGCCCATTGCATGGCTTACTAAAATGACGTTTGATGTTTTCATTTTCTCTGCAAAAACCTCGTTTGATTTTTTTCGAAAATGAGCATCACCAACGGACATTACTTCGTCTATCAGATAGTAATCAAAATCAAATGCCATGCTAAGGCCGAATGCAAGGCGCGATCTCATCCCGGACGAGTACGATCTGACCGGTTCGTCGAACCATTTCCCTAGGTCAGCAAAATCTTCAACATACTTAATCTTTGAACGCATGCTGTCGGCTAGAGCGCCGTAGACCCGGCAGACGAACTTTACATTATCTCTGCCCGTCATACTTCCCTGGAATCCACCGCTTAATCCTACTGGCCAGGAAATATTCCGATCCGTGATGATTCGGCCGTGGTCCGGCTTATCAACTCCGCCAAGCAGTCTCATTAGTGTGGATTTCCCGGCACCGTTTCTGCCAATCAACCCTATGTTTTTCCCTGCTGGAATTGAAAGATTCAAATCACGGAAAACATAGCGCCGACCTCGCGGCGTGAGGTATGATTTAGTGACATTTATGATTTCAAACATATGCGCCGTATCTTACCTAGCCATAAGCCGGAGTCGGCGCACTCGATAAAAGAAAAGTGCGACAAAGCTGAAAATGATCGTGCATTTTATGACAAACTCCAAGGACACACCATAGTAGAGACGGTACCCGGTGAATGTGTCGTAGCGAATTAATTCTATGATATGCAGATATGGGTTCCACAAAATATATTTTGCAAGCGACTGCGGAAAACTAGAAATAGGATAGATGACGCCCGATAAGAGATATAAAGGCATGAAAAGCAGGCTCAAAGCTGTCTTAGCCTCTGGCACGGCTTCAACTATTATGGCAAATAGAATGCCCAGCGCAAATGAGAAGAAAATTCCAAGGAATACCGTGAATACCCAAGAACTGGGTCGGGCAATGTGTGTATCGAATCCGTACCAAGTTAATCCAAGATAGAGGACGACAAAGACTAGGGCAGAGATACAAAATTCCATGATCGCTCGAGCCACAAAAGCATCGAACGGTTGAATTTGTTTATAGGCGAATAGTGCTTTGTTAGCATCTACACTGTTCATAATTTTGGTGACTATGTTCTTATAGAGCAAAAACGGGGCCAGCCCTACAAGAAGAAATACTAGGTAGTCGTACGAATAGCTGTGCCTGCCTCGCAGTACCATTATTGTGCCCAACACCGCCATGTGGGCAAGCGGTTCCATAAAAGTCCAAAATGCTCCCAGCCGCATGCGACCGAAGCGGCCTCGCATTTCACGCAAAATAAGTGCAAAAATGACTGAGCGGCAAATTTCTTGAGAGGACCTAAGCTTCATTGCTGGTTACGATGGGGTCAATGGTGCGGAATTTTACCGTATATTCTCTGTGCTGAGTCGTAATTTTTATTATAATTCTGCATGCTCACATGAATGCGGCGTAGGCGCAATTGTTGGTAAATCACGCAATTAATTGTCACCATTTATGGCTGCATGTTCTCAAGAAGAAATTTGGAGTGAATTTTGATAGCTTTGCTGAATCCACGGCGTGTTCGGAAGCAGAGGGAGGGGAGATATTCCAAGCTGCGGGTTGCCGTCATTGGAGATTCGCTGACAACCGCATGTTTGTCAGCTGAATGCCAGGTTACGGAGATCACTCCGTTGAACTATAGGTGGGTACTGAGTATTTGGCGTCCAGACCTGTTATTTGTCGAGTCTGCGTGGAAAGGGAAAAGAAATTCTTGGCGCTACAAAATCGCATCTTATCCCGAGTTTCCGGAAAGAAATAATGTGGCACTTCAAAAGGTTGTCTCTTATGCTAAGGAACGTGGCATCAAGACTTTCTTTTGGAATAAGGAGGATGGGGTACATTACGATCGATTTATAGACTCAGCCGAACTGTTTGATCATATTGGAACTGTCGATTCGACGTGCTTGGAACGGTATCGTACAGATCTAGGTCCCGATAAGCCCGTATCAGTGCTTATGTTTGCAGTCCAACCTAAATTCCATTGTGTTGCATTGGAGGATACACGGCATTTCGTTGGTGAGGCGTCGTTTGTGGGAAGTTATAGCACCCATTTACACGAGCGACGAAGACAATGGCAGGATATGATGTTCGAAGTGTTTGCTCCCATGGGATTAGACATTTACGACAGAAATTCTGATCGTTCCTCATTCGTGTATCGCTATCCTTTAATGCCTGGTATGCGTGTGTACCCTGGGGTCAAAAATCAGAAAACGGCGCACATATACAGAAAATACCGTTATTGCTTGAACGTCAATACTATAGAGAATTCGCCAACAATGTTTTCGCGGCGTTTGATTGAGATTATGGCAGTCGGCGGCGTGGCTATCACTACGGACTCACAAGCGGTACAGGAATTATTCTCCAGTTATTGTTATTCATTTTCCTCTAGGGAGGGCTTACTTGGCATAATTGACCAAACCCAAGGGGGGGGCTATCTGCAAGCGCAGGAGAGGGCGCTTGCAGGGGCAGAATATGTGCATACTTACCATACCTGGTGCCACAGATTACAGGAGCTAGAGGCGTGGTCTCTGTTCTGATTGTGTAGTTATTCTGAGGAATTCACATGGCGGTATACGGATGGCGGGCCAAGTTCTTTAGACTCGCATTAGCGGTGGTGAGTGAGGCTAGGCATGACTAGAGTACGGGACGTGGTACATCGACGACAAATGTGGGAGACTATTTTTGCCGACGCAGAAATATTGAGATTGACCCGAGGGCCACCTCAAAAAAAGCGCATTTTGATTTGTTATCCGGTTCTTACTACGAACCCCTATCAAAACCTACTGTATAGTCAAGCTAGCCAATATGGCTATGTTGTTGTTCCAACCCCGGATCTAGTTACTCTAAAGGCGTTGGGGAATGTACAGAACGTAATCCTGCATATTCACTGGCTCGGTGCAATTTTACGTGATGCTTCTGATGAAGATGATGCTAGTCGTCGAATAAACGAATTCGGACAACTCCTAGATGAGTTGTGCTCGAAAGGTGTGCGCATAGTCTGGACTATTCATAATGTTTTGCCCCACGGCACAAAATTTGTCGAGCATGAGGTGAAGGTTAGGAGAGTTTTGCTTGATTACGTAGCTGCCGTTCATGTTATGAACAAGCAAACTCGGTTGCTTGCGTATCCGTCTTATGATATTTCGCAGAAAGAGGAATTTTATGTACCTCACCCTTCCTACGAGGGTTGGTATCCACGTGTAGATAGCCAAGAGACCAGCCGCTTGGCGTTGGGAATATCTTCTTCCTCCCGCGTTTTTTTATGTTTTGGCGCAATTTTACCCTACAAGAGTTTGATTTTCGTAATAGCAGCGTTTCGGCAAGCATTCGATAGGGAAGAAGACGCTGTTTTGATTATTGCAGGACCAGCACCAGACAGGAAATTTCTTTCTCAATTATTGCGTGCAGCGGAGTTTGATGCTCGAATCATTATTGAGCCAGCAAGGGTCGCCGAGTATGATGTTCAACATTATTTTAATTCAGCCGATTTCGTAGTCGCGGCTAATCTTGACTTACTCAATTCTGGAGTTATCGCGCTTGCTACGACATTTTGTGTTCCAGTTATCGCTCGTGCCTCGCCGGCAAGAGGGACTAGCATTGCCGGTGGACTTGGTATTGAAGTGTCACAAATTTCGATAGATCATTTACGGTGCGCTTTCAAAAAAGCTATGCGCCTTGAAAGAAGTCAGTATGACTTCTCAAAACTTCTGCGCGCAATGAAGCCTAATAAAGTGTCTCGAATGTTCTTTGAGAGAATGAGCAATATGATGGAAAAATAAATTATGAGAAATGGAGATACTGACCAGTCGGACGTTACCGCAGGGGATATTTATGAAATTGAACTCACGTCCAAGGCTACACATTTGCCGGCTGTAGCCATAGCCACGTTCGCTTTTTTGAATGAGGCGGGTGATCACTGTCGACATCCCTGCGTCTGTTTTCCATTTTCTAAGAGATATCGTGCATATTATAGATATGCTTATATAAAAAAAGAATTAAACGTCACCACAATTGGCCCAATTCTTGTTCCGCCTAGTTGCGTTAAAATTGTAGTCGGCATTTTTGACCACCCCAAGAATGTCGGCCTGGTATCGTGTGGAGTTAGGCTTGTGTCCATCTCACTAAAGACGGCACATTCTGCTACTTTATGCGCTGCCGATGAAGAGCAACGTATCGCCTTCCTATCGTTACTCTCAGGAAGGCAAATAGAAAATGCTGATAAGCAATTGATTTACGATGTTATCAATAATAGCAGCTCTACGAGAAACCATGGTTTGATTTCCACTTTGTTCACTAAATTCGGTGCAGAGTTTTATTTTGACCCCAAAGTCTATGCAAGTTTTTGCCGTCTTAAAGCTGAGTATAAAGTAGGACGTTTTTTCAGCAGTAACCTTGATCTTCCGGTGGAAAAAAAGGATTGCCTAGATTCCAGTGCTGGGAAGATATTGAAGGTTTCTATACTTCCTTTTGATGGAGAATCGGGAATTTGTAATATCCCGGGGGGGCAGTTTATTTTCTCGCTTGTGTTGGAAAGTGGTGAGGAATATAACTTGGCTGAAGCTCTCGACTATTATATCGCCACTGAGGTTAATGCAATAGATCGGACACGCTTGGATTCATTGAAACAGATTGAACTTTTGGCAGCCATACTGTATGCCTATCTGCGTAGCTGTTACCATGATCCGATTCAAGTTATAGCCACCAGCAACAATGTGAGCTTACTTGCGTTGATCAGCTTTCTCACGAAATATACTGATGGTAATTGTTGATCTTGGAGATGTTTTATCAGTTTGAAAATAGACTCCTAGGTATTTACAGGGTGACTAACACTACACTTGATCTCATGGACTGCGCCTTGCCTGCTACATTTTTGGCAAAACCTGCGACGTAATAGCTTCCTTTTTTATCACATTCAAACGTAAATTTCGGGTCACTGGAATATCGCTGGATGTGCAGTCTGCGTTTGTCTTTAAATAAATAAAATGCGAATTGTAAATCGTCGCCACCTGAATGGCTAATTTCCGCCTTGAGCGTACGATCGTTCTCTAGCGTCAGGGAAACATGCTTGATCCGCTCAGTTGCAGTGGCGCCATCGGTTATAGGCACACGAGGGGGGGGCGCTGTGGAAGCAGTCGCAACCGTGGGGGTAACCGCCTGCTGAGTGCCATCTGTTGGAATTGATTGCGGGGTTTCATACCTTGGCTCTCTGCTGAAAATTGGGCGAATTCCTTCGTCATTCAGAAACGAAGACCAATCGCCTTCATGCGCACACAGTTGTTCCAACAATGATTTCAGCATGTGCTTCGGGGGCGCAATATGGCCTTTACCCCATTGTCCGAGGTATAGGTAAAGGCCAGGCTCAAAGGATGTCCCCCCAAGCGTATTATAAATCGTGTGTCCTAGCGCTTCAAAAAAAGGTTTGCAGTGCCGGTTTACATGCCAATCGGATTGGTTCTGTAAATAGAGAATTGAGTTGGTATGTCCAGCTTCATATAAAGAACACAAATCGGCATGAATTTTTAAAGGGAGTTGGCTCTTTGCTGCCTTGAAACTTTCAATTCCGAACCCCTCCTTGGCGTAGCGCGCTACAGGCTCTTGGCTATATTTCAGAATATTTGTTTGAGGATTGACCGCGATAGCCAGCGTTTTAGGCATCATCCGTGAGTAGTAAAGCGTTGCGAAACCACCTCCCGATGTCCCGACAAATGCTATGTTCGAAGGTTTGGCAAGGCGTATTATTACTTCTAGTATGCTAGGTAGTATTTCTTGCGTGGGAGAGACTTTTGACCCTGCATACCAAGCCAATGTTAAGTCATCAGAGATGCATAATGTTGGATCGCTTACAGAAACAAAGCTGGCATCGCAGCCCGATGTGACTCCAAATCCAGCAAAGAAAGGAAGTTTGAATTTGTCAGTTCTGCTATTAACCGCGCCTTGGAAAAAGACAAAAAGAGGCTTGCCTTTTCGGATATTGATATAAATATCAATAGGAGCTTGGTTCTGTTGGGATATAGCGTGGATCCCTTCAGGTAAGGATTCTGTGCGTTCGAAGTCCTTTAAATGGGCGTGGCGGAAGAGTTTCGTCTTCCACCGCTCAAAGGATCGAGTTTTTGTCAGATCAAGGCTTGTATCCTGTGCCAATATCTTTTCCCTACGATGCGTGTTTCTACTATTGAGATAAGGAATCATAGACCTGCGTAACAATACTGGCTGCATTGCGCCAATCGCGTTCAGACACGACCCACTCTCTTCCTGCTTTCGCCAGGCGAGAGCGTTGTATGTGATCTCCAATAAGTTCCTCTAGCTTGTCCGCCAAATCAGTCACGTTTCCCTTTTCAAATACCCGTCCGTTAACTCTGTCTTCGATAATTTCCGTCAGGGCGGCACAACTCGAGACTAATACGGTTTTTGCTGATGCTAAAGCTTCAAACGGCTTCAGTGGTGAAACAAGTTCGCAGACTAGGAAAGGTTCTCGCGGAAAAGGTGTAATGTCGATCAGACTGTAGTACCGCTGAACCTCCGAATGTGGAACTCGGCCAGTGAATACGACGTGTTTTTGAAGTTCCAGTGCTTGACATTGCTTGACAAGGTCATCGAGTACGGCGCCATCGCCTACAATAAGAACCTTGAACCGTTCGATTTGTCGTTCGCGCAAAATCGCAACCGCTTTGAGTAGATCTTTTAGCCCTTCATAATTGACGACAGATCCAACATAGCCGATCACCACATCGCGCTCGTCGAAGTCGAGCGAAGTAAGAAGTTGCGCATCTTTGTGCTCGCTAGGGGTGAAAAGGTCAGTATGGACGCAATTTGGCACCACAGTTATCTTACTGCTGTCTACACCTCGAGACACCATTAGATCTTTCAGCGCGTGGGTGATGGTGATGACATGGTCCGCAAATTTGCAGGCGTCGGCTTCAGCGCGTGCCATCATGTGGAATTGATCAGTCTTGTCCCAATACAGTTGGCGCGACATTCTTGTGATTTCCCATAAGCCTCGTACTTCATATACGACAGGTAGGCCAAGGGAATGCGCAGCACGAGCTGCTGCTATGCCATTCGGGAAATTGGATGCAGCATGAACTACTGCTGCTTTCTTCTGTCTGGCGACTGTCCTTACCTCCTCAGCAAAGACATCAATATAATCCGATGTAGTGAGATGGCTACGCCTTACCTTTTGGTCACAGCGAATGTATTCTATGCCATCGATGTCTTCAGCGACAGGAATACGGTCTGGTAGCTTTTTGCTGATGTACTTTTGGTGATCGGTTGGAAAGCCCGGCCGAGAAATTGCGTGCGGAATGTACGGACTGATCTTTCGTATACCGGTAAGCAAGCCGTGAGTTCTGGTGGCATAGCCGCCAGAATTGTACGGAAGGGAATTATGGAGTAGGTAAAGAGTATTCTTCCCGGGTTGATAATCTCTGGATTTTCGTAAAGGAGGTTCGTAACCGTAGCGAAGGCGTTTTACATCATCTGAAACGCGTTTATTGGATTGTGACCAGCCTGGGGGAGGGTTGGCTGTGACTTCCACAATGAAGTCATTCAACGCAACCAAATGTCCAAACTCGGTGAGCGTTTTCTGGACCGATTTTGCAATCGAAAGGTCGCTGTTGGCTCTGTACAGTAAACGGCCGATTCCAGGCGCAGTGAGCCTGCCGGCATTGTTAAGATATTCGTACAAGCGAGCCAAATCTGCAGCGTTCTCATCGTCTGCAAATATTCGCTTCAAGGCTCGTTCATAGATTTGTGGGTTGGCGAATTGCTCGTAAGATTCTGTACGTGACTCAATTCCTTCCAAGGCACGCACAGCCTCTGCAAATTTATCGGGGTCCGAAGATTTGACCCTGCGAACGGTTGCCCCAGATCCTAATATGACAGGTACGCCGCTCTTCGGAACAATATCGATTTTGACGCGATGGCACGTTGGTGGAAGAACCAGCATTAGATTAAATGCCGCTCCTGCTCTGGAGGCAGGTAAATATCGATAGTATCCGTACTTCTTGGAAAGAGCCAAACTTTGGCGCTCAGGATTGATTACAAGTTTCTTGTTCTGTTTATCAAAAAAATTGACTGCAAGAATAATAGCTTTATCGAACGAGTCTCCATATATGAGAGCAGAGCCCGATATAATGAGAGCCTCTCGTTCTGCATCTAGACCTGACACATTCATGACAACTTTCTTGTCTTGAAGCTTTCTTTCTTGCTTATTGATAATTATTAAGTCGCTCTTCTTCCAAGACGAGAGTTTCTTTAGAAGTTTGGTTATAAATTTCGACTTAATAAGCACCGGTTGCCTCTACAGGATCGTGAGTGAGGTAAATTGATTAGGGGGCGCACAGAAACATATTCGAGCCAACACCGTGTGTTGGCTCGAGCAGTTGGTTTGGCTCGTTATAGATGTGATCAGTTGGTCTGAATAATTTCGGACAGTCCGACTACATCAACAATAAGTTGGTCTTCTCGCGTGCCTAGGCCCACTTCAATGAACGGATCGTGTTTGACGAGTACCGCGACGACGTGGGCTTCAGCTAATGCTTGTTCCAGCGATACGAGATTACCGCGTTTTAATGAACTGGGTAAAGCGTCGACGTGCGGCTCAACGTACATGATCTTCGCCGACACTTTCTCACTTATCTCCTGTGCGATATGCAACGCGGGACTTTCTCGTAGATCGTCGATATTGGGTTTGAATGCCAATCCAAGCAATGCAACTTTGATTTGCTCGGGATCTACTCCATGAGCCTCTACTTGGCTGACGGCAGCCTGGATCTGCGCTACGACCCAGTGCGGCTTGCCATCGTTGACTTCGCGTGCCGTGCGAGTCAGGCGCGCTTGTTCCGGGGTCTTGTTCACAATGAACCACGGATCCACGGCGATGCAGTGTCCGCCCACTCCGGCCCCGGGCTGCAAAATATTGACACGCGGATGGTGGTTGGCCAGTTGAATCAGTTCCCAAACGTTGATCTGCAGCTTGTCGCAGATCAGCGATAGCTCGTTTGCGAAGGCAATGTTGACGTCGCGGAAAGCGTTTTCTGTCAGCTTGGACATTTCCGCGGTGCGGGCGTTGGTTTCAAGCAACTCGCCCTGGACAAAGATGCGGTAAACCTCTTTCGCTTTTTCCGCCGAAATGGCATTGATGCCGCCCACGATACGGTCGTTCTCGACCAGTTCTCGCACGACTTGGCCGGGCAGGACACGCTCGGGGCAGTAGGCCACATAGATGTCGCTATCGGTGCTGCCTTGCAGCGGCAGCTTCAAGTCGGGACGCAGTTCGGACAGCCACTGCACCATTTGCTCGGTGGTGCCGACAGGCGACGTGGATTCCAGGATGACGACGTTGCCCGGCTTCAGTACCGGCGCGATGGCCTCGGTGGCCGCCTGGATATACGACAAATCGGGCTCGTAATCGCCTTTGAAGGGGGTGGGCACCGCGATCAGGAACGCGTCGGCGGGCTCCGGCTTGATGGTGGCGCGCAGGTAGCCTTCTTTGACCACCGATTGGACAATGCGCTCCAGGCCGGGTTCCACGATGTGGATGGCGCCCCGATTGATGGTGTCAACGGCATGCTGGTTGATGTCCACACCAATGACCTTGACTTGGCGCGAGGCCAGCATGGCGGCGGTGGGCAGGCCGATATAGCCCAAGCCAATGACCGAAAGGGTGGGGTTGTTCATATTCGCGCTCATTTCGGGTTTTGCAGGGATTGAAAATGGTTCAGCAGCGCTTGTGCGATGCGTTGGGAAGCTTGGCCATCACCGTAAGGGTTATGGGCATAAGCCATTTTTTGGTAGGAAATGTCGTTGTCCGTTAGGTCGGAAACCGCTTGCACGATGCGGTCTGTATCCGTGCCTACCATTCGTACGGTGCCGGCAGCAACGGCTTCCGGGCGCTCGGTATTGTCGCGCATGACCAATACCGGTTTGCCCAATGACGGGGCTTCTTCCTGGATGCCGCCGGAATCGGTCAGGATAATAAAGCTCTTGCCCATGAAATAAACAAAAGGCTCATATTCCAGCGGCTCGATCAGGTGCACATTATCCAGGCCGTTAAGCAGGCGATTTACCGGCTCGCGCACATTGGGATTCAAATGCACGGGATACACAAAATGCATATCCGGATAGCGCTGCGACAGTTGTTGAATGGCGCGGCAGATATTTTCGAATCCGCCGCCAAAGTTTTCCCGGCGGTGGCCGGTGATCAGGACAATGCGCTGGCCGCCCTCCAGATAGGGGTACCGGCCTGACAGATTTTGTTGTAGCTCGGCATTGGCATCGACCTTGGTCTTCACGGTAAGCAGGGCGTCGATGACGGTATTGCCGGTAACCAGGATGGAGCTTTCCGGCTTGCTTTCGCGAAGCAGGTTCTGGCGGGATTGTTCCGTGGGGGCAAAGTGCAGGGTGGCCAGGTTACCCGTCAGTTGGCGGTTTGCCTCTTCGGGCCACGGTGAATAAATATTGTGGGTACGCAGGCCGGCCTCGACATGGCCGATAGGAATGCGGGCATAAAAGGCCGCCAGCGAGGCCGCCAGCGTGGTGGTGGTGTCGCCGTGCACCAGCACATAATCCGGTTTGAAGTCGTTCAGAACATCTCGCATGCCTTCCAGCACGCGCGCGGTGATGCTATACAGGTCTTGCCCGGGCCGCATGATGTCCAGATCGTACTGGGGTTTAATGCCAAACAGCTGCAGGACTTGATCCAGCATGTGCCGATGCTGGCCGGTAACGCACACGCGGGAATCAAAACCGCCATGGGCACTTAATGCCGCAACCACGGGAGCCATTTTGATGGCCTCGGGCCGGGTTCCAAAGACTGTCAGAATCTTCATATAACGGGAAACTTCTCCGACGAAAAACGGACCTTGCCGGACATATGCTGGGAACAGGCAAAGTGGGGAAATACAAGGAGATTATTGTGCGCTAGCAATAAGCTAATTGTGGCCAGGAATGGCACGGCGGCGTGGATCACCTCTATTCAAACTGGCGGCCTGTGCGGCCTGTCAAATACGAGAGACTATCAACAAAGTACCCCTGTGTTATGACTGTGATGTGGCGCGGAATAGCATGTTGCAAGTAATTGTTGTAATCCCCGTATATATAGCTATATTTGTTAACATTATTTACACATGGACGCGCGTCCGGCACTGGCCTGCGGGAATTGTAGCCGCAGTGCAGGGAAAAAATACAATTTTTTCCAAATATGCATAAATATGATTCACTGTGATGAAGACGCCAATATGGGTTCCGGTTCGGGCCGTACAAAATAAAGCTGCTGCCAATCCGCGATTTGTTCACTTATGACGCGGGTAAACAGCATGTCGAGGTCGCGGGCCAGTTCAATATGATGTGGGTCATCATTCGGGGCGGGTGCCGGAATATCGTCCAGTATGTGCAGTTCGAATTTCGAGCCTTTAAGACGCCGCATATAAACGGGCACCAGCGGCGCACCGGTTGCCGCGGATAGGCGGATGGCCAGGCTAAGGTTGCTGCCATAGGGCAAGGGGCGCCCGAAGGTGGGAAAGTAAATCTGGCGGCGGCGTGCTTCATCCAGGTGGATAAGTACGGTGCTGCCGGGCTGGCGCAGGTGAGTAACCAGTTGGCGGGTAGCCTTCAGGCCGGGTTCAAGAATGTCGGCGCCGTGCTTGCCGCGCAATTTTTCGCTTAGGCGCTGCCGGAATCGGTTGGGCAGGATGCGGCTGACCGTCATGCCGCGGACGCGGACGATGCGCATCAGGCACATGCCCAGCAGGTCGCCCAGGTTGCCGGTATGCACGGATACAAATATGCGGGACGTCGATTGGGCTTGCAACTGTTGCAGGCGCTGGGCGGGCAGGGCCGTTACGCGTGCGCTGTCGCAGATGCGGTCCATGATCAGGGTTTCCAGCAGGGCGCGGCCGGCGTTGCGGTGCAATTGCCGGATGACCTGCTCGGCCTGAGCCGTCGGTAGTAGCGGCGCAACCAGCGGCAGCGCCTGGCGTGCCTGGTTTTCGTTGGCTCTGCGGGCCTGCCCGGTATAGCGGCCGCGCCAGGCTCCCAGTGCCGAGCACAGGCCGATGGGCAAGCAGCGGAACAAGTAATAGACGGCGAATTCGCCCAGGCCCGCCACGGGGTCGTGGATCCAGTATTGGCGCCAGCGGCGCCGGGCGCTGGCGTCGCCGCAGGCGTCTTGCAGCTTCGGCGGGCCGGCGGCCAGCCGGCTGGCTGGCTTGACCCGGGGAACGTTGCGCTGGCGTCGCGGGGCCATGCGCGACTACAGCGCCCCGCGCAAGGCGGTAACGGTGTTGCGCAGTTCCTCTTCAGTGTGCTGGCAGGAAATGAAGAACCGGAGGCGGGCGGATTTTTCCGCGACGGCAGGGTACAGAATGGGCTGCACGTTGATGCCGCGTTCGAACAAGGCGGCTGACAGGCGCGCCGCGCGTAGGGAACTGGCGATGATGGCGGGCACGACGGCAAACCCTGCGCTCAGGCCCGTGTCTATGCCGGCGGCCTGGGTCAGTTCCAGGAAATATTTGCCGCGGGCCTGCAGGGTGGCGACGCGCTCGGGCAGTTCCTGCATGCGGCGCAGCGCCGCCAGCGACGCGGCGGCCACGCTGGGCGGCATGCCCACGCTGTACAGGAACCCGGGCGCCAGGAATTTAAGATGTTCGACCAGCGCGGCTTCGCCCGCGATGTAGCCGCCGCAACCCGCCAGCGTCTTGCTGAGGGTGCCCATCCAGATATCGACGTCTTTGCCGGCCAGGCCGAAGTGTTCGCGTATGCCGTAGCCGCGCTTGCCCATGACGCCGAACGAATGGGCTTCGTCCACCATCAGGAAGGCCTTGTGGCGGCGCTTTACGTCGATGAAGCGGGGCAGGTCGGGGAAGTCGCCGTCCATGCTGTAGATGCCTTCCAGCACGACCAGCACGCGTTCGAAGTGGTGGCGCTGGTCTTGCAGGATGGCGTCCAGGGCGGCCCAGTCGTTGTGCGGGAACGGCAGGCGGCGGGCTCCGGATAGTTGTATGCCCTGCAGGACGCTGTTGTGGATGAGTTCGTCGTGCAGCACCAGGTCGCGCGGGCCGAATAGGTGGCCGATGGTGGATACGTTGGTGGCGTGGCCGCTGACGAACGTAATGGCGTCTTCCACGTCGTAAACCTCGGCCAGCGCGCGTTCCAGTTCGCGATGGATGGGGCGTTCGCCCGATACCAGGCGGCTGGCCGATACGGATGTGCCGTAGCGGTCGATGGCCGCCTTGGCGGCCTGGACCACGACAGGGTCGCCGGACATACCTAGGTAGTTGTAGCTGGCGTAGTTGACGTAGGGCTTGGCGCCGATGCGGCTAGTTGCGCCCGCCGTTCCCTCGTGCAGTTTGAAGAACGGGCTGTGCACGCCCATGCGCGTGGCGCCTTCGTTCAGGATGCGCAGCTGGCGATAGCCGGGGTGCAGGTCGAACCGGTAGAACTCTTCGGGCACGGCGCTGCGCGTGTGTGCCGCGGCGCCGGCCATGGGGCGCGCCGCCTGTTCCTGGCCGGCCTGGCGCAGCTTGCGTTCCAGCGATTGCTGGATCAGTTTGTCTTTGATACTGGCGCTCAGCCCCGGCAGGCCTTTCTTGGTTTGGTTCACGTTGCTTAATGAATCATTCGTTGCTTGGAACCGCCGGCTTCCAGCTCATTGGCGAATTTGGCCATGAGCTCGCTGGACACTTCGTCGGTGTGCTGGGACACGACGTGCTCAACTTGCGCCAGCATGCTGTTTTGCGCGGCGGGTTCGCCGTCGCTGCGCAGCAGTTGGATCAGCCGGTCGGCCAGTTTTGCCAGGGTAGGGCTTTCGTTCAGCGCCATCACGGGCAGGCGAATGCCGAAGCGGTTTTCCAGGGCCACGACCAATTCCACGCCCATGAGCGAGTCCAGGCCCATATCGTAGATGGATACGTCGGCATTGATCTTGTCGGCTGGCACGCGCAGGATCTCGCCGACCTCGGCCTTCAGCATGTCGACGAAGACGGGATGCAGGGCTTCGTCGTCCAGGGTGGACAACAGGTGGGAAATATCCCGGGCATCGGCGTCGTCGTCGCCGGATTCGCTGGCGCGGCGCGACAGCAGGCTGAATTTGGGTGTGGCGGCGCTGGGCAGGAAGCGCCGCAGGGCGCGCCAGTCTAGCTCTAGCACGCCCAGGCCGCTGGCGTCGGCGGCCAGCATGGCTTCCAGCGCCTGCAAGGCGGTGTCGGATGCCAGGGCTGCGCCGCCCATGCGGCTTTGCAGGGCATCCTTGATTTTCTTGTTGCGCGCCAGGTAGCCGACGTCGTCAATTGCGCCCCAACGCACGCAGGTGGCTGGCAGCCCCTGTGCGCGGCGACGGCGCGACAGACTTTCCAGCCAGCCATTGGCCGCGACATAGTTGGCTTGTCCGGGATTGCCGAAAAGCGTGGTGGCCGACGAGAACGTCACGAAGAAATCCAGCGGGGTGTCGCGGGTGGCGGCGTCCAGGTGCAAGGCGCCCAGCATCTTGGGAGCCAGCACACGGTGGATTTGTTCGCTGGTGGCGCTGCGCACCAGGCCGTCGTCGATGACCATGGCGGCGTGCACGACGCCCTTCAAGGGGGGCATGCTGGCGTTGATGTGCTGGATCAGGGCATCGACGGCGCCAGCCTCGGTGACGTCGCAGGCGCACGCATGCACCGTGACGCCGCGCGCCTGCAAGCCGGCGATGGCCTGGCGTGCGGTGTCGGATGCGGGGCCGCTGCGGCTGGCC